>NZ_JALNYM010000004.1 GCF_023229925.1 Acidithiobacillus sp. | reverse complement strand
GAGGAAGCATTTGCAGCAGACTCGAATAATCTGCCCGACGGCAATCTGTTTTGCCTGCGTCATTGCGATGATAGTCAAAAAATCGGATCAACGCTTACGATACTCCTGGAATCCCTACAGACGCCTTCCATTGCTGCATTTTGCCGATTAGTGGTGATTCCGCACATTGCTGTGAGGTGAGGGCGCCGCAAGCACTGGCCCATTCCCCGGTTACTCCAAAAAACTTTGCTGCAGACTGCATCTGCTGAGCCTGGGCGCCCGTTGCCTGGGTACTAAGGGATTGATAGCGCGCCGCCCGCTTCTGCGCCCAGACGGAGACGCCCCGCCAGCACGCTGTCTGTGCCGCAGACGACATCGCTGCACACTGGGCACTGTCCTGACGCGCTTTGGTCATATCCGCCTGCCATGCGTCGGAAAAGGATATTTTAGCGCTGTTCAGAGACTGCACAGCAGAAGGCGCTACCGGAATGCTGGGCACGGACGACGTAGTCGATGGCGCGGCAAGAGGAGCCAGCGGCAAGGGCGTGGACGAGAAGGCCACTGGCGGAGGGACTACAGGTGGTGTCGCCTGCGGCAAAACCGTGGGCGCAGAGCGTACCGGTGACAAGGGCCTGGTCGGGGCCGGTGGCAGGGGAGATGGGGCAAGTGCCGGGTAGTGACTCGCCATATCCTGCGGTGGTGCCATGCCGTTCGTCGTGGTCGTCGCACATCCTGCCAACACCAACATACCGCCCGCCGCCAGCACAGACCATTGCATCCAACCCATAAGGCACCCCTTCTGCGAATTATAAAAAGTAATGGCCAAGATATCATTGAAAACACGGCTACTCAGTAAGTTATCTCTACCAATGCCTCCGAGAATGCTCGCGTCAAACGACTGCACCGTCGTGCCACACAACGATGGTGCGTTGACCGCTTCCCTTCCGGTCCCTAGAATAGACGATATCTACGTGGGAGGGGACCCCCTCCCTTTTTTTGCATCCTCTTGTTGGCGAGGTGGGGCGTGCAGGCGGTCCTGGCATTAGCAGACGGCAGCATCTATCACGGTAAAGGCTTTGGTGCCACCGGATTGGCGGTGGGTGAAATCTGTTTCAACACCGCCATGAGTGGTTACCAGGAGATTCTTTCTGATCCTTCTTACCGAGGGCAGATTGTCACGCTCACCTATCCACATATTGGCAATACGGGTATCAATCCAGAGGATATGGAGGGTGCTCGGATATTCTGTTCTGCCCTGGTCGTACGCAACCAGCCGCGCACGCCCAGCAGTTGGCGCAGCACGCAAGACTTGTCCGACTTTTTAAAATCCCATCAGATTCCGGGCATCGCCGAAATAGATACCCGTGCCCTGACCCGCAGATTACGGGATAGCGGCGCGCAGAATGCCGCCGTTCTCGTCGGAAAGGTGGTCAGCGATGACGACGCCCTGGCTGCGGCGCGAGCTTTCCCCGGTCTTCTCGGCCGTGATCTGGTGCAGGACGTAAGCTGCCAGGAAACATACGCCTGGAATCTCGCCAGCGGCACTCCCGATCAGGGCTATCACGCCCAGCCCGCCACCCGGATGCAGCGCCATGTGGTAGTTTACGACTTTGGCACCAAACAGAATATCCTGCGACTGCTGGCTGATCGTGCCTGCCAAGTTACAGTAGTGCCAGCGCGCACTGCAGCTGCCGAGGTGATTGCCCTGCGCCCGGACGGAGTGCTCTTCTCCAACGGCCCCGGCGATCCTGCGGCCCTCGACTACGCCGGAGAAGCCATGCGTCAGATCATCGCTGCAGGCATTCCCACCTTCGGGCTCTGCCTGGGGCATCAGCTACTGGGGCTGGCCCTGGGTGCCAAAACCATCAAGATGAAGTTCGGACACCACGGAGCCAACCATCCGGTCAAAGACCTGCGCAGTGGTCGGGTGCTGATCACCAGCCAGAATCATGGCTTTGCGGTGGATGCGGACACCCTGCCGGATTGCCTGATTGCGACGCACACCTCTCTATTTGACGGTAGTTTGCAGGGTATGGCACATCGAAACCTGCCCGTTTTTTCCTTTCAGGGACACCCAGAAGCCGGACCCGGCCCCCATGACGCCAGTGTGATTTTTGACGACTTTGTTCAC
Organism: Acidithiobacillus sp.; assembly: GCF_023229925.1. NCBI lineage: Bacteria > Pseudomonadati > Pseudomonadota > Acidithiobacillia > Acidithiobacillales > Acidithiobacillaceae > Acidithiobacillus > Acidithiobacillus sp. The sequence continues at coordinate 170,180 of NZ_JALNYM010000004.1, read as the reverse complement.
GCCATGAACCAGCACGGAGGCCACGACCATGCCTAAGTATCAGGATATCAAAAGCGTCCTGCTCATCGGCGCTGGCCCCATCATTATCGGGCAGGCCTGCGAATTCGATTATTCCGGCGTCCAGGCCTGCAAGGCGCTACGTGAAGAGGGTTGCCGTGTCATTCTGGCCAACTCCAACCCGGCCACCATCATGACCGATGCGCAAACGGCGGACGCCACCTACATCGAACCCGTCGAATGGCAAACGGTCGCACGCATCATCGCCATGGAGCGCCCAGACGCCATCCTTCCCACCATGGGTGGTCAGACTGCGCTGAACTGTGCCCTGGACCTGCATCGGGAAGGAATACTGGAGCAGTATGGCGTCAAACTGATCGGTGCGTCGGTGGAAGCCATCCGTGAAGCCGAAGATCGCGGTTTGTTCAAAAAGGCCATGGAAGAGATCGGCCTGGAAGTAGCTCGTTCTGCCTTCGGTCATGACATGGAAGGCGCACGCCAGATCGCGGAAGACATCGGCTTTCCGGTTATCATCCGGCCCTCCTTCACGCTGGGTGGGACCGGCGGCGGCATTGCCTATAATCGCGAGGAATTTGAGGACATCGCCACACGCGGCCTGGAGGCCAGCCCCACCCACGAGATCCTCATCGAAGAATCCATCATCGGCTGGAAAGAGTTTGAGATGGAAGTAGTCCGCGACCGGGCGGATAACTGCATTATTGTCTGTTCTATCGAGAATCTTGATCCCATGGGTATTCACACCGGGGACTCCATCACTGTGGCCCCAGCCCAGACCCTTACCGACCGCGAATACCAGCGCATGCGTGATGCCTCCATTGCGGTGTTGCGCCGCATCGGGGTAGATACTGGTGGTTCCAATGTGCAGTTTGCTGTCAACCCTGAAGATGGGCGGTTAATCGTCATCGAGATGAACCCGCGGGTATCGCGCTCCTCGGCGCTGGCCTCCAAGGCCACTGGGTTTCCCATTGCCAAAATTGCCGCCAAACTGGCGCTGGGCTACACCCTGGACGAACTGCGCAATGACATCACCCAGGCGACACCGGCGAGTTTCGAGCCGACCATCGATTACGTGGTCACCAAAATCCCCCGCTTCGCCTTCGAGAAATTTCCAGAAGCCGATGCCCATCTGACCACTCAGATGAAGTCGGTTGGTGAGGTGATGGCCATTGGCCGCAGCTTCCAAGAGTCGCTGCAAAAGGCACTGCGCGGTCTGGAAACGGGCGTGGATGGTCTTGATGAGAAACTCATCGGCAACGATCCGGACACCCTGCAAAAGCTGGAGCAGGAGTTACGGGTTCCCGGTGCCGATCGCCTCTGGTATCTGGCGGACGCCATACGGCGCGGCTGGGATCAGGGCAGCCTGCAGCGTACTACCCACATTGACCCCTGGTTCCTGGAGCAGATTTTCGAGATTGTCCAAACAGAGGAGAGCTTGCGCGGGCTCGCTCTGGCGAGTCTCGATGGCACCAGGCTCCGCACGCTTAAAGGCATGGGTTTTTCGGATCGGCGTCTGGCCCGCCTGTTAGGTTGCCGCGAGCAACTATTGCGTGAGCACCGCCAGAAGCTGGGTATTCGACCGGTCTATAAGCGGGTGGATACCTGCGCTGCCGAGTTCCGCTCACCAACGCCGTATCTTTACTCCACCTATGAGATGGAATGCGAGGCGGAGCCCAGTGATAAGCCCAAGATCATGATTCTCGGCGGCGGTCCCAATCGGATCGGGCAGGGCATTGAGTTTGACTATTGCTGCGTGCATGCGGCCATGGCCCTGCACGAAGATGATTTTGAGACCATCATGGTCAACTGTAACCCGGAGACGGTGTCCACCGACTACGACACCTCCGATCGCCTGTATTTCGAGCCGCTCACGCTGGAAGATGTCCTCGAAATCGTCGCGGTCGAAAAGCCTCAGGGCGTGATTGTCCAGTTCGGTGGTCAAACGCCGCTGAAGCTCGCCAACGATCTGGAAGCCGCCGGTGTACCCATCGTCGGCACCACTCCGGATTCCATTGATCTGGCTGAAGACCGCGAGCGCTTCCAGCAACTTTTGCAGCGCCTCAACTTGCGCCAGCCGGAAAATGCCATTGCGCGGAGTGCCCCGGAAGCCTTGAGCAAAGCGCGCGCATTGGGCTATCCGCTGGTAGTCCGCCCATCTTATGTACTGGGCGGCCGCGCGATGCGTATCGTCTACGGCGAAGATGACCTCGAACGTTATATGGTGGAGGCTGTGCGTATCTCCAATGACCAGCCGATTCTCCTAGATCGTTTTCTGAATGACGCCCTGGAGGTGGACGTTGATGCCGTCGCCGATAACGAGCAACAGGTGATCGTCGCGGGGATCATGGAGCATATTGAGCAGGCGGGCGTTCACAGTGGCGACTCCGCCTGTTGCCTGCCGCCCTATTCCCTGTCCCCAGCCATTCAGGACGAAATCCGGCGACAAACCGTGGAATTGGCCCTGGCGCTCGGTGTGGTGGGTCTGATGAACTGTCAGTTCGCCGTCCAGGAAGAGCGTATCTATGTGCTGGAGGTGAACCCGCGCGCCTCCCGGACGGTGCCTTTCGTCTCCAAGGCCATCGGCTGGCCCCTGGCCAAAATTGCCTCTCGCTGCATGACCGGAAAATCTCTAGCGGCACAGGGTATTCCGCAGATTCCCAATCCTCCCCATTTCAGCGTTAAGGAAGCGGTCTTCCCCTTCATCAAATTCCCCGGCGTGGATGTACTGCTGGGGCCGGAAATGAAGTCTACCGGCGAGGTGATGGGCATCGGTGCCAGTTTCGGCGAGGCTTTTCTCAAAGCGCAGATCGGCGCCGGTGAACATTTCCCGCGCTCCGGCACCGTTTTTCTCAGCGTCCGCGATGCAGATAAAAAAGGCCTCATTTCGGTGGCGCGGACGCTGTCCGAACTCGGCTTTAAGTTGATCGCCACCAAGGGCACTGCTGCTTTTTTGCATGGGGAAGGTCTGGAAATCACCGCAGTCAACAAGGTGACTGAAGGCCGTCCCCACATCGTCGATGCGATCAAAAACGGCAAGGTGCAGATCATCATCAACACCGTGGATGAACGGCAATCGGTGCGCGACTCTTTTAGCATCCGTCGTGCAGCGCTGCAAATGGGATTGACCTACTACACCACCCTGGCGGGCGCTATCGCAGGCGCTGCTGCCATTCACGCCCTGATGACGGAGGAACGCAGCATCCTCCGGCTGCAGGATCTGAACCAGACAAACACCAGCACGAGGTAGATATGAGCGACAAAATTCCCATGACTGTTATTGGTGCCCAGCGCCTGCGCGATGAGTTACACCGCCTCAAAACCGTGGACCGGCCCACCGTCATTGAAGCGATCGCCGAGGCTCGAGCCAAGGGTGATCTCTCGGAAAATGCCGAATACGACGCGGCGAAAGAGCAGCAGGCCTTTATTGAGGGACGCATTCGCGAGGTGGAAGATCATCTGTCCCGTGCCCAGGTCATTGATCCCAAGACCTTGAATACGGGTGGTAGAATTGTTTTTGCGGCTACTGTGGAGCTGGAAGATGCAGAAGGTAATGAGGTGACTTACCAGATCGTCGGTGATGCCGAGGCGGATATCAAGGAAAACAAGATATCCATCAGTTCCCCCATTGCGCGTGCGCTTATCGGCAAGCACGAAGGCGATCTGGTAGAAGTACGCGCTCCTGGTGGAACGCGGGAGTACACCATTCTCGCCGTGCGCTACCTATAGAAGGAAAGAGCTTGGCACATCCTATCTACCTACTATTTCTGGCCGCGCTGCAAGGCATTACGGAATTATTTCCCATCTCCAGTCTTGGGCACGTCATCCTGGTACCCGCGCTTCTGCATTGGCCCATCAACCGCGACGCGGGGTGGTTTTTACCCTTTGTGGTCGTGCTCCACCTCGCCACAGCGGCGGCATTGCTTTTGTTCTTCTGGCGCGACTGGGCGGCACTGCTCGGTGGCTTCATTCGTGCGCGTGGACATCCCAGCAATCCCCAGTCACGGCTGCTGTGGATCCTTTTCATCGCATCCATTCCTGCCGGTTTACTGGGCCTTGCCCTCGCCCATAGAATCAAAGACCTGTTCGGCGGTTTCACCTTTGCTGCGGTGGCACTGATGATTAACGGCATCATGCTCGTCTGGGGAGATCACTTGCGTGCGCGGCAACCCAGCCATTCATTGGACAACCTGAGCTGGCCACGTGCTATTGGTATTGGATTCGCCCAATCCCTCGCATTGATTCCCGGGTTTTCGCGTTCGGGTGCTACGTTAGTCGCTGGTATTGGTGTAGGGTTGGACTATGAAAATTCCGCAAAATTTTCCTTTCTGCTCGCCACCCCGATTATTGCGGCAGCCGGCATGCTGGAAATTCCCAAGCTCTTCCACGCACGTATGCCGTCCGAATTACTCGGCACCATCTTTTTTGCAGGTCTTCTATCGGGAATCTGTGCCTGGACTTCCGTCTGGTTTCTGATGCACTATTTTCATAAACATGAGATCAAAGCGCTGCGACCCTTTGGTATCTATTGCATTACCTTTGGCGTGCTAGCGCTTATTATTGGCGGCTAAGAGATATAGCGCATTCTTCACTAACTCCGGGCATCCGGCCCCAGCAACAACGCCATTCGTTTGCCATTCCAGCTTTGCAGGGCGAGGAGCAGGCCGACGGCGGCGAGGATGTAAAAGACCCCTTTCTCGCCGGCGATGCCCAAACCCCAGCCACCAACCACACCACCTACGAATATCCCCAGAAACTGCATCAGCGAATAGACGCCACTGGCCGCCCCCCGCTGTTCCGGCGTGGTACTGCGGCTCATCATGGAGGGTAGGATGGCGGAAGCAATGTTGTAGCCCGCAAAGAAAATGACTGCGCCAACGGCCACCGGCCAGAACTGGCCAGCCAACAGTCCCATGATCAGGGCGCCCACCGCAATGCAGATGCCACTGAAGGCCAGCATCTGGCCGTGCTGTTTGTTCTTTTCGGCATAAATCACCGGGTAGACCATAGCCGCTACCGAGAGCAACATCACCGGCAGGTAGACTTCCCAGACGGCGGTATCGGGGATATGCATGGCTTTGACCAGTTCCGGGGAGAGCACCACAAAGCTGGCTCCCAGCACCATCTGCAGGATGAAAATGCCGACACTGGCGGTCAACACCGGAAGGTGTTTGAACATCCTCAGTGCGTCCCGCCAGGTGCCCATGCGCTGCTGATGGTTGTGGGGGATGGGGGGAACGATCTTCCACAGGGGAAAGAGCGCGAGGACGCCGAATGCGGCTGCGACCAGAAAAACGCCGGTCAGCCCCCACACACCATAAAACACCGGGCCCAAGGCCATACCCAGCACGTAAGCTATGGCGATACTACCGCCGATGGCGGCCATGGCCTTGGTGCGATGCTGGTCGCCGGTCAGGTCACCGGCGGTGGCCAGCAGTACCGAGGACACGGCTCCGGCACCTTGCAGCAGACGGGCGAGGATAATGCCCCAGATGTTGTGGGTAACCGCCCCCAAAAGGGAGCCCAGTACGAAAATCAGGATCCCGAAGACCAGCACCCGTTTACGCCCGAAACGGTCGGAGGCGACCCCGAAGGGAAACTGAAGGGCGGCCTGGGCCAGTCCGTAGATGCCGATGGCGAGGCCCAGCAGCAGTGGGGTGCTGTGGCGGAGCTGGTCATTATCCAGCGCCAGTACCGGCATGAGCATGAAAAGACCAAGCATGCGCGCGATGTAAATGAAGCTCAGACCGCTCACTGCCCGCTTTTCGAGCGGGCTCATGGGCGAGCCTTTGCCGCGGGGGGGCGTCTCAGAAGAAGCCATGACGCATCACCAGTTTGCCTAAGATCAGGGCGGTATAGAGCAGAAAGAGGTAGGAGATGGAGTAGGCGAACATCCGTCGGGCATATTGATCCATTTCTTTGCCTTCCGGCAGGGCTTTGAGGTGCAGGGCCATGCCCACGAACCAGGCTCCGGAGAGACCGGCAATGGCGCCATACACCCAGTCACCGGTGAGAAAGACGGGGACCATGCTGACGATCCAGGTGAGGATGGCGTAGTTCAGCACTTCCTTGCGGGTGCGATCCACGCCGTGGGTCACCGGCAGCATGGGAATACAGGCTTTGGCATAGTCTTCCCGACAGCAAATAGCCAGTGGCCAAAAGTGCGCCGGGGTCCACACAAAGACCAACAGGACCAGAACCAGGGGCAGCGCGGCGAAACTGCCGGTAATGGCGGTCCAGCCGATCAGCGGTGGCAAGGCACCGGCGAGGCCACCCCAGACGATGTTCCAGGGCGTGCTGGGTTTGAGGTAGAGGGTATAGACAATACCGTAGCCGACGGTGCCCACCAGAGTCAGCACCAGGGTCAGAGGGTTAGTGCCCCAGGCGAGGATGGCGATAGCTGCACACATCAAGGTGGCGGCATAAACGATGGCGCCGCTACGGCTGATGCGCCCTTCGGCCAGCGGGCGGTGGAGGGTGCGGCGCATGTGCTGGTCGAGGGCAGGTTCGACGATCTGGTTAAGCACCCCCCCTGCCCCACCGGCCAGCGCGATGCCGACCAGACCAGCGATGGCCGATTCCCAGTGCAGCAGAGCGTTGGGGGCGAGAATCTCACCCACCGCAGCGGTGAAGACCAGCAGAGAAACCACCCGGGCTTTGGCCAGTACCCATAGGTCGCGAAGAAAAGCCAGGAGGTGGTGGCGTCGTTCAGGGAGACGGGCAACACCCTGTCCGTTTACATCGAGTTTAAGCATGATAGAACGTCCTTGTCTTAGCGCCATTGCAGGACAATGGCGAGACACATGAGCAAGACCATGGACTGGTGAAAGGCGACCAGCACACCGGGGGCCTTAGGTTTGAGATTCACCGCATGGGAAAGCAAAAACCCGACCGCGACCTGGGTCACCGCCAGATAAAAGGCGACGGGGTAAGCGGGCATCATCCAGCCGAGGGTGGCAACCAGTAACAGGGCTGCACTGATATGAGCGGCAATGGTCCACTGGGAAGCCTTCTGCGGTTTGACGAAGGGACCAATGGGGGTGCCAAAGCCGCGCTGGCCGGTGGTCATACCACCGAGGAAGATGGCGAGCAATAAAGCATGTAAGGCGCTCGTGACCCCGAGGTAGGTCAAGAAGCTGACGCCCGGATAGACGATATCCGTCAGGTAGATGAGGAAAACACCGTAAGCCAGTAAACCGTGGGTGCCGTGAACAAAGGCTGGGGCCCGACCGGCGAGAACGTACAGGGTGCCCATGCCGAACAGGGCGGTGACTACGACCAGAGACAGGCCGCTGATGGTGGTGACGCTGGGGGACAGAATTACCAGAGCCAAGGCAACCAGACCCACTAGGGTGGCTACCATGCGATGCGCGGCTTCGGGGTCACCACGCACCATCAACACCGCGATGTTACGGGTATAGGGCCAGCGGGTACCCAGGGATAGGCCGTAGCCGAAGCCTTCAACAAGGCTGCCCAGGAGGATCAGGATAGTGGCAAAGCCCACCTCGCTGGCCGTGAGGCCGTTGATAACATCCGTGAGCAGACCTTGCTGGCTGGTGAGGCCGCGCCACAAACCCGCCAACACCGCTGCCAGCAGCATCACCGTGATTAACCCGCCAACCACCCGTACCAGCGCAGTCATCTCCCCTTCTACCGCATGGGGAAGCTCGGTTACCGCAGCGTCTGACGTCTTGCGTCCCATAGCCGTGGGCATGGTATCTACTCCGTTAATGCATCATGCCGGGCATGCCCGGCATGAACATCGTGTGCAGGTACAATTGCGAGAACATCCACCAAGTCAGACCAATGGTAATCAAAAAGAGCGGCATGAACAGCACCAAAGCCACGGTATTCCAGATATTGTGTTCGGAAATATCGATATGCAGCAGAAAGTAAATCTGCGCGATAATCGCTATACCTGCGCAGGTCGAGATGACCATCAACAGCCCAAATGGCGGCACAGAATGCGATGTCACCAAAAAAGTAGCGATGAGCATCAGAATGCTGGAAATCGCGAACCCTATAAAATATCCACGAGAAGTGGACATCTGCACTTCTGGATGCAACGTCGGATCATCGTGACCGTGACTCATGACATATATCCCCACAAATAAACGAACACATACACGAACACCCAAATAATAGCCTGCAAATGCCAAAACATACGCAGCGTCAACAACCGGCCCACCACCTCAGTGGTAAAGCCCTTGGCCAGTACCTGAGCCATCATGACCAAAATCCAGATCAACCCAAAGAAAATATGGGTCGCATGTACCTGGGTCAGGATAATAAACGCAGACATCCCGCCACTAGTTGCAACCGTGATACCCAATGACGCCAGATGCGTCATGTCATGGATGTCCAGTGCCAGAAATAATACACCCAACACGAAAGCCGCGAGCAACCCATTGATCACCCCGCTTTTGTTTTTGTACTTGAGCGCATTCATGCCAAAACCGTAGGCCAGCACACTGAAAAACAGCGCCATGGTCTGGGCAAAGGTGTACCACGGCTTCACGATGTCGGCCGGGGTAGGCCCACCAAAGTAACTGTGCTGGTAACTCAGTACGCCATAAGCGGCAAAAAGTGTCGCGAACAGCATGCCGTCGCTCAGCAGATACATGAAATAGCCAAAGGTGCGGGTGGAGATCACATCATGCTGATAGTGACTTTTATCCCATAATTCCGCTGTTTTCGGATCCACATTAGTGGCATGAGAACTCATAAAAAACTCCTCAATCTACCGTTCATTAACTGGTGGCCGATGCCTCGGCCACCACCTGTCAGAGTCATCCACTGCGAGATGATCCAGCCCCACTGATGAACTCGGCTGCGAAGCCAGCGGTGGCAGATCAGAACGCTCTTAGGCTATATTCTCGCCCAATACGCCGCTACCGGCCTGATGCCCCTGTATGCCAACCTGTGCTTCACGGCGCATAGCTTCTTTTTCCATCTTTTCCAATTCCGCCGCCGTAATGATGTAACCCGGATCGCCCTTGAAGGAGCGATAGATCACAAGCGCAACGATTGCCAGTAAAGAGAGCGCACAAAGCCACCAGATACGCCATACCAGAGCAAAACCCAGCACAAACGTCAGGCCACCGAGGATAATGGCCACACCGGTATTATTCGGCATATGGATATCTTCATAGTGATCGGGCTGGACATGATCAATGTCATTATCACGACGCCAGGCCACTTCATCACGCGCATTGATATGCGGCAATACCGCAAAGTTATAAAATGGCACAGGAGAATGGGTAAGCCATTCCAGCGAGCGGGAGGTACCCCAGGCATCAGCACCAACCTGGTTCTTCGCGTGATCACGGACACTGACATAAAGCAGCGCAAAAAATGCGAGAACGGAAAGCATATAAACCGCAATGCCGAGTTCCATCACCAGGAGATAAGGGTGCCAGACCGTGTTGAACACGTAATCCAAACGCCGTGTCATACCCATAAAACCGAGCATATACATAGGCACGAACACCAGCACCGTACCAGCGGAGAAGAGCCAGAACATGGTCTTTGCCCAGAATTCATCCAGCTTGAAGCCGAAGACTTTCGGGAACCAGTAGACCACCGAAGCAAAAATGGCATACACAATCACCAGCAGCATGGAGTGGAAGTGCGCGACCACGAAAACGCTGTTGTGGACCATGTAATTGATGGCCGGAACCGCCAGCATCATGCCGGTCAGGCCGCCGATCAGCAACAGGAAAAGTGCGCCAATAGCCCACAACATGGCAGCGTTAAAGGTCAAACGACCACGATACATGGTAAATGCCCAGTTAAACACTTTCACACCGGTAGGAATACCGACCAGCATGGTGGCCACACTGAATGCGCTATTGACGTAAGGACCCGCACCCATGGTAAAGAAGTGGTGCAACCAGACCAGCCAGGAAACGCCGGCAATAGCCATACTGGCCAGCACCATGGTGATATAGCCAAACAGTGGCTTCTCCGAGAAGGTCGGGAAAATTTCCGACATCATGCCGAAAGCCGGAAGAATCACGAAATAGACTTCCGGATGGCCCCAAATCCAGAACAGATTGGTGTAGAGCATCAGATTACCGCCCAGACCCGCGGTGAAGAAATGGGCACCTAAATACCGATCTGCGGCGACCAATGCCAGTGCTACCTGCAATGCCGGGAAAGAAGTCAGCGCAATCACGTTCGCAGAGAGTGTGGCCCAAACGAAGATCGGCAACCGGCCCCAGGTCATGCCCGGTGCGCGCATCTTGATGATAGTCGCCAGAATATTGATGCCGCCCAGAGTAGTACCCAGCGCCACCAGTTCCATGGTCCATATCCAGTAATCCACACCTACGCCCGGGCTATATTGCAACTCAAAAATCGGTGCATAACCAAACCAGCCGTTGTGCGCGAAATCGCCAACGAACAGAGAAATCATGATCAGTGCCGCAGCCGCGGCGGTAATCCACAGCCCCAACGCATTCAGATAGGGATAGGCCATATCGCGGGCACCGATCTGAATGGGCACTATGATGTTCATGAAGCCAACCAGCAATGGTGTAGCTGCCAGCAGAATCATGATCACCCCATGGGCACTGTAGACCTGCCCAAAGTGGAAAGGCGTCAGATAGCCATGTAGTGCACCAAAAACACCCGAAGAGTGAGAACCCACCCCCCAGGCCTGCTGCGTCCGGATCATCAGGCCATCAATGAAACCACGGAACAGCATCACTAAACCGATGAGGATGTACATCACGCCCAGTTTTTTATGATCTACCGTGGTCAACCATTCTTTCCACAGGTAGGTCCATTTTCCGTAGTACGTGATCAGGCCCAGTACCAGAATAGCCCCGATGACCACCGCGACAAACAAGGGTGCCAGGATGGGGTTGTCATAAGGGATCTGAGACCAGGCAAGGCGCCCCAGCATGGGGTTCCAGCCCCCGGCTAAATCTACGAGCATCTATCAATCCTCCTGTTGTTAGTCGCGATGTTCGGCGTTTTGCTTCTGCATATACGCCACCATGTTTTCCGTCATCATTGGCGGGATGGGCCAGGTTTTTCCATTCATGACCTCGTCGATGACATGGTCAAACAAGCCATCCTGCACCGACGAAAAATACGCTACCTTGTGATGTACATTGATATAAGGGTCAGCGTAATTATTGAAGCTGGTATAAGTCATGGATATCGGGGACTGTTGCACCTTTTGCACCCATTGGCCAAAGTCGGATGAACTCAGCATTTTGGTCTTGAAAGTCATCCATGAAGTACCCGCGCCAGCATAATCCGAAGCGATTCCCTGATATACCCCGGTGTTATTGCTTTCCAGGGCGTTCTTCGTACGCATCCCGGGCATCACGTCAATCATGCCCACCAGTTGCGGGATAAAGAACGTCGTGGTCACTGCGGTTGAAGTCAAACGGAAAAATACCGGGGTGTGCGCAGGCAGCACCAGCTCATTGGCTACGGCCATATGATACTGTGGATATACAAAGAGCCACTGCCAGTCGGTAGCAATGACGTCCACCTCGACCGGATCACTTGTCGGCTTCAGATTATTAGTGATAACCGTAGGATTATAAGGGTTTATTTCGAAAGTACCGGTTACGGCAAAATACGACAAAAAGCCGACGGCGATGATGGGAATACCCCAGACAACCACTTCAATAGCATTGGAATGGGACCAGGCAGGATCATATTTCCCCCGGTTTTTACCCTTCTGATAGCGCCACATGAACCAGACCACCAACAGGGTAGTCAGCCCGACGATGGTGCCCATGATCCCGACATCCACCAACAGGTAAAACAGATTGGTGTCGGCCATTAACCCTTTGGGATCGAATATCCAATAGGGGTTACCAGCGCAGCCGTTGAGCAGCAGAATCGGCGCGAGGGCGGCATAGCGCCACCCGTTTTTTAGGTTATTCCTCCACTTCACTTGCATCGACATTTCTCCCTGGCGGACTACAGATCATCCGCGATATGACAGGATAGCGGTCACTATCCGATAACTTTCCCGATACCATGTGCAGCTCGGGATTTTTGTTCACTCTTTGGCGAAATCGCCACAGAATCATGGTGTTTTCGCTCCGGCAACCCAACGACAGATGGCACCGAAGCCAATAATCTCAGCACCGCTTCTGTGTTACGCACACCGCGAATCACCCCTATGCCCTCCACAACCCCGACCAACGCCACCCAGGCAAAAATGGGGCACCGCTGCGCATCAAGAAGAACGGCTCTGTGCCAGGAGAATGACCGCGGTACTCGCCGCGATACCGATCACACTACCAGATACCGATGCTAACGGTTTCATAGTCACATTCCTCGCGTTGCGCACATATGTACTACGTACTACGCCAGTGCAAATAGTATAAACTTATACTTTTAATGCTTATTGGTTGCTCGGTTGTAAAACTATTCCAGCAGGAAGCGCAAAGCAATAGAGAATTGCCACAAATATTTTTGGGGTTAAGCAAGTGCTAATTATTGAATACACGCAGAAAATATAATTTATTACTAATATTAGGCTATTCTTATTAATTGTAAATATTAAATTACAGTAGAAACAGCAACATATAAGACAAGAACTCACACAACACAAATACAGAGTAAAAAGATGTTTATATTTATAACTATTTTTATGTTGATCTGGCGCTATAAACGCATCGTGCTGTGCGATTACCATCAAAAAGACAGCTGGCGCCCATACCGATGCTGCCCTTTCCTTGCCTGCTGGCCATGCTAAACTCGGGGCATGACTACTCAGCCTTTCGTCCTGATCCTGCTCAGCGCGGCACCGTATCTTCGCCTCAATGATGGTACCGAAGTCGCCACCGGCTTCTGGGCAGAAGAACTGGTGATACCCTGGCAGATGCTGCGCGAGACAGAATGGCGACTCCAGATAGCCACGCCCGGCGGTGTACCGCCGCTAGTCGATGCCGAAAGTCTGGACCCGGCCACGCTTGGTGGAGACTACAACAAGGCCGCCTATTTATGCGCTGCCGTCAGACAGATGACGGACTTACGCGCTCCCCTTGATTTAGATGCGCTAACCGGCAACGATCTGGACACCTTAATCGGTGTTTTCATTCCCGGAGGCAACGGGCCGCTCATGGACCTCTGTCAGGCACCCGGCGTGGACAGGTTACTGCGCCATTGCGTGTCGGCGGCAAAACCCATCGCCACCCTCTGCCACGGCACGGCGGCACTCCTGGCCACCGGTGGCGGAGCAGACCGGTCACCGTTCTGCGGGCAACGGGTGACCTGCTTCAGTGCTGCGGAGGAATCGGCAACATCACTGACCGGGCGCTGGCCTTACACGCTGGAAGACCGCCTGCGGCAGGAAGGCTTCCGGGTAAGCACCGGCGCTCCATGGCAAAGCCATATCGCCACTGACCGCCTTATTCTCAGCGGCCAGAATCCAGCCTCTGCGGCGGCACTCACCCACGCTTTTATACAACGTCTTCCCAACACACCAACACACAAAGGAAAATAATTATGAATGCTGATGCACTCAAAAAAATGGCGGCCGAGGCGGCCCTGCGCTATATCCAGCCCGGGATGGTTGTTGGGGTGGGTACCGGCTCCACCACCAACTTCTTCATCGACGCGCTGGGCGCTGCCAATATCCATGTGGACGGCTATGTGGCTTCCAGCGTCGCCACCGAAAACCGCCTCAAGGCGCAAGGCCTCAACGTGCTCGACCTCAATAGTACCGGCGACATCCCGGTCTACGTCGATGGTGCTGATGAGGCCGACCCGCACTTCCGCCTCATCAAAGGTGGCGGCGGCGCGCTCACCCGTGAAAAGATTGTCGCCAGTGCCGCCCGCCTCTTCGTCTGCATCGCGGATGCCAGCAAGGACAAGCCTATGCTCGGCAAATTCCCCCTGCCCGTGGAAGTGATTCCGTTCGCCCGCAGTTTTGTTGCCCGGCAACTGGTGAAACTCGGTGGCAGCCCCACACTGCGCAGTGGCGTCACGACGGATAATGGCAATGTCATCCTCGACGTCACCGGACTCGATCTCTCTGACCCGTTGCGGATGGAAGAAAGCATCAATGCGATTCCGGGCGTGCTGGATAATGGCATATTTGCCCATCGGCGTGCGGATGTGATGCTGTTTGGCAGTGCTGAGGGGATCATCGAACGCAAGGCGTAAATGGTAACAAGCGACCGGGGGCAATATGGAAGGCGAAATAGACCACCGCGGTACCCGCCGTGACTTCATTCACAGTGAGTTGCATCGCCGGGACCTGAATCCTGATCCCTTCCGCGAGTTCGCTGACTGGCTGGCGGCAGCAACAGAGGCAGGCAACTTTGATGCAACGGCCATGGCGTTAGCGACAGCGGACGCGGAGGGGTACCCTGACGTACGCTTCGTCCTTCTCAAACATTTTGACGAACGTGGTTTGTGCTGGTACACCGACCAGCGCAGTCAGAAGGGGCAGGAACTGGCGGCAAACCCGCAAGCGGCCGCAGTATTTTACTGGCCGGAGAATGATCGACAGGTGCGCGTAAACGGGCCGGTCGAGAGGCTCAGCGATGCCGAGGCAGAGGCCTATTTTCAGCAACGCCCCAGCGGCAGCCGTTTTGCCGCTGCCGCCTCCGAGCAGAGCCAACCTATCGCCAATCGCAAGGCATTGGAACAGCGAGTAACCGATTTACAGGCCCGTTACCCGACTGGCGATGTGCCCCGCAATCCCGCCTGGGGGGGCTATCGCTTGTTACCAGAACGCTTTGAGTTCTGGCAGGGTCGACGCAGCCGACTGCATGATCGCTTTCTTTACCACCGCTCGGAAGATACCGGTGGAGTCTGGGTGATTCAGCGGCTGATGCCCTGAGCGGCGCAGCGCTAAAACTCCTCCAGTCGCGCCTCGTAATCCACCACGATCATCCGGTAGATGTTTCCCCCCAGTTGCACATGGGCAGACTGTGGGGCACCGATGCGGATCGTGTTACCCCCTGCTGTACTCAATCCCGAAGGTCCGAAGTGCTCCTGCTCAATGAGATCATTGAGCAGGGCCTTCAATTCCTCGCGGGGCGCCGAAACAGTGTTGTCAATCAACCTGCACGGCTTACCCCGCTTGGTCATCCCCGCGAGGAAGACCGCATCTGAACGCAGGGGTGGCAGTCCGCTCTCTTCTTCCTGCTGTTCCTGAATCATATCTGCCCGCTCCTGGGAGATGCATCGCGAAACAGCCACGGGGCATTTTGCCGCCGCCGTGTTTCGTACGCACGGATGGCATCCTCCTGCTGCAAGGTCAGTTGGATGTCATCCAGACCATGCATCAGTTTATGCTTGTGGCCCGCATCCATGGGAAAGGTATATCGACTGTCACCCATGGTCTGCACTTCCTGTGCGGCCAGATCGATGCGCAAACGGTAGCCGGGGTTCGCCGCCACTTCATGGAAGAGATGATCCACCACATCCATGGGCAGGCGCACCAGCAGGATGCCATTCTGCACACAATTATTGGCGAAAATGTCGGCGAAACTCGGGGCAATCACTGCCCGAAAGCCATAATCTGCCAAGGCCCAGGGGGCATGCTCACGGCTGGAACCACAGCCGAAGTTTTCCCGTGCCAACAAGATCTGTGCTCCCGCATAAGCGGGCTGATTGAGCACGAACTCCGGGATATTTACCTGCTTTCCATCCCGCTCCAGATAACGCCAGGCGTCAAAGAGATGCTTACCCAGCCCCTTGCGCTCAATGGTCTTGAGGAACTGCTTAGGGATAATTGCATCGGTGTCCACGTTGGGACGATCCAGTGGCGCAACCACCGCTTCTACTACGGTAAAGGCTTCCATTATTTCTCCATCCAACGTTGTACGACATACTCCGCGGCGCCACCTTCTGCTGACCAGCCGCGGATTGCCGCAAAAATACCGACCTCCACCATACCCAGGCTGCACAAGCCCAAGGCGACACGCAGTAACCAAGACCGCGCGCGCTTTTTAGTGCACGGCCCAGTCACGTACATCCACAAAATGACCGGCAATGGCAGCCGCTGCGGCCATGGCAGGACTCACCAGATGGGTCCGTCCTCCGGCACCCTGACGCCCTTCAAAATTGCGATTACTCGTGCTCGCGCAACGCTCCCCAGGCTCCAAGCGGTCGGCATTCATAGCGAGACACATGGAACAGCCCGGCTCCCGCCATTCAAAACCCGCTGCCTCAAAGATGCGATCCAGACCCTCGGCTTCTGCCTGGGCTTTCACCAGACCAGAGCCTGGCACCACCAGCACCACCTTCACCGAATCTGCCTTGTGGTGCCCCTTGGCAACCACCGCCGCCGCCCGCAAGTCTTCAATACGGGCATTGGTGCAGGAGCCGATAAATACCTTATCCAGGGGTATGGAAGTGATGGGTGTTGCGGCTGCCAGATCCATGTAAGCCAGCGCTTCACTCCAACCCTTGCGCCGCACCGGGTCTTTTTCCAGTGCGGGATCGGGGACGTGCGCGGAAATATCCACTACCATCTCCGGGCTGGTGCCCCAAGTGACCTGGGGTGCCACATCCGTAGCCTCCAGACGAATCTCCGCGTCGAACTGCGCGCCAAGGTCGCTGTGTAGCTCGCCCCAGGCCGCAACCGCCTGATCCCAGACCTTGCCGACCGGGGCATAGGGACGGCCACGCAGATAATTGATGGTGACGGCATCTACACCCACCATACCCGAGCGCGCACCCGCCTCAATGGCCATATTGCACAAGGTCATGCGGCCTTCAACCGACAGTGCCTGCACCGCAGGTCCGGCAAACTCGATGGCGTAGCCGGTGCCACCCGCCGTACCGATTCGTCCGATGATGGCCAGCACCAAATCTTTCGCGGTCACCCCATTGCCCAGCTCACCCTCCACCCAGATGCGCATGGATTTGGATTTGCGCGCCCACAGGCACTGGGTCGCCAACACATGCTCCACCTCGGTGGTGCCGATTCCGAAGGCCAGCGCCCCCAACGCCCCATGGGTCGCCGTGTGGGAGTCTCCACAGACCACCGTCATGCCCGGCAGGGTTAGGCCCTGTTCCGGTGCAATGACGTGAACAATGCCCTGACGCTTATCGTGCATACCAAATTCTTCAATGCCAAACTCCGCACAGTTCTGGTCGAGGGTATCCACCTGCAAGCGCGAGGTGACGTCGGCAATCCCTGTGGCACGATCCATGGTCGGCACGTTGTGGTCGGCCGTCGCGATATTGGCATCAATGCGCCACGCCTTGCGGCCCGCCGCCCGCAGCCCGGAAAAAGCCTGCGGGCTGGTCACTTCGTGCAACAATTGACGGTCGATATAGAGCAATACCCCGCCGTCCTGCTCCGTATGGACCACATGGCTTTCCCATAATTTATCGTAGAGTGTTTTTGCAGACATTACTTGTCTCCTCAGAAAGTTGTCGTTCCCGGTCCACCGACGGACCGCGTCAGGCGGGCGGCGGTACGGCCTCTATCCAGGCCGCATCTATGGCACAATCGTTGTTCGGCTGAATGGCGAAATAGTCCCGCACCTCGGTGGCGGCATCCGCGCAAAGACTGCGGATCGCGGCGACCCGCAACGCCGGGGTCCGCATGCGCGCTATCCAACTCTCAAAGCACAAAGGCAGTTTCCATCCCTCCCGATCGCTGACAACGAAACCCGCCCGGACCAGCATGACTTCCCACTCAGAACACCGATAATTGCGCACATGGGAGGCATCCCGCAAGACTTCGATGCTTTGCAGCAGGGTATCCAGCAGCGGTGTTTCCGGTGCGACAACATCAATCACCACCAGCCTGCCCTCCGGTTGGAGTACCCGCCGCACTTCCCTCAGGGCACGCGGCACATCCGCCCAGTGGTGCGCCGAGAAGCGGGTCACCACCAGATCGAAGCGGGCATCGGCGAAAGGCAAAGTTTCCGCCACGCCTTGCTGCGTCTGCACATTCGCCAGCTTGCGCCGCTGCGCCTCGGCCGCCACCACCACCAGCATCTCTGTCGAGAGATCATAAGCCATTACCTCCATGACCTCACCCGCCAGCGCAAAGCTCGCGTGTCCGGCACCACAGCCGAGGTCCAGTACCCGCCAATCCCGCTGACCATCGGCCAACGCGCGTAGCCGCTCCAGATCAGCCCCCTGCGCATGCGTAGGGCTCTGCAGGTAATCCATCGCGGCGACACCAAACTGTGCATCTACCAATTTTTGCTGGTCCATGATCAATCCTTACGCTGTCCTTTTTAACGATGTGCATGCATCGTATACGCCTTATTAAACTGGTACAATATGACAATGTATACTAGTATAAATTTTACCATGAGGACTTGTATTGCATCCCGGAGAAAAAACATGGAAACCAGACCGCCTCCCGCCATTACCCTCAAAACCAACCTGCATGCGGGTCAGGAGGTGACGCTGCGGGTCGAGGCGGGCCGGGCCATCGTCGCGCCGGTTCCCGCAGACCACCTGACGCGCAGCGAACACCTGGATCGCTTTGATCCGCTGAAGCACGGCGGAGAAGTCATGATCGATGATCGAATAAGCGCTGGGCATTTGCTGACTGTCTACCCATGACCGGCAACGCATCCCTTCTCGGCGATTTCATCCGCCGTCACCGCGAAAAAGTCACGCCGCAGCAGGCGGGCCTCAGCATACAAGGACGACGACGCACCCAGGGTCTGCGTCGTGAGGAGTTGGCCCTCCTCTGTGGAATCAGCAGCACCTGGATTACCTGGATAGAGCAGGGCCGCCCCGTACAGCCCTCCACTGCCGTACTGGACCGTCTGAGTCAAACACTGCAACTCTCCGAAGCTGAACGCGCCTACCTGTTCGATCTGGCCGGCCGTGCTGATCCCACTGCCGACAAAGCCCATACCCAGCCCCCGCATGCGGTACTGCGGATTGTGCACGCCCTGGACACACCCGCCTATGTACTGGATCGCTATTGGAATGCCATCGCCTGGAACACGGCCGCGGCGGCGCATTTTGTCGGCTGGATGGACCAACCCCCGACACCGGGCAGCCCGCCCCCTAATCTGCTCGAATTCCTCCTGCTGAATCCCTCGGCGCGCAGTTTTGTCGCCGACTGGGAAGGCCGTACCCGGCGGGTCATCGCGGAATTTCGTGCGGATGTGGGCAAGCACCTGGACGATCCGCAAATGGCCCGCCAAATCGAGCATCTTCAGGAAAAGAGTGCAATCTTTTCTCAGCTCTGGGCTGCACAGGATGTCGTCGAACGGGAGGGCGGCAGACGGGTTTTTCAGCATCCACAGCACGGGCAGGTGATCTATGAGCAGAGCACGCTGTTGCCAGCGACCAGCACCGATCTCAAGCTAGTCATCCTGCTGCCACTCGAGATAGCGTCCCCTCAAAATTCAGGATGAGCCACTAGAGATGCACAGACGGATTCATACACCGTTCCTTGCGTATTTATACCGTCACGAAATTGCGCTGCCGCTGATTCCAGTGCCGGTAAGAACGCGCCACCGTAAACAAGCCCGCGCCCATGGTCCCGACAAAAAAACCGATGGGCCAGTTGGTCCAGTAAGAGAGCGCGATGGCACTCCAGATGCAGCCCTCTGCAAAAATCACGGATAGCGCCAGCACGCGCATGGGATTGCCACTCAACGCCTGGGCGGCAGCCGGCGGGCCGACCAGCAGGGTGAACACCAGGAAGGCCCCCACTACCGGCAAGGCCGTGGCCGTCACCAGGGCCAGCAGGGTCAGGAACACCAGATCCATGCGTGATGCGCGGATCCCCTGCAAGGCAGCCAGATCGGGGAAAGTCGAATCCAGCAAGAGGGGCCGAAAATACAGGGCGATGCCCACGACCACCAGCGCGCAGATGCCCAGTATGGGCCACAAATCGGCGTCGCTGACCCCTAGCACCTCGCCGAAAAGTAAAGAAAACACCGCAGGCGCATACTCACTGGTCATGCTGAGCAACAACGCCCCCACCCCCAGAAACAGCACCAGCAGCAGACCCGTGCCCACATCGCGACGCCCCACGCGCACCAGTTGGCGCAGGAGTAAAACCCCTATTCCAACAAAAACCAGCAGCCCGATCAGCGGATTGATCCCTAGCAGGCTGGCCGCCGCCGCCCCCGGAAAGGCACCCAGTGGTAAGGCATGGGCGGCAAAGGCCGAACGTCTGGCCACCACAAAAAATCCGACGAAAGCCGCGACAAAAGCAACGGCGCTGGCGGCAATCCAAGTATTGCTCATGAAGCTGGAGAACATGCCTTATACCTCGCAGTGCGGCCAGATGACCGGCTTTGGACGCGCCGACAAGCCCGTCATCTTAGCCACCAGCACCACCGCCAGATAAAACACGAACACCAGCGTCACGACAAAAAAGCTCACTGGCCAGGCATTACCGGAAAACCAGTAGTAACTCTCATAGGCCATCCAGATACCACCCCAGACCGCCGTCAAACCAATAGCAATGGCCCCGCAGATCGCCTGCGCCGGACGTCGGCTCAGACGAATCGCCGCCCCCGCCGGACCAATGAGCAATGCGGTCGCCAGCACCGCGCCGATGGCCAGAGCGCAGACCGCCACCGCCAGCCCCAGGGCTAGCAGTTGCAGCAAACCGATCCAACGCAGGGAGATACCTCGTGCGGCCGCCAGATCAGGGTCCACCGCCGTCAGCAGCATCGGCCGGTAGAGCAGACCCGTCAGCAAATACACCCCAGCGGAGGCCGCCAACGCAGGGCCGATAAGGCTCTGCGGAATCGCAAACATGGAACCAAACATCACCGATACCGCTGCGCCCGTAGTGCTGGTAGTCGTCACATCCAGATAAAGAAAGAGCGCCGACAGACCCAATCCCGCCCCCAGAACGATGCCCGTGGCAAGATCGCGCTCCCGCACCTTGCGTACACCAAGAAACGCCATGCCGAAGGCCGCAATCCAGGCCATGCCCAGAAAGCCCAGCAAGGGATTGATGCCCAGCAGGAAGGAGGCCGCCCCACCGGCGCTGCTCACGTCGGCCAGGGCATGTCCGGCAAAGGCGTTGCCGCGCAATATGGTAAACACACCGATCACCGCGCTGACCAGCGCTGCGCAAGTCCCCACAATCAGCGCGGTTTGCACCGGCTCACTACTGAAGAAACTGGAATTTCCCAAAAGCATCCAAAGATTCCACATGGCGTTAATCGGCCTTTTCTGGATGCGGTATATGCGCTGCCGTGCCCGCCTCGGCATCTTCAGCGGTGACATCGGGTAGCACGAGTATCCGCCGCCCATGCCGCAATACCGTTACCGGGTAACCATAGAGCTTACTCAACACCTCAGGCTGCACCACCTCCTCCACACTGCCGGTGGCGGCCTGGCCGCCCACCAGATAGACCAGACGGTCCATGACCGGTAAGAGTGGGTTCATATCATGGGCAGTCACCAATACGGCAATCTGCTGGGTGCGAGTCAACGTACCAAGCAACGCCACCAGCGCATTGGCGCTGCCGAAATCCAGATTAGCCAAGGGCTCATCAAGAATGAGCAGACGCGGCTGACGCACCAGGGCATGGGCGATAACCGCCCGCTGTTGCTGGCCACCGGAGAGTTCCCCAACCCGCTGATCCGCAAAGGCCTCTGCCCCGACCGCATGCAACGCTTGATCTACCACGGCTTTTTTGCGGCCGGAAAACAGCGGCAGACCCAGGCGATGGCCATCCAGCCCCAACTGCACCAGATCGCGGGTCCGCAGGGGAATATCCGCATCAAAAGCGATTTTCTGGGGGACATAGCCGATCAGGGCACGACGCTGACCAGCGGGCGCGCCATCAATCAAGGCCTGCCCCGCGCGGACTGGCGTCAGACCCAACAGACTGCGCAGCAGGGTCGTCTTGCCCGCACCATTCTCACCGATCAGGGCACAAAGCTGGCCGGGATAGAGCTCAAAACTGACATCCCGCAAAATGCGGCGACCGCCCAAATCCACAGAGAGTCGCGCAACCGAAAGTATTGGATCAGGCATTCCCAATGTCGTATTACTTCAGCACAGTCGTTGAAGTGCCATGCTTCACCGCATTACGCAGCGCATTCACCTCCGCCAGCATCCAGGACTGATAGCTATAGCCTGCTGGCATGCTTTCATAGACACCGATCACAGGGATATTCGCTGCTTTCGCCTTACTTAGAAATGACGCTGTCAGCGCATTGGTCACCTGCTGGTTATAAAGGAACACCTTGACCTGATGCTGCTTAATGAGTTGATCCTGGATACTCACATCCTGCGGCGCCGGGTCGGTACCATTCATGATAGCCGCCTGTAGTTTCCACGGCGTTTTGATGTCGCATCCCGCAGCCTGCAACAGGTAATCAGCGACGGGCTCCGTCACTGCCACCGGCGTTCCACCGAATTGGGCCTTGAAGCTGGCAATTGCCCGATACCAGGGCTTCAAGGAGGCATCAAACTGACGCACGTTGGCCATAAAATAGGCGGCATGGGCGGGGTCCAGTTCCGTCAGACTCTGGGCAACGGCCTTGGCCACGGCAGGCATCGTTTCCGGCAGGTACCAGAGATGTGGATTTTTGGTGCTTTTCGGCAGATGGAGTAGATCCTGAACGACGATCACCTTGCGCTGGGCGCCGGGGTCCGCCATGAGGATCTTCTCGGCCCAACCGTCATAGCCGACGCCATTACGCACCACGATCTGCGCGGCAGTGATCTCTCGGGCCACGGCAGGGCTCGCTTCAAAGGTATGCGGGTCCGTATTGGGATTGCTTTCGATGGCAGTAACAGTGACATATTCTCCACCAA
This sequence comes from Acidithiobacillus sp., assembly GCF_023229925.1. Classification (NCBI taxonomy): domain Bacteria; kingdom Pseudomonadati; phylum Pseudomonadota; class Acidithiobacillia; order Acidithiobacillales; family Acidithiobacillaceae; genus Acidithiobacillus; species Acidithiobacillus sp. Next base: position 147,457 of record NZ_JALNYM010000004.1, on the reverse strand, counting down.
TCTGGCCGACCACATTGGCATATTGACTCTCTATACCTACAGCATGAATGGTCGCCGCAGCGGCTACCCGCGCCATGCCCAGCCCGGCACACAAGACGAGCAAAGACAACGGAATGGTGCGCAGGGCGGGACTCCAGCCGTGCGGGCGGCGGCCGGTCATTGAAAACGTAGAGGCGTTCTTCTTGAATTTAAGCATTTTCAAAACCCCAGAAGCAGCAGTAAAGGGCTATGCGAGATGATCATTATTTTCATAATGCAACTTTGTTGCAATTTAGCGAAAGACCTATTCCATGTCAAGCGTACATTCAAGAAGAGAGGAATAGACTACTCCTCATCCATACAACAAATAATGCGCATCCTTCATCTGGCGCCGCAACAGCCCGGCGTTGGCTTCCCGCCGTAGCGCAGACCGAATTCATGCGCCAAGCTTCCCCTGCCCTGAAGCTTGGGGGTAAGATGAAACGATTGTTCCATCACCTGCGGGAAAACACCTCATGAGCCAAGCCCCCCACTCCACCCTCGATACCAGCACCCTGACCCAGATCGTTGGCGACATGCTCAGCCTTGCCCGCGAGCAGGGCGCCAGTGCGGCAGAGGCTTCCGCCAGCACCGGCAGAGGCTTGTCGGTAACAGTGCGCCTGGGGGAAGTAGAATCCATCGAATACCATCAGGACAAGGGGTTGGGGGTCACCGTCTATCTGGGCCAGTCCAAAGGCAGCGCCTCCACCTCGGACTTTTCCCGCAAGGCCTTGTCAGAGACGGTTTCAGCGGCGCTCACCATTGCCCGGCATACGGCAGCAGACCCTTTTGCCGGGCTCGCCGATCCCGAACTGCTCGCCAAAGAGTTTCCCGATCTGGACCTCTATCATCCCTGGTCCATAGATGCTGACGCCGCCGCTGATCTGGCACGCCGCTGTGAAGCGGCCGCTCGCGACAGTGATCCGCGCATTCACAACTCTGAAGGCGGCAGCCTCGGCACTGGCGAGGGCACGTCGGTCTATGGCAATAGCCTGGGTTTCATGGGCAACAGCCGTTCCTCACGACACAGCCTATCCTGCTCGGTGATTGCCGAAGACAGCAAAGGCGGCATGCAACGAGACTACTGGTACGATGTGGCCCGTGCCGCCGACGCCCTGGCAACGCCGGAGGCCATCGGTAAGATAGCCGCGCAACGCGCCCTGCGCCGTCTGGATGCCCGCAAGGTGGCCACCTCCAAGGCCCCGGTGATCTTTGAAAACCAAGTTGCGTCCAGCCTTATCGGCCACCTCGCCAGCGCCATCAGCGGCGGCAGCCTGTATCGCAAAAGCTCTTTTCTACTGGACAGCCTTGGCAAACAGCTCTTCCCGGAACACATCCGCATTTATGAAGAACCACTACGGCGGCGAGGATTAGGTAGCAGCAGTTTCGATGGCGAGGGGGTCGCCACCCACAATCGCGACATCATCGCTGATGGCGTGCTGGAGGGTTACATCCTCGATAGTTACAGCGCCCGCAAGTTGAACATGCAGAGCACCGGTAATGCTGGCGGGGCCCACAATCTCACCCTGCAACCTGGAGACGCCTCTCTGGAGGATCTGCTCCGCGAGATGGGACGCGGCCTGTTGGTCACCGAACTCATCGGCTTCGGCATCAACATGGTAACCGGTGATTATTCACGGGGCGCCGCCGGTTTCTGGGTAGAGCATGGGGAGATTCAGTATCCCGTCGAAGAGATCACCATTGCCGGAGCCTTACAGGATATGTTCCAGGGCATGAGCGCCGTGGGCAACGACTTGCTCATTCACGGCAACACCGGCTGCCCCTCCATCCTCATTGACGAGATGATGATTGCCGGTGAGTGAGGACGACGGCCAGCAGCAGAAGAATCAGGCTCAACAACAGATAGGGGAGACCGCCCCAGCGTCCGAAGGGTGTTTTTCCGGCCATCGGCTGTATGGCCCCATTCAGGGTGCCCACCACAAACTGGGGTAATTGCGAAATCACGCGTCCATGCGGCGAGATCAGCGCGGTAATGCCCGTGTTGGTCGCACGAACATCGGGTTTTTGCTCCTGCAGGGACTGCATGGCCGCCATTTGCAGGCTCTGTGCGGCGGCGATGCTATGGCCGTACCAGGCATAATCACTGATATTCAAAAGAAAGGTGGCCCCGTCCTTCACGCCCTTGCGCACATCGCGGGAGAAGGACTCTTCATAGCAGATGGTTGTACCGGCTTTTTGTCCATCTACAGGCAAGGCATAAGGCCCATGCCCGGCAGAGAAACTACCGAGCCCCGGTAAAAAATGATGCACCAGCGGCCCGAACAGGCTGGGCATAGGGATGTACTCCCCAAAGGGCACCAGATGCTCTTTCTGATACCAGCGCACGGGTGCCTTCCCGTCGATTTCCATGGCCGCATTGTAATATTTGCGGCCGGTCTCCTCGGGAATGCCGATGAGCAGGATTTTATGGTGCATCGCTGACCATTGCTGCAATTGCTCAATCAGACCAGGCAGTTCCGTCTGGAAAATGGGGAAAGCGGTCTCCGGCAGGACGATCAACTGGGTATCGGGCGGTGTCTGTAAAATCAGGTTTACATAGTGATGCAGGATGGCGTTGACTTTGCCGGCATTCCACTTCTCAGTGATGGGAATATTACCCTGCAGCAAAGTCACCCGCAGCAGTTTGCCTGCGGGATGGGTGAAGGACACCGAAGCCGCCGCCATGGCCACGCCGAAAATCACAAGGAGCGAGGCGACGCCCCCCATCAGTACATGACGGGACTGCCGTCGTTGCAGCATATAGACCAGGATGGCCGCCACTCCGGCGGTCGCCAATCCCACTCCATACTGCCCCAGCCAGGGCGCGAAACCGCCGAGGAAGGCATGGGTCTGGGTATATCCCGTCGCCAGCCAGGGGAAGCCCGTAAAGAGATGGGCCCGCGCCCATTCCCCCAAAATCCACAACACCGGCAGGGCCAACAGCCGGGCATTTCCGACAAAAAAACGGCCAGCCAGCCATAAGGCCAGCGCCGCATAGATGGAACAGCAAGCAGCCAGCACAGCGACGGCGGCGCCCGCCAATACCCAGTCCATATTGGCAAAATTATGCAGGGTAATGGCGATCCAACTTGTTCCCGCCGCAAAGGCCGCAAAACCGAAAACAGTGCCCAGGGCGGCCACACGACGCGGGCGCTCCTCTGTAGTCGCCAGCCAAAACAGGCCAAACAGCAGAGTGATGGCCAGCGGCCACAAAGCAAACGGCGCAAAGGCCAAAGGCCAGGCCGCACCCAAAATGAATGCGGCCAGAAGCCGCACAGGAAAGGATGATGTTCTCAGCACATCACCCTTCATAGACCATCCTGGGTCGCCGTCTCCGGCAGGGATGCACTGCGCGGCGGCGTCACCCGCAGAATCTGCACCCGTTTACGATCCGCCCGCAATACCTCCAGCCGCAAATCCTCCTCCTCTACGACTTCCCCCATACGCGGCACATGACCCAAGCGCGTCGCCACCCAGCCACCCAGCGTGTCGGCATGGCCATCCGCCAGGTGCGCCACAAAATGCGCGTTGAATTCTTCCAGTGGAATCAGGGCATTCACCAGAAAATCGCCATCCTCGCGCGGCGCGATCATCATATCCTCGTCAATATCGTATTCGTCCTCGATTGCCCCGACGATGATTTCCAGCACGTCCTCGATGGTGATCAGGCCGGCGACACCACCGTACTCGTCTACTACCACGGCCATGTGATGTCGACCCGTGCGGAACTCGTAGAGCAAGTGATCCAGGTGTTTGCTCTCGGGAATGAAGGTCGCAGGGCGGAGCAACTCCGTCAACCGCGGCGTTGGAATGTCGCCCCGACAGCCTCGCAACAGATCTTTGGCCAGGAGAATGCCGCGCACATCATCGCGGTCATCCCCCACCACCGGAAAACGCGAGTGCCCCACCTCAGACACCCGGGCAATAATCTCCGATAAAGGCATATCCAGTTCAATCACTTCCATCTGTGGCCGAGGAATCATCACGTCCCGCACCGTAAGCTCGCCCATGCGGAAGATTCCATCCACCATCCGCGCTGCTTCGGCGTCGATGATCTGCCGTTCACCTGCTTCACGGACCAGTTCCAGCAGGGTATCCTGATCTTCCACATTGCCACGCAAGGACTGGGTAAATCGTTCCCACCAGCTCCGAGGTCGTTCCTGGCCACTTCGATCTTCACTCATGCATTTGGTTCAGGTAAGGGTCGGCCACACCCATTTCAGCCAGTAATCGGATTTCCAGCGCCTCCATCTCCTGTGCCTCGGCAACCACTTCATGGTCGTATCCGAGGAGGTGGAGGGTACTGTGAATGAGCAAATGACGATAATGGTCACGCAGGCGCTTGCCCTGCTCGGCGGCTTCGCGCATGACTACCGCCGGGGCGATAACGATATCGCCCAGCAGATCACGGCGGAACATCGCTGGTAGCCTATCCTGCGGAAAGGACAGGCAGTTGGTCGGCTTAGCCTTACCCCGATACCCCGCATTCAGTGCCGCTATTTCCGCATCGGCCACAAACGTCAGGGACAGTTCGCATATCCGGTCATCGGCGGATGCCCGCGCCGAAGGGGCGGAGAGCGCTCGCAGAATCACCCGGCGCGCCTCCGCACGAGACGGCAGTGGCAAGGTCACGGCGGCATCGTCCACGGCCATGCGCAGATAAAGACGACTCATGCCTTTTCTCCGAAGCGGTCATAGGCTTCCACAATCCGTGCCACCAGCGGATGACGCACCACATCGGCACTTTCAAAAAACACCATATCGATACCCGGCATGTTCCCCAGCACATCCATGGCCTGCACCAGCCCGGAAAGCTGTCCGCGAGGCAAATCCACCTGAGTCACATCACCGGTTACCACGACTTTGGCACCGAAACCCATCCGGGTCAGGAACATTTTCATCTGCTCCGGGGTGGTATTCTGCGCCTCATCGAGGATGATGAAGGCGTCGTTGAGGGTACGTCCGCGCATGTAGGCGAGGGGCGCCACTTCAATCACCTGCCGTTCCATCAGCTTGGCTACTTTCTCATAACCCAGCATTTCATGGAGCGCATCGTAAAGTGGGCGAAGGTATGGATCGACCTTTTCACTCAGGGATCCCGGCAGAAAACCCAGGCGCTCGCCCGCTTCTACGGCAGGACGAACCAGCACCAAGCGTCGCACTTGATTACTATCCATCTGCTCCACCGCCGCTGCAACGGCCAGATAGGTCTTACCGGTACCAGCTGGGCCGATACCGAAGGTGAGATCATTATGGCGGATAGACTCCAGATAATGGCGCTGCCGTTGCCCACGACCACGAATCAGCCCTTTGAGGGTCTGTATGCCGGAAGATTCCACCGCCGTAGCACCCGCCTCCGCCTCCAGTTGCACATTCTGGATGCTGTGATGTACCCAATGACTGGACAAGGACCGACCCTGGCGTACTTGAGCATATAACTTGGAGAGTACTTCCTGCGCTGCCTGCACAGAAGCGGCTGTCCCGGTGATATGAAAGCGTGTGCCACGGGGCAGGATAACCACTCCCAAGCGCGACTCGATCTGTTTGATATGACTATCCAACTCACCGGACAGCTCGGAGAGCATCGCCGCACTGGCGTGTTCAGCAATGAAATCACTGTGGCTGACACTCAGCGTCTTACCGGGAGGCTCCATGGGACTATATGGCAAGGCGCTGGCTCGCGGGTGCCGTATGCACCACACGCCCGCGCAGACTATTGGGCAGCGCTGCCGTAATTTCGACATCCAGCATCTGTCCGACCCAATCCATGGGCCCCGCCATATTGACCGAGCGATTGCAAGCGGTCTTGCCCGTCAGTTGCTGCGGATCACGGCGCGACGGTCCAGTCATCAGTACCGCCTGCCGCGTGCCCACCAGGGCTTGCGCATAGCCCTGCGCCAGCCCGTTGATGCGCCCCTGCAATACCGCCAGACGCTCATCCTTGAGGGTCTCGGGCACGCTGTCTTTCAGCTTCAGCGCCGGTGTATTAGGGCGTTGGCTATATTTGAAGGAAAAAGACTGATCGAAGCGCACCGCATCGATCAATTCCATGGTCGCGGCAAAATCCGCATCGGTTTCACCCGGAAATCCCACGATGAAATCCGAAGAAATCTGGATGCCTGGACGGGCGGCACGCAGGCGATCAATCTTATCCAGATATTGCTCGACCGTGTGTTTACGGTGCATACGCCGCAAAATGCGGTCAGAGCCACTTTGCACCGGCAGATGCAAATGCGGTGCGAGAATATCGATACTGCCGTGCGCCGCAATCAATTCATCGTCAAGGTTACTGGGATGGGAAGTGGTATAACGCAGGCGCAGTATACCGGGAATTCGCGCCAGACGTTCCAGTAGATCGGCCAGGCTGCCCTCACCCACCAGCCCCGTCGCACCCCGGTAGGCGTTGACGTTCTGCCCCAGCAGGGTGATCTCACGCACGCCCTGCTCTGCCAACGCACGCACCTCACGCAGGATATCGGGCATGGTGCGGCTATATTCCCGTCCCCGGGTATGGGGTACCACACAGAAGGTACAGAATTTATCGCAGCCTTCCTGAATGGTGACAAAAGCAGTCGCTCCGTCGCGGCCCGGCCGCTGCGGCAAATGATCAAACTTTTCCAACATCGGGAAGGCGACATCCACCTGCGGGCGGCGCTCGGCCAAACAGGCATCCAGTAAATCCGGCAGACGGTGCAGCGTCTGCGGTCCGAACACCAGATCCACGTAAGAAGCGCGCCGCCTCAATCGCTCTCCTTCCTGGCTGGCTACACAGCCCCCTACACCGATCACCACCTCCGGGCGCCGTTCCTTGAAAGGGCGCCAAAAGCCGAGCTGAGTAAAGACCTTGTCTTCGGCCTTTTCACGGATGGAGCAGGTGTTGAGCAGGAGCACATCGGCAAGCGCCGGATCGTCCACCAGATGCAACCCATGACTGACCGCAAGCAAATCAGCCATGCGCTCAGAGTCATACTCATTCATCTGACAGCCGTAAGTCTTGATATACAGGTTCTGCAATGCATTCCCAAAAAAGTGAGGACTTTATGGATGATGATAGGGCCACCCCGAAGGATTGACAAGGGGCGGTCGCCGATTACGGAATCACCCCAAACCCAGCGCTGATTTCAGCAGGTAGTGAAAGCGCTGATCGTCCTGAACACTACCCAGCAGACCAAAACGGGTGGCCACCGCAGTGACCTGCGGCCCCTTCGGCGTGATCGTTACATCCACCAGCATGTGCCCGCTACGCGCATGAATAACACTGCCTTGGGAGGAAGTGCCCGCACTTTCGGTACTGAGAATGACACAATGCATTTGCCCCAGCACCTGCGTGGCTGCCGCACGGGTAGGCTGAAATGCCGTCGGGTAGTAGTGCGTGTCCTGGCCGGTATAGACGGCCGCCAGCGGCCCACCCCCATCCTCCGTGCTACAGGCGCTGAGCAAGGTTGGGGATAGTATCGTCATGATGATCAGAAACAATCGCTTGTTCTTATTCATATTCATCCTCATTAAACCCGGAAGATCAGTTTCCCATGGCGCCAGTATAACCCAAAAGTAGTCCGGCATGACGCCATCCGCAGCATCGTGCTACCATACGCGCCATTCATTCGGCGACGCGATGACCAGCGTTTTGCCTCCACCGGTGGAGAAAGCCCATGTCCCGATCTTCCGGGCCGATGTCCCAGCCTTGGCACTTTACCCGCGAGTTTTTACGCGACCCTCATGCCATTGGAGCGGTGCTACCCAGTTCGCCCTTCCTCGCCCGCCGTATGGCCGCCATGGTGCCCCACAGCCCCGGCCTGGTGGTGGAGTTGGGGCCGGGCATGGGACCGGTCACCAAGGCCTTGCTGGAAAGCGGCATTCCACCGCGGGATCTGGTTCTTGTCGAGCAGGCGCCAGCCATGGTCCGCCACCTGCGCCAGCATTATCCCGAGGTGGAGGTCATTGAAGGAGACGCAGCGCACCTTCAACACCTGGTGGCGCATCGCGGTCCGGTCCGCGCCGTGGTGTCCAGTCTGCCGCTGCGCAGCATTCCCAAAGCAGTCGTCGAGCGCATCTTTCAGCAACTTCCGGGGATCAGTCATCACGGCACGGTCTTCATCCAGTTTACCTACCACTTCCGCAGTTCCTGCCGGGGCTTGCCACCGGAGTTCCGCCGCCGACGCGTCGCCGTGGTCTGGCGCAATGTGCCACCGGCTCGGGTAGACGCCTTCATTTATCACGCCCCCCAGCAGTGCTGATTTGGTCGCGTTGACAAAAAAAGGGGCGAGAATGATGAGGCATGACCGAAAGACACAGAGTGCCGCGTCAGACAATGGGTCCCTGCCCTGTTCCAAAATGATCACCAAAAATCCGCCCCCCCTGCGCCATGCCCCTCGTGCGCTATGGCCTTGGCTAACCTTGCCAGCCTCTCTCACTGCAGCGCTACAACGGGCTTACGGAAAGCCGCATGTGGTGCAGGCGCTGCTGCTGGGTAGCGGGCGCGCGAATCCTGCACCGGTCGAGCGCCGCATATTGCGCCTACATCGCGGAGAGCAGATTTTTTGGCGCGAGGTCCTCTTGCACGGTGGCGACCCAATGCGTCCGGCGCTCTGGGCGCGCACGACCATTCCTTTGTGCGGACTGCGTCACGGTCTGTTACCGCTGACCCGCCATGGCACGCGCCCCATCGGTAATACCCTATTCCGTCACCGCCGTTTGCGGCGCTCCCCGATTCAAGCCGAGAGCCAACCACGATTCGGCCAGCGCCGCTGGCAGAGGCGGTCCGTATTGCGTCGCGGTGCTACCGGGGTCCTGGTCGAAGAGCATTTCCTGCCGGACCTGCCAAGCTGGGCGGGTCGAGGACGACGCTGATGCAAGCGACTCCGGCGCCACTCCGCCAACGCCTACGCGCCTATGTGGCCCTGATGCGCATGGATCGTCCCATTGGCACCCTGCTCCTGCTCTGGCCCACCTACTGGGGACTCTGGCTGGCCGCTAGGGGTACTCCGTCACTCGATCACTTCCTGATTTTCACCGTTGGCACCTGGTTGATGCGCTCAGCGGGCTGTGTGATCAATGATTACTTTGACCGCGATTTCGACCGTCAGGTCGCCCGTACCTGCCAGCGCCCCCTGGCGACAGGCCTGATCACCTCGCGGGCAGCACTGCGCCTGTTCGTTATTCTCTGCCTGCTAGCCGCAGCGCTCTTGCCCTTTCTCAACTGGCTGACCATATGGTTAGCGGCGGGCGCCGTGCTCATTACTGTTACCTACCCGCTATTCAAGCGCTTCACGCACCTCCCGCAAGCTTATCTGGGTATCGCCTTTTCCTTCGGTATACCCATGGCGTTTGCCGCGACCCTCGGGCAAGTTCCGGCACTCGCCTGGTGGCTGATGCTGGCCAATGCCTGCTGGGTCGTCGCCTATGACACGGCCTACGCTATGGCCGACCGTCCAGACGACCTCAAGGCCGGAATCAAGTCGACGGCCATTCTTTTTGGACGTTTTGACCGTCACGCCGTTGCTGGCCTGCAAGCCGTCATGCTCATGACTTTTTTCGGGATCGGCGTTGAGCAGGGCATGCATTGGCCTTATTGGATCGCCTTGGCAGGTGCCACCGTTCTCGCGGCCTACGAGCAGTCGCTGCTCGGCGGCGACCGGGATCAGGCATTCCGCGCTTTTTTGCATAATAACTGGATCGGTTTGCTGCTCTTCTGGGGGATTGTTGCCGGGCTGGCTCCGTGCGGGGTACCCATTCTACCGACGGCACTATAGAAGATTGACCATTTTTTGGCCATCCGTGCATACCCAGAGCACTTTGAAAGCAACCGTTGACAAACTTATACACAATTTACTCATACACGGGGACAAGCTGGGGTGGTCCCACTATGTTTTTGGTGTAAATTATTAACATATTGTTTTTTATTATCTTTTATTTTGCACCTTTTTTAGGCGTCTACTCTAACGCGTTGAAGAACAGGGAGTCTGGGACTTTTCAAGATGTTCATACACAGACTTATCCACAGAAGTTGTGGGCAACTCCATGAGCGCTGAAACCAGATGCATTCAGGTCGCCGTCATGGTACCGCTCCGCCGCATATTTTCTTACGCCCCGCCGTCGGAGGGCCATCTGCAGCCGGGTATGCGGGTGCGGGTACCTTTCGGCAAAAACAGTCGGGTAGGCATCATTCTCGGTTACGCCAGTTGCCCGCCCGATGTAACGCTAAAGACCATCGAGCGGGTTCTGGATGCGCATCCCATTTTACCCATTGCCTTGCAGCAATTGATAGAGTTCGGGGCGGCATACTACCATCACCCGCTCGGCGATGCCTGGGCCACCGCCTTGCCGACCCTGCTGCGTCAAGGACGGCCGCTACCAAAACCGGCTCCCTGGGGTTACCGCCTCAGTGCTATCGAGGCCCAGACGGCACCACGCCAACCCGGAAAATTGCAACAAACGCTCCGGGAATTGCTCGGCACCACGAGTGTTGTGCCTGATGCAGAAATTCCCAAAGAATTACGCCACATTTTACGGCAGGCCATCCGGCGTGGTTGGATAGAAGCGGTGACGGAAGTTATCTCACCAGAACAGGCGGCGCCCTCTCCATATGACCTAAACGCGGAGCAAGAAAGCGCCGTATTGCAATTACGCATGGCCGGAAGCTTCCACGCGTGGTTACTAGAGGGAGTAACCGGCAGCGGTAAAACAGAAGTGTATCTGGAAGCAATCCGACCGCATCTGGCATCTGGGGCACAGGTCCTCATTCTGGTCCCGGAGATCGGCCTCGCCCCCCAACTCGTAGAACGCTGCCAAACGCGTTTTGGCGAGCATCGCGTAGCCGCCTTGCACTCTGCACAAGGCGACGCCGAACGTTTGCGCATCTGGGCAGCGGCGGCAGCGGGACAGATTCAGGTCATCGTTGGCACCCGCTCGGCACTTTTCGTACCCCTGCCCCGTCTTGCCATGATTGTTGTCGATGAAGAACATGATCCCTCTTTCAAGCAGCAGAACGGCTGGCATTATTCGGCGCGGGATCTTGCGATTCAGCGCGCGCGCCTGGAAAACATTCCCATTGTGCTCGGCTCTGCCACCCCTTCTCTGGAAAGTCTCTACAACGCGCAAAAGGGCCGTTATCGACACTTGGAGCTGCGCCAGCGCGCCACTTCAGCGGAATTGCCGAAGATGACCATCGTACCAGTGCGCCGCGAGAACCTGCAGGGTGGCATTTCCTCTACGCTGTTAACGGCGTGTAAGGAAACCCTGGAAGCAGGCAACCAGGTATTACTGTTCCTGAATCGTCGCGGCTATGCCCCAGCAGTGCTCTGCCACGATTGTGGTCATGTGGTGCACTGCCCTCGTTGCAGCGCGCCCATGACCTGGCATCGTCAACAGGAACGCCTCCGCTGTCATCATTGCAATCACGTATCACGCTGGCCGCAAGTCTGCCCCGCCTGCCGCAGTGCGGCGCTAATCACCGCAGGCCAAGGCACGGAGCAACTGGAGGAGGTACTTCGCCAGCGCTTTCCTCAGACCCCCATTTGGCGTATCGACCGCGACGCACTACAGGGTCGCGATGCCCTCACTACGGTGGTCGCCGACATTCGCCAGAATCGTGCTGCCATCCTCGTGGGTACCCAAATGCTGGCTAAGGGACACCACTTCCCGGCCGTCACCCTAGTCGGTATTATCAATACTGACCAGGGTCTGTTCAGCGCTGATTTTCGGGCTCCTGAACGACTGCTGCAGACCGTTCTACAAGTCGCAGGTCGCGCAGGTCGTGAAGAGCGACCCGGCCAGGTACTACTGCAGACCCATCTACCCGAACATCCTTTACTGCAAAGCCTCGCTCAGGGCGACTACCGCCCTCCGGCCCAGGCTCTCCTGGATGAACGCCGGGCGGCGGGGCTACCGCCCGTTGGAGCCCTTACCCTGCTGCGTGCCGAGGCGCACCAACGGTGCCGGGTAGACGAATTCCTGAGGGCCGCCTGCCAATGCGCACCGCCCACTCTGGTGGAGATCAGCGGTCCGACGCCGTCGCTCATGGAGCGTCGTGCTGGATTCGAGCGTGCAGAGCTCTGGATACAAGCACCAAGTCGGGCCCAAATGCAAAAAGCGCTTAAACTCTGGCTGCCACAATTTGCCGAGCTTCACTCCGCCAGAAAGGTGCGCTGGATGCTTGATGTGGACCCCTTACTGATTACCTGAATACTAAAGACCTGGTCAGGCATATAAACTTGCACCGGACTGTAGATATGTTATCCTTGGCAACGGCCAGTTGGGCCATCTTTGATTAATTTGGGGTGTAAAATGGCGGTTGGTACAGTGAAGTGGTTCAATGACAGCAAGGGGTTTGGGTTCATTACGCCGGAAGATGGCAAGGAAGATGTCTTTGTGCATCACTCCGCTATTGAAGGTACGGGGTTCAAGACCCTGGCCGAAGGCGAGCGCGTCAATTTTGAAGTGACTCGTGGCCCGAAGGGTTTGCAGGCCGAGAAGGTCCGCCGGGCTTAATTTAAGTCCAACGGGTGGCAGCATTCTCAGCCATCCGTCCCCCCCTGCGGGGAAAAGTAACTTTACCGGTCTGGCTTTCGCGATTCCGGTTTTCTTTCGTTCGGCTAGCGCGCGGGCTTCTTTCGCTTTGCTGCACCAGCGCTACGATCCTTCGATTTATACTCACTTTTTGCCGGTTTAGCCGAAAGTATCTTGCGCGGTACCCGCTGCTCTTCACGCGCGGCTGGACGCGGCTTGGCAGGCGCACGCCCCACAGGCACACCAGCATCGGTCGGGGCGATCTGCAAAGGCCGTCCAGCGACCCACACCTTTTGCAGATGCTGTAAAACCGACGGCTGTATATCTGCGGGAAGCTCAACAGTGGTATGCTCCGCGTTAATCTGTACCTTGCGAATATTGCGGCTGGGTATCCCTGCCTCATTGGCGATCGCACCCACAATATTTTTGACTTGCGCACCATGGCTTTCACCCACGTCCAGACGGAAGCGACGCATAGGCACATCCTCCCCTCCCAATGTGGCACCACCGCGCGGCGGCCGTGCGCCCCGATCGTCTTCAGAGCGACGACGTGATGAGGGCGGCCGACCCGAACTGACGGAGTCGCTGCGCATCGGCTTGGATACTGCGGCCTCAATGGGAATCAAGGGCCGCTCTTTCTGCACCATGTAAGCCAGCGCCGCAGCGATTTCTCCCAAACCCACATCGTTTTCCTGCTGATAATCCGCAATGAGGGATTCAAAAACCGCCAGATCCTGACTATTCAATACGTCCGACAACTGATCCTTGAACTGGCTCATCCGCCGATCTGCGACATCTTCCATGCTGGGCAGATGCATGGCCGTGATTGTCTGACCCGTCGCCCGCTCGATGGCACGCAGCAAGTGACGTTCGCGCGGCGCAACAAAGAGAATAGCGTCCCCGGCACGTCCGGCACGTCCCGTGCGTCCAATGCGGTGAACATAGGCTTCGGTGTCGTTCGGAATATCGTAGTTGATCACATGGGTGATCCGTTCGACATCCAAGCCACGGGCCGCTACATCGGTCGCAACGACAATATCCAACGTCCCCGCCTTCAGGCGCTCAATGGTCTGTTCGCGCAAGGCTTGACTGAGATCGCCATTGAGGGCGCCACAGGCATAACCGCGCGCTTCCAGGCGCTCCGCCAACTCTACCGTCGCCGTTTTGGTGCGCACAAAAACCAGCCAGGCGTTGCTCTCCTCTACTTCCAAAATACGAGTAAGAGCATCCAACTTGTGGGTACCGCTGACCTGCCAATAGCGCTGACGAATGGCGGCCACCGTAGTCGTCGCCGATTTAACACGGATTTCCAGGGGATCGTGCAAATAGGTTTTAGCAATGCGGCGGATGGCATCCGGCATAGTCGCGGAGAAGAGTGCCACCTGCCGACCATCGGGCGTGTGTTTGAGAATATCCTCCACCGCGTCAATGAAACCCATGCGCAGCATTTCGTCGGCCTCATCCAGCACCACGGCCTGCAACTGGTCCAGACGCAGGGTTTTGCGGCGCAGGTGATCCTGAATGCGCCCGGGCGTACCCACTACAACCTGCACACCTCGCTGCAACTGCTTGAGCTGCAAGGTCATGGACTGTCCGCCATAGATGGGCAGCACATGGAACCCGGGGAGGAACTTAGCATAACTTTGCATGGCCTCAGCTACTTGTATGGCGAGTTCCCGGGTCGGTGCCAGCACCAGCAACTGCGGCACGCGCAGACCAAGATCGACACGGCTTAACAGCGGCAAAGCAAATGCCGCCGTCTTGCCGGTACCGGTCTGCGCCAGACCGATAACGTCGCGCCCCTCCAGCAGCGGCGGGATACTCTGCGCTTGAATGGGCGATGGCTGTTCGTAGCCGATCTCTGTCACCGCTTTTTGGATCGGTTCAGCGAGGGCAAAATCAATAAAGCGGAGATCGGATTCTTGAGACATGAGCACACCTGGACAACGAAGGGAATTCAGCGTCCGCACTATACGCCAATTATAGATAACTTGCAGCGATTTTTGGCTACGTCGACAAATGACTGAACTCAGTCAGTATCCAGCACCGTCTGCAACTGCGTTTGGATGGCCGCGTCGGCATCTGGCCCGATAGGGGTCCGGTCCGGCGTAAAAGTATCGGTGAAGGCATAGGCATAGCGAACATCCTGCAAGCCCAGACTACCGAAGAGACGCATCTCCCAGGAGACATCGTCAGCATGTGGCACCAGAGTCGGCCACTGCTCCGCCGTTTTGCTTTCCAGGATCGGCCCAAAAAAGATGGCACCCGGCTTGTTACGCAAGCGCATGGCGCAACTCCCAGCCGTACGTCCAGACATAGGCAGAAAATCGATGGTGCGGGTCAGGCGCAGCTTGCTATCCAGTGGCACATCAATAGGAACGCCCAGCACCTTACCTTCCGCCGGCTGGGCCACCAGCTTGCAGCCCGCCGCCTGCCATTGCGCGACATCCTGCGCCCCAAAGCGACTGGGCAGGAAAAGCACCCGCAAGGGGGCGATGGCGCTCAGTTCGGCTTGCAGATCAGGGCGAAAGCGCGGCGCGTTAATGAGAATACCGCCCGCATCTTTATCCGCCATGAAATAGACGGCGGGGCTTCCCTGTCCGCCTTCCACATGGTAAATGTCCCGATCAAAAAAGCTGCACAGCTTCTGCATCGTCCTTCTCCTAATGCCCGGCTGGGTGTATCCCGCGAGTATAACCGCAATCTGCACTGGAACTCATCCCACAGTGCATTGCGGGGTGCAGAGTCTGTGGCATAATGCCCCCATGAACATCCTCCTGCTGGTCGCAGCCCTCATCATCATCCTCGCCGGTGCCGAGGCGTTCACCAACGCGCTGGAGCACCTGGGCGACCGTCTGGGTATTTCCGAGGGCGTTACCGGTTCCATTTTTGCGGCGGTGGGCACGGCGCTTCCCGAGGCTATGGTGCCTATTGTTGCAGTTTTCGCTGCGACCAGCGGGCAACCGGCGCACCTGGGGGAAGAGGTGGGGGTGGGCGCCATTCTGGGCGCCCCCATGATGCTGTCCACGCTGACGTTGTTTATGATGGCGCTGTTTGTATCGCCACAACGCGGCTGGCGCGGAGCGTTAAATCCAGAACCTACGGGCTTGCGTCGCGATCTTGGCTGGTTTCTGTGCGCCTTTGGTCTGTCCGCCGTTGCCCTCTTTGTGCCCCACCACATCACTCTGGCGCGTATTAGCATCGGCCTGGGACTGGTCACGCTGTACTTTCTGTATGTGATGGTGACCTTGCGCGCCTCTGCGGCGCTGGTCGCCGAGGGGCACGGCACCGAAGCAGGGCATGCCTTGTACTTGAGCAAGACTGGCCTGCCCACGAAGATGCCGGTCATCTTGATCCAGCTTGCCATAGGGCTAGGCATGATTGTCTTCGGTGCCAACCTCTTTGTCGATGGGATTGAGGGGCTCTCGCACTGGCTCAGTATTTCTGCACTGATCCTGTCTTTGCTGGTGGTGCCCATCGCCACGGAGTTGCCGGAAAAGATCAACAGCATCCTCTGGATTCGCCGCGGCAAGGATACACTGGCTTTTGGTAACATCACCGGGGCGCTGGTCTTTCAGGGAAGTCTGCTACCCGCTATTGGGGTACTGTTAACCCCTTGGTCGCCCTCCCCCCCCGTTCTGCTGGGCGCAGGGCTGACGCTGCTGGCCGGGGGATACACTTATTTTCTGGTGCGCCGCGGCGTCACCCTGCGGCCCTATCATTTTCTTTTCAATGGAGCCTGTTACGGGGCTTACTTTTTCGCCCTTACCTGACCACCCGAAAGGTACTCGCCGCACGCTGGTGCCTTTTGCTAGAATATGAGCCGTAGCCCCGGTAGCTCAGTGGATAGAGCAACCGCCTCCTAAGCGGTAGGTCGCGCGTTCGATTCGCGCTCGGGGCACCAAATATTCCCCTGCCAAAAGCAGCAATCCCGCGGCGGCTGCCGCCACCACGGGATCATCTGTCACAGGCTTAGCCTGCGCACCCTCAGATCGTGTGATGCATATCCTCCAGCATCCGTTCAATACGCGGGCCGAGAATGATTTCCATCGCAAAGCCCATCTTGGTCCCCGGGATCACCAGGGTATTGGAGCGAGACATAAAACTACCCGGCAACATCTGCAGGAGAGCGGGGAAATTCTCTTCCTTATGGTCCCGGAAACGGATGACCACCATGCTCTCGTCCGGTGTCGGAATATCGCGGGCAATGAAGGGATTGGACGTATCCACCAGCGGCACCCGCTGAAAATTGATGTGGGCACGTGAGAACTGCGGGGTAATGTGGTGGATGTAATCCGGCATACGACGTAGGATGGTATCCACGATCGCCTCGGCAGAGTAGCCGCGCTGGGCATTGTCACGGTGAATCTTCTGAATCCATTCCAGATTGACCACTGGCACCACACCAACTAACAAGTCAACGTAATTGGTCACATCCACATCGTCTGTCTTCACACCACCATGCAGCCCTTCATAAAACAGCAGATCAGTACCAGAGGGGATGTCCTGCCAGGGGGTGAAAGTACCGGGTGCGCTGCCACGCAACTCTGCCTCGGGCTCGTCGTGGACGTAGTAACGCATCTGTCCATGACCGCTCTCACCATACTCGCGGAACAGACGCTCCAACGCTTCAAAATCGTTGCCCTCCGGGCCGAAATGGCTGATAGTTTTACCCTCAGCCGCAGCCTTGGCAATGGCTTCGCGCATCTCCGTCCGGTTGTAACGATGGAAGCTGTCACCTTCAATGACGACCGGATCAATTTTCAAGCGCCGAAAAATATCGTGGAAGGCATGCTTGACGGTGGTAGTACCCGCCCCTGAGGAACCGGTCACGGCAACGACGGGATGTTTCTTAGACATGGAAATATAACCTCTTTGGTGAATAAAACCTGCAGGGCGTCCGCTCTGCGAACTGGCATGCTTTTGGCCAGTTTAGCAAAGGGCGTCCGCTGGTCAATATAAAAGCCGCCACAGACCCTGCGCGCTGGCCAGACGATAACATCAATGATGACTATAGACCGAGATTGTACCAGATCGCTGTCGTCGCCTCAGCCTGATTCAAGGTATAAAAATGCAGGCTCGGCGCACCTTCCCGCAGCAGCAACTGACACTGTCGGCTCAACAAGTCGATTCCAAGTTGATACTGAGATTGTGGATCATCTGCATAGGCATCCATCCGTCGTCGCACATACTGCGGAATATCTGCTCCGCACATGGCAGAAAAACGGGATATTTGCTCAAAGTGAGTGATGGGCATGACACCGACCACCACCGGCACTTCAACTCCCTGTTGTTGCAACTCATCGCGCAACTGCAGGTAAGCATCGGGATTGAAAAAATATTGGGTGATAATCGCATCCGCTCCGGCCCGTACCTTGGCCACGAGATGCGCCACATCATCACGAGCCGAAGTCGCTCTGGGATGAATCTCCGGATAACCCGCCACATACACGTCAAAACCACCAAAATGACGGATAAATGCAACCAAATCTGCGGCATGCTGAAAATGGCCAGGATTCTCCATACCTTCCGGCAAATCACCACGCAGGGCCACGATACGCCGTATGCCCTGCTTCTGGTAATCTTCGAGAATCTCCCGAATCCCGGCTTCCGTAGACCCGATGCACGAAAGATGCGGCACCGCCTCCAGATCATAATCCTGACGGATCATGGTCACGGTAGCAAAGGTCCGCTCGCGGGTGGACCCACCCGCCCCGAAGGTCACCGAGGCATACTCGGGACCCAAGGGGAGAAGCGCGGTGATCGCCTCCCGCAGACGTTCCTCACCCGCGGCATTTTTGGGGGGAAAGAACTCGACGGAATGTGCCATCAGTAGCGGTACGCATCCGCTTTGAAGGGGCCATCAACGGACACGCCAAGGTACTTGGACTGCGCGTCAGTCAGACGGGTCAATACTCCCGCGAAGCCCTCCACCATATAGCGGGCCACTTCTTCATCCAGAGCCTTCGGCAGGACGGTAACAGAGATGTGAGCGGCCTTTTCCGAGGCAGGCAGATCGGCAAAACGCTCACCGTACAGATGCATCTGCGCCAGCACCTGGTTGGCGAAAGAACCATCCATGATTCGGCTGGGGTGACCCGTCGCATTGCCCAAGTTCACCAAACGCCCTTCGGAGAGCAGGATCAGGTAGTCGTCACTATCGGGATCAAAGGCCTTACCGGTAACCGTATCGCGGTAGACCTTGTGGACCTGCGCCTTCACTTCGTCCCAGGCCCAGGTTTTGCGCATGAAAGCAGTATCAATTTCGTTATCAAAATGACCGATGTTACAAACCACGGCCCCCTTCTTGATGGCCTTGAGCATACCGGCGTCACAGACGTTGAAGTTACCGGTCGCAGTCACCAGCAAATCCATCTGGCCCAGAAGATCACGATCAATGCTGGCATCTGTACCGTCGTTGATGCCGTTTTTATAGGGTGACACGACTTCATAACCGTCCATGCAGGCCTGCATGGCGCAAATGGGATCCACCTCAGTAACGCGCACAATCATCCCCTCCTGACGCAGGGAAGCCGCCGAGCCCTTGCCCACATCGCCATAGCCCAGCACCAGTGCGCGCTTGCCGGAAAGCAGATGGTCGGTAGCCCGTTTGATCGCATCACTGAGCGAGTGACGGCAACCATACTTGTTGTCGTTCTTGCTCTTAGTCACGGAGTCGTTGACGTTGATGGCAGGAATTTTCAGGCTGCCTTCGCGGGCCATTTCCCAGAGGCGATGCACACCGGTAGTGGTTTCCTCGGAGACGCCATGGATACCGGCCAGCAGCTCCGGATATTTCTCGTGCAACAGGCCGGTAAGGTCTCCACCGTCATCCAGCAGCATGTTCGGGCGCCAGCCATCCGGGCCGGTGATGGTCTGCTCGACACACCACCAATACTCGTCTTCCGTCTCACCTTTCCAGGCAAAAACCGGAATACCCGCCGCCGCGATGGCCGCCGCCGCCTGATCCTGGGTGGAGAAAATGTTACAGGACGACCAACGCACTTCCGCACCGAGCGCTACCAGCGTTTCGATGAGTACCGCGGTCTGGATGGTCATGTGGATACAGCCGGCAATACGCGCACCTTTGAGGGGCTGCTGCGTCTGGTATTTGCGGCGAATGGTCATCAAAGCCGGCATTTCTGTTTCAGCAATGCGGGTTTCTTTACGCCCCCAATCGGCGAGGGAAATATCGGCGACTTTATAATCAGCAGAACTTTTGAGCACAGCATTCATGTAAGTCATTCCTTGAGCATGAAAGCGAGCGCAGTTTTACAGATGGGAAGCATAGGTCGAGCCTGATCGTAACCCCACCACCATTCCAGCCAGAGAAGCATCCAGCCGGATCGGCAAAGTGAGGCATGACGACTGCAGCGCCCCTCGACCTGATCTTCCAGCAGGGGGAACCCCCACTAAGGCATTTTTACCGCAGTCCGGCAGCGTCACGCAAGACAGCCGCCTTGTCAGTACGCTCCCAGGTGAACTCAGGCTCTTCGCGACCAAAGTGACCATAGGCAGCCGTTTTGGCATAGATCGGCCGCAACAGGTCGAGCATCTGGATGATGCCCTTGGGGCGCAGGTCAAAGTGCTCACGCACCAGAGCGGCGATGCGATCGTCGTCGATCACTCCGGTACCAAAAGTGTCCACCATCAGACTTACCGGCTGGGAAACACCGATGGCATAGGCCACCTGCACTTCGCAACGCCTGGCCAAGCCAGCGGCCACGATGTTTTTGGCCACATAGCGTCCGGCGTAGGAAGAGGAACGATCGACCTTGGAAGGATCCTTACCGGAGAATGCACCGCCGCCATGACTACCCTGACCACCGTAGGTGTCCACAATGATTTTGCGCCCGGTCAAACCACAGTCGCCCACAGGTCCGCCGATCACAAAACGGCCGGTGGGGTTGATCAGGTATTTCGTATCCCTATGAATCATCTCAGGCGGCAGGACAGGCTTGATGATTTCCTCGCGCACGGCTTCGACGAGATCTGCATGGCTGATCTCCGGGCTATGCTGGGTGGAAAGCACAACCGTATCGATGGCGACTGGGCGACCATCCTCATAGCGTACCGTCACCTGACTTTTGGCATCAGGTCGCAGCCAGGGCAGGCGACCATCTTTGCGCACCATCGCCTGCCGCTCGGTCAGACGGTGGGCAAAATAGATGGGGGTCGGCATCAGCACATCTGTCTCGTCACAGGCAAAGCCGAACATCAGGCCCTGGTCACCAGCGCCCTGATCGAGGTCAATGCCGGCCCCCTCGTCCACACCCTGAGCGATATCAGGGGATTGCTTATCCAGGGTCTGCACCACCGCACAGGAGGCCCAGTCGAAACCCATGTCCGAGGAATTATAACCGATCCGGCGCACGGTCTGGCGCGCTACATCCGCATAATCCACCACTGCTGAGGTGGTAATTTCCCCCGCAAGCACGATCAGGCCGGTAGTGATCAGCGTCTCTGCCGCCACACGACCACGGGAATCCTGAGCCAGAATCGCGTCAAGAATGGCATCGGAAATCTGATCTGCCACCTTATCGGGGTGACCTTCGGAAACAGATTCAGAGGTGAAAAGATGACTTTTGGACATGTGCGCTAGGCTCCTCGCTGGCTAGGCCGACTGTCACAGTCGACAGGGACAGCGCGCACTATATCAAAGGAACACAGCACAAGCGAAGTGAAACACGCTCACCGCAAAGGCAAAAATTGCTCAAGCAGGGCGGGTATACGGCTTAAGGATGCGCCGGACCGACCACCGGAAAAGAGGATTTTTTGCCACCGCCCCAGAAATAAGAAATACCACCTGTCACCTGTACATCATTGAGGTTAGCGCCGCTGGGCGTAGGAGCACTAAAGAGCAACTGGTCCTGCACACCCAGACGCAAACCAATCTGATCGTTCAGTAGATACTGATATCCCACCCCGAAGACACCCATCAACGAGGTGCTCCGCCCAAGCTGGTTATTAAACAGGTTGCTGGATGCCCCCAAACCCAAAGAAAGATAAGGAGTATCAGAACTATCAAAAACGTAAAGATTACCGAGGACCGCACCACTGTATTGATTGGCGGCGTTAGCATGCGCGGGACTTTGTAACTGAGCAAAGGCTGCCGCCACTTGCGCTTCAACCCCCACATGGGCGTCCACACGATGCCCTAGACGCAAACCAACCACGCCAGCATTACCTCCGCCACCCAGTCCGCTGGATGCATCAAAGAAGGTGCTGCCACCAAAGAGATTGATGTAAGTCTCATCATGCGCAGCTTGGCCCTCTCCCCAAGCCGGCATGGCGAGGAGAAGCCCGGAGAACACCAGCAAAGCGCGCACCCCCCACTTCATGGCCTAATGCACCTCGTATATGGCAGCACTACAAACTGAAACCTGTTACAATCATAGCCTGATTTAGATGAATATACCACACCATTTAGTCCACTTTGACAAAAAACCAACAAGGAGTTTTCATGTCCACTCTCGTCTGCGGCTCTCTGGCCTTTGATACCATCATGGTTTTTCAGGACCGCTTCAAGGCACACATTCTGCCCGATCAGGTACACATGCTGAACGTCTCCTTCACCGTCCCGGAAATGCGGCGCGACTTTGGCGGCTGTGCCGGCAACATCGCCTACAATCTAAAATTGTTAGGTGGCAATCCACTGATTGTCGGCACCGCTGGCCAGGACTTCACCCCCTACCTCGATCACCTAGAGGCACAAGAGTTAGACACCAGACTACTGCGGATTCTCCCGGACCATTACACCGCACAGGCCTTCATTACCACTGATCTGGACGACAATCAAATCACTGCCTTTCACCCCGGCGCCATGTTTCAGGCCCAGGAAAATCATCTGGCCGGCCGTATTCCCGAAGATGTGCATTGGGCCATTGTTTCACCCGATGGCCTCGGCGCCATGGTGCAGCATTTGGAAGACCTTACGAATGCTGGCATCCCCACGCTGTTTGATCCCGGTCAGGGCTTGCCCCTCTTTGATGCGGCAACCTTGACGCATCTTATTGATCGTGCGGACTACCTCACCGTCAATGATTATGAGTGCCAGATGGTACAGGCACGCACGGGTCTCCGCGTCGACGAGCTCTGCCAGCGTCTGAAAGCCCTGATCGTCACCCGCGGCGAGCATGGCTCGGTGATTTACCATGATGGCGAGGAGACGATCATTCCAGCCGCCAAACCCAAAGCCGTTTTGGATCCTACCGGATGCGGTGATGCCTATCGGGCCGGGCTGCTATATGGACTGGAGCGCGACCTTGGCTGGGAAACGACCGGCAAGGTCGCCTCGTTGATGGGCGCCTATAAGATTGAAAGTGCAGGCACCCAGAACCACCGTTTTACCTGGCCGGAATTTCAGGCGCGCTACCATGAAAACTTTGGCGAGAATATCGGCTAGGTTTCGAGCCACTTAAGAAACGATGGGCTTATCCTCGGCATCCCAGACATTGATGCCGCCGCCGAGGTTATAAACTTCGGCAAAGCCCATCTCCTGCAAAGTCACCGCTGCCAGTGCGGAGCGCGTTCCGCTGTCACAGTAAAGGACAACGACCCGATCGCGCGCCAAGGCCAACTCTGGATGACAATGGGCATACTCCGGATCGGCCATAGCCTCCAGATAGCCGCGGGGCACATGGATAGCATTGGGCAAATGCCCCTCCATGAAGGCGCCGGACTCCCGGACATCCACCACCAGCACACCATCGCGGCTGCGCAGCCAGTCCTCCAGCGTGTCGCAGTCTATTTCGCGAATTTGACCGCGCGCATTCCGTATAAAATCTGCCAGTGATTTGCTCACTCTTCCTCCCTCCTGCAACAAAACCTACAAGCCCTCAAGGACACATGACCTGGGCGAGATGCTTACTGAGCTCCTCCACACCGACATAAGTATAATCCTTGTTCAAGGTGCCTGAAATCACTGCGCTGGTAGGTGCGTCCAGTCTTTCGCGCAGCAAACCCAGAATATGCGGAGAAGCGACAAGCACCAGGTGTTGGAAAGCATTCTGCTTTCGTGCCTCACTTAAATAGGTCGCCAATTCACTGGCGAAGTGCAACATTTCCGTCTCTTTAGGACTGGTTTGCCACTCGATGCCAGGTCGTGCCCCGGCGGCGAAGCTCTGCTGAACGCGCCCTCCCGCATCCGTCACCAGATCGTCCTGATGTTTGCGGCTGTCGGGGTGGGTCCAATCCTGCAAGAGATGCAGGCCTGTGTCGCAACCTTCATTTTTAAAGAGGCGCGCTTCCGCGGCATTACTCACCAACACCCAAGTTACAGTAGCCATCCGGTATTCTCCTTTATTGCTTGATCCCTCCTATAGATGGATGCGGCAATGACAAAAAACAAGCAATAAACTCTCCTTTCCTGGGCCGTAACATCATTCTATGATGAGATTGTCCATCACCCGCCTTTTGAGGAGTCTTACCATGCCTGCCCCGAGCCTGAGCAAAACCGCGTGCCCCCTGCCCCCTTTGGGCATGGATGCCTCCAGTCTGTGCATGGATACTCGTCATTATCTGCTGCGCACTCTGGGTGCCGAAGAAACGGCAAACTCGGGGAGCAGCGTTTATACAGCCCTGGCCATGAGCCTGCGTGACCGCTTGGTCGAACGCTGGAAAAACACCCAAAAAAAAATGGCCGCCGAGAATAACAAGCGCACCTTTTATCTATCCCTGGAGTTCCTGCTCGGGCGGACTATGGGCAATACCCTGCTGAATCTGGGTTTGGAAGACGCTGCACGCGATGTACTGACCCAGGAGCATCGTGAACTGACGGACGTCATCGAAGTGGAGCCTGACGCTGGCCTGGGTAATGGTGGCCTGGGCCGTCTTGCGGCATGCTTTCTGGATAGCTGCGCCTCTTTGGGTTTGCCGGTCACGGGTTATGGTATCCGCTACGATTACGGCATGTTCCGTCAGGAAATTCGTGGTGGCGAGCAGGTGGAGGAACCTGATCACTGGTTGAAGAACGGCTATCCCTGGGAACTGAAACGGCCAGCGCGCGTGCGCCGGGTCCATTTTTTTGGGCATAGCGACACCTATCATGATGCTCAAGGAAAAATGCATTGGCGTTGGGTCGACACCCACGATGTGCTCGCCGTACCTTACGATGTCCCCATTCCGGGCTATCGCAATGAAGTGGTCAATACCCTGCGCCTCTGGCGAGCGGCGTCCACCGACATTTTTGATCTCGGCGAATTCAACGCGGGCGCTTACCCCGAGGCGGTCGCGGCAAAAAATAACGCAGAGCACATCAGCATGGTGCTTTATCCCAACGATAGTAGCGAAAACGGCAAAGAATTGCGCTTGCGCCAGCAGTACTTTCTGGCCTCCGCCAGTCTTCAGGATGTGGTCGCGGACTGGGTCGCCGTGCATGGCGAAAATTTTCGCGATTTTGCCAAATATCACTGCTTCCAACTCAACGATACCCATCCCAGTTGCGCCGTGCCAGAACTGATGCGCCTGCTGATGGATGAGCATGGCCTGAACTGGCAAGACGCATGGGACATCACCAGCCACACCATGGCTTATACCAATCACACGTTATTGCCCGAAGCATTAGAGCGGTGGTCGGTGCGTTTATTCCGGCAGCTCCTGCCACGCCTGCTGGAAATCATCCTGGAAATCAATGGACGTTTCCTGCAAGAGGTAGCCCGGTGCGCACCGGGCGACACCGGCTTACTGCGGCGGCTGTCTATTATCGAAGAAGGCGGCGAGCAGATGGTGCGCATGGCACACCTCGCCGTGGTGGGCAGCTTTTCGGTCAATGGGGTTGCGGCACTGCACACCCAACTCCTCTGTGATGAGCTTTTCGCCGATTTTCACCGTCTCTGGCCAAAGAAATTTAACAATAAAACCAATGGGGTGACACCGCGGCGCTGGCTGCAATGGGCCAACCCAGGGCTGCGTGACCTCCTCACCGAGCGCATCGGCGCCGACTGGAAGTACGACCTGGAACATTTGCGGGACCTGGCACCGGCAGCGGATGATGCAGCGTTCCGCGAGCGCTGGGCAGAGGTACGTCGCGTTAACAAGAAACGGTTGGCAGCACTCGTACATCAGCATACCGGCGTCACCTTCATCTCCGATGCCTTGGTGGACGTGCAGGTAAAGCGCATTCACGAATACAAGCGGCAACTGCTCAACGCCCTGCACGTCGTTCACCTCTACGATCGTATCAAGCGCGGCGAAGCTGCCGAGGTGACTCCCCGCAATGTTCTGTTCGCCGGCAAGGCGGCGCCCGGCTACTTTATGGCCAAGCGCACCATCAAATTCATCAACAACATTGCCAATATCATCAATCATGATCCAGATACGGAAGGCTTGCTGCGCGTGAGTTTCCTACCCGACTACCGGGTCTCCCTCATGGAGCATATCTGCGCAGCGACTGACCTCTCCGAGCAGATATCCACCGCGGGTAAGGAGGCCTCCGGTACCGGCAACATGAAATTCATGATGAATGGTGCCCTGACCATCGGCACTCTGGATGGGGCCAATATCGAAATTCGCGAAGCGGTCGGTGCGGAGCACTTTTTCCTCTTCGGGCTCAATGCTCAAGAGGTCAGACAACTGCGCGGACACTACAATCCAGAGATATATATTCAGACGGACCGCGATTTGGCGCGGGTCATGGACCTGCTGCAAAGCGGCTATTTCAACGCTTTCGAACCAGGTATTTTCGATCCCATCATCCACTCCATCACCCACCCCCATGACCCGTGGATGGTGCTCGCCGACTTCACCAGCTACAAGCTCAAGCAACGGGAAGCGGCGGAACTCTGGCATGATCAGACCGAATGGCAGCGTCTCAGCATCCTCAACACCGCGGCCAGCGGGGTTTTTTCCAGTGATCGGACCATCGCTCAGTACAACACGGACATCTGGCACCTAAAACCTCTGGTCATGGCCCCATGACAGAATTCGCCTGATCTGTTTTAATGCCCCCACTAACGGGGTGCGTTCGCCACACAGAGGAAACTGATGACCCATAAACCACGTCCGATGTTACTCCTGATCCTTGACGGCTGGGGTTATCGTGAAGAACCAGAGGATAATGCCATTGCCCAGGCACGCACGCCGAACTGGGATAGTTGGTGGCAGAGTTATCCCCATGGCCTCATCAATGCGTCCGGGGCCTCTGTAGGACTTCCAAGCGGGCAGATGGGCAACAGTGAAGTTGGGCACATCAATATTGGTGCCGGTCGTGTGGTATATCAGGAGTACGAACGTATCAATCGTGCCATCGCCGATGGCAGCTTTTATTCTAACAACGCCCTCTGTGCGGCGGTGGATGCCGCCAAGGCACAGGGCGGAGCTGTACATATTCTTGGTCTGCTTTCGGCAGGCGGGGTGCATTCCCACGAAGAACACATTTTCGCGGCATTGCGCCTGGCGCGAGATCGGGGCGCCGAGCGGGTTTACGTGCACGCTTTTCTGGATGGCCGTGATACCTTGCCACGCTGTGCGGAGGCCTCTCTAGAAAGGCTGGACGCAGAGATAAAGACCCACGGAGGTACTCTGGCTTCAGTAATTGGCCGTTTTTATGCCATGGATCGTGATCATCGCTGGGACCGGGTACAGCAGACCTATGATCTACTTACCCTCGGCAAGGGTGAGCACTATGCTACGGGTGTCGAGGCGCTCGCTGCCGCCTATACACGTGGCGAAAGCGACGAATTTGTCACGGCCTCCCGGATTGGTGCCACCCCGGCGTGCATCAGTAATCACGATGCCGTGTTATTCATGAACTTTCGCTCCGATCGCGCCCGGCAGATCACCCGCCCCTTTATCGAAGCGGATTTCGACGGCTTTACGCGGCAAGTGATACCCCATCTCGCAGACTTCGTTACCCTCACAGAATACAGCGAGCGCTTTGACGTGCATGTCGCCTACCCCCCCACCCGTCTAAAAAACACCTTTGGCGAATGGGTATCGCAATTCGGCTTGCATCAGTTACGCATCGCCGAAACCGAAAAATACGCCCACGTCACTTTCTTTTTAAATGGCGGCAACGAAAAGGTCTTCCCCGGTGAAGATCGGGTGTTGATTCCCTCCCCCAAGGTCACCACATACGATCTGCAGCCGGAAATGAGCGTGAACGAACTGACCGATACGCTGGTCACCCGTATTGAAAGTCGCCAGTACGATGCCATCATCTGTAATATCGCCAATCCTGACATGGTCGGCCACAGTGGCAAACTGGCTGCCGCCATTGCTGCAGTGGAAGCGGTAGACCGTAGCCTGGGCCGTATCGTCAGCGCCGTGCGCGCCGCAGGCGGCGAAGTGCTCATCACTGCCGATCATGGCAACGTTGAACAAATGCTGGACGTCGAGAGCGGCCAGGCACACACCTCCCATACCCACAATCCCGTGCCCCTGCTATATATAGGGCGTTCTGCTGACATTCTGTCCGGGGGTGCGCTGGAAGATCTGGCCCCCACTCTGCTTCAGCTCATGGATCTACCGGTGCCTCCTGAGATGGGCGGGAAAAACTTGGTTCAGACCTACTAAGACTATGTCGCTTTTGTCCCATCCCCGCATCAGCGCACTGCTTGCTTTGACCCTTCTCCTCCCAGTGGGAGGAGAAGCAGCAACGTTGCAGGAAAAAATACAACACAGCCGGCAAAAGCTGGAGCATATCCACGAGAATTTGGGGCAAATGCAGGCGCACCTTTTAGCGGGGCAGAAAACCCAGGCACAGCTGCGCGGAGAAATAATCACCATTAATCAGCGGATTGTTTCGACGCAGAGAAAACTGGCCGGGATTCAGCAGCGGCAGCACCAGGCACAAACGCAGATCGCTGAGCTGCGGGCAAAAATCAATGCACTTCAGGCTGAACTGGCTCAGCAAAAAGGCATTCTCGCCCAACAGTTACGTGCCGCCTATACGTTGGGTGGTGTCACGCCGCTCGCCGTCTGGCTGCAAACAGAACGTCCGGGAGAACTGGGGCGTATGAACGTCTTTTATGAGTCCCTGGCCGGGACGCGCAGTACACTCATTATCAAAACGCAAGGCACCGCTCAACAAATACTGAAGACTAAGCACGAAGTGCAAACCCACGAAATGCACCTCGCCCAATTGGCGCGGCAGGTCGGTGCTCAAGAGCAAACTCTCCAGCAACAGCGCCGGCATCAAGCCGCGCTGGAAAATCAACTGGCAAGCCGCATTGCCGCCGACAAATCGAAGATTTCCGAACTGCAGGCAAACGCCAATATTCTCGATGGACTAGTGGGCCGTCTGCTCGTACAGTTCCGCCACCAGGAAGAGGTCGCCCGCGCCAAGGCGGCTGCGGCTGCCGCCGAAGCGCAACGCAAGGTCGAAGCCGAAGCGGCGGCCCGTCGTGCAGCGGCAATCGCCGCACG
The DNA here is from genome assembly GCF_023229925.1 of Acidithiobacillus sp. Classification (NCBI taxonomy): domain Bacteria; kingdom Pseudomonadati; phylum Pseudomonadota; class Acidithiobacillia; order Acidithiobacillales; family Acidithiobacillaceae; genus Acidithiobacillus; species Acidithiobacillus sp. Next base: position 118,567 of record NZ_JALNYM010000004.1, on the reverse strand, counting down.
ACGGCAGGCCGATGAGCAACATCGTCTGGCCCAGGAGAAACAGGCAGAACGGCGCGTGCGGCGAGCGCAGGAAACAGCGCGGGCACAACAGGTTCAACGTGCGGCAAATGCGCCAAAGCAGCTGCCCAGCACCGTCGTGCATCCGCCAGTGATAGCGGCGGCGCCCCCACCCGCATTGCCTGCCACACCCATCGTCGGTCACGGTAACTACCCCGCGCCAGTAAGCGGGCCTGTCAGCGCCCGTTTTGGGGCGCCGCGGGTGACTGGCGGACTCAACTGGCAGGGCATTACCTTCCAGGCCGCAGTAGGGACACCAGTTCGCGCCATTGCACCAGGCATGGTACTTTACGCGGGACCTTTACGGGGCTATGGACAGATTGTCATCGTGCAAATCGCACATAGCTTATTGGCCATATATGGGCACTTGGGCGTTACTAATGTCCACGTCGGACAACAGATCTCTGCAGGTCGCCCGGTAGGCAGTGTCGGCAGCGGTGGGGAATTGGGGAACGATGGCCTCTATTTTGAGATGCGTAACGCCGGACATCCTGTTAACCCATTGGACTACATTCACAATTGAGGAATGACTTGACCTTTATGAGATGCACCATGTTGCCGGTCGCCTTCCTTTTACCGCAAATATTCACGGGGTGCCGTTGCACCATCGGAGACTTCATCCATGTCCGCTTTCTGCTTCCCTAAACCATGCCGCAGTACTTTGCTGGGCGTCGGCATCGGGCTCGTTCTGGGCGTCAGCGTCAGTTTTGCGGTCACCGTTTATGCGGCTAAGGATCAGGATAACATCCCTCTGGAACAAATCCAGACCCTCAGTCAGGTCTTCGAGATCGTCAAATCCAATTACGTCGATCCCACTTCCGACAAGAAACTGATGGATGGCGCCATCAATGGCATGGTCAGCGCCCTGGACCCCCACTCTGCCTATCTGACGCCAAAAGAATTCAAAGAGATGCAAGTGCTCACCAATGGTAAGTTTGGAGGGCTGGGTATCGAGGTAACGGGTGATCATGGGGTACTTAAAGTGGTTGCCCCCATCGACGGTACCCCGGCAGCAAAGGCGGGCATCGAATCAGGCGACCTCATCGTCAAAATTGACGGCAAGGCCCTGCAGGGCATCGGCCTGCAAAAGACCGTGGATATGATGCGAGGCAAACCAGGCACGCAGGTAACCCTGACCATTTTACGACCCCATCAGGCCCAGCCCCTGCACTTCACCCTGACCCGCGCCATCATCAAGGTGCAGAGTGTGCGCGCCGCGATGCTCGCACCCGGTATTGGCTACATCCGTATCAGTCAGTTCCAGGACAACACGGGCAGTGCGACCCGCAAGGCCGTAGAGCATCTGGAGCAGGAGGCTAACGGGCACCTCAAAGGCTTGATCCTCGACCTGCGCAATAATCCGGGTGGAGTGCTCGGGGCGGGGGTCGAGACGGCGGACATCTTCCTGAACAAAGGACTGATCGTCTACACCAAAGGCCGTACCACCAACAGCGACATGCGTTTCTCCGCCCATGGACCAGACTATCTCCACGGCGCGCCCATGATTGTGCTCATCAATGGCGGCTCCGCCTCGGCGGCCGAAATTGTCACCGGCGCCCTCAAGGATGACCGCCGTGCTCTGGTCATGGGCCAGCGCAGCTTTGGCAAAGGATCGGTGCAAACGGTGATGCCGCTGAGCAATGGCGGTGCCCTCAAACTGACTACGGCACTCTATTACACCCCGGCGGGCTGCTCCATCCAAAGCCAGGGTATTATCCCCAACATCCAGGTGCAGCCAGCCAATGCACAGCTGCGTGCCCTGGATGCCGACCTCCTGAAAGAGTCGGAATTACACGGTGTACTGAAAGCGCCGGACGAATGCAGCAAGGTCACCCCCCAGTACACCATCGCCCTGCCAGCCACCGCAGCCACCCGGTCCACGAAGGAAGAGGAGCCCATGGCCGCCAGCAGTGTCCTGAGGCCAGACCTGGCTAAGGATTACCCGCTGCGCGAAGCACTCGCCATTCTGGAAGGCAAGGTCGTCCCGGTACGGAAGAAGGGGCATACCGTCGACACCGTAATTCCCCTTCCGAAAGCCGTGGGACAATGATCCGGCCAGAAATATTTTGCTTTGTCATGCGCTGATCATGGATAAATTTCGCACGCGCGCGGTCGAACCAAAGGTGGCTGTTCGGGCTGCCCGAATGGTAAATATCTTACATTTATTCTAAGAGGAACAGGGCCATGGTGACCTCGGCAATACAGGTACTTATCCCCGTGGCGGACGGCTTCGAGGATATGGAGGTGGTGAACTCCTGCGACATTCTTCGGCGGGCGGGTTTAAAGGTTATCCTCGCTGGGCTCGATGCAGGATTGGTCACCGGCGGGCGCGGGTTGCGTCTGCAACCCGACGCACTGTTAGCCGATGTGCTCAGCGTTGATATTGATGTGATCCTGCTCCCTGGCGGCAATGAGGGCGTGCAGCGCTTGGCAGCGCACCCACCGCTTATTCAGCTTCTGCAGGAAAGGCACCGGCGAGGGCAGATTATTGCCGCCATTTGTGCGGCACCCGGCATGCTGGTCACCCATCATCTGCTCGACGGGCGCCAAGTCACCGCCTATCCAGGCACCCTCGACCCGCAGAGCTCGGACTACACCTATCAAGAGAGTGCCGTAGTGGTTGATGGCCCCCTGGTTACTTCACGGGGACCTGGTACTGCTATGGATTTTGCTCTTACCTTGGTGGAACTCCTCCTCGGCCCCGAAAAACGTCGGGAAACAGAGGCGCCACTGCAACGTAGTACCTCCTGATACTTCCCCTTTGTCCGCCACTATGGATAATAGGGCCAGCGTCACTTAACCTGAAGGAAAATTTATGAAACTTCGCGCGGTCATTCTTGCTGCCACAGTCAGCGCTTTTGCAGTACCTGCTTTTGCTGCCCCTGTCGCCACCGTCAATGGTACCGCCATCGACAACAGCCAGGTGCAGGCCATCATGTCCATGAGCCCGGCGCTTGCCAAAGAGCCCAATGCCCGCGAGCAGGTGGTGCAGAATCTGGTAAACATGGAAGTACTTTCGCAGTATGCCATCAATCACAAGCTGGGACAGTCCTCTGATGTCAAGCAACGCTTGGCCATAGCCAAGCGTCAGATCCTGGCCGATGCGGCGGTGGACCAGTATGTAAAAGATCATCCGGTTCCTGAAACCGACATCCAGAATGCCTACAACCGGTTCGTCCAGGCCATGGGTAAGAAGGAATTTGAAGTGCGTCACATCCTGGTGAAGACCAAGGCCGAAGCCGACAAGGTTGTGGCTGAGCTCAAGGCTGGCAAAAAGTTCTCTACCCTGGCGGAGAAAGACTCCATTGACAAGGCCAGTGCCGCCCACGGTGGCGAACTGGGCTGGATTGTCCCCGGCATGGTCGTTCCACCCTTCGCTCAGGCCATCGAGACAGCCCCTATCGACAAGCCCGTTGGCCCGGTGCAGACCCAGTTCGGTTATCACGTGATTGAGGTACAGGCGACTCGTGCCCTGACCCCTCCGCCACTGAGTGCCATGAAGGATCGTATCAAGATGCAGTTGCAGCAGCAGGAGGCCGCCAAGTTCGTCGCCGATTTGCGCAGCCAGGCGAAAATCGATATCACCAAGTAATTTCGGTATCGTTTGAGCAGAAGCGCCGGGGGAAGCCTCCGGCGCTTTTTTTTTGCCACCAGCAACCCCATCTTCGAAAGGCGAAGGGTATGCGGATTTTGCTGGTGGACCACCTTGCCAGAGTGGCGGGCAGGCGCCACAATGACAGCGGATGTTAAATACTATGGAGTGTAGGTCATGGGTAGAACACCGCACCGTCGCAGCACCATCCTGGAGCGCGAGCCGCAGGTACAGGAACCCCGCATGTACCGGGTGCTGCTGGTAAATGATGATTTCACTCCCATGGACTATGTCGTGCATATTCTTGAAGCGTATTTTCACAAGCCCCATGAGGAGGCAGTCGCGGTGATGATGGCGGTACATCAGCAGGGTAAGGGATTATGCGGGATTTTTCCCTATGATCTGGCGGAAACCAAGGTCGCTCTGGTCACCGTTGATGCCCGGCAACACCAGCACCCACTGCGCTGTATCATGGAAAAGGAGTGACCCATGATCGATAAATCTCTGGAACAGTCCATCAATCAGGCCTTCCAGATGGCCCGTCAGTACGGACATGAATATGCATCCGTGGAACATCTCCTGCTTGCCCTTCTGGATAACCCTGACGGCATGGATGTGCTCAGCGCTTGCGGTGCCGATCGCACCCATCTGTCTGCGGAACTGCAGAGGTTTCTGGAACGCAAGATACCTGCCATGGGTCCTGCAGGAACGGTCAACACCCAACCATCCGTAGGTTTTCAGCGGGTCATTCAGCGTGCCCTTTACCATGTGCAGTCGGCGGGTAAGGAAGCGGTCTCGGGAGCGAATGTCATTGTCGCCATCTTCGCCGAGAGAGACTCCCACGCCGTTTATTTCCTGCAAAAGGAGCACGTGACACGACTCGATGTGGTCAATTTTCTGGCGCATGGCATGCGCAAGGATGAAGTCATGGATGAGGAAGAAGAGGAAGTCGAAGGCACCACGGAAAAGAAGGGAAACAGTAAGGACCCACTGACCGCCTATGCGCGCAACCTCAATGCCTTGGCGCGGGCCGGGCGGCTGGACCCGCTGATCGGACGCCAAGAGGAGTTGATACGGGCGCTGCAGGTGCTGGCGCGGCGCCGAAAAAACAACCCCCTTTTCGTCGGTGAACCGGGGGTCGGGAAAACCGCTATCGTCGAAGGCCTTGCGCACGCCATTGTCGCCGGCAAGGTGCCGGAGATGCTGGAAGATGCGACGATTTATGCCTTGGATTTGGGGGCCTTGATCGCCGGATCCCGCTATCGGGGTGACTTTGAAGAACGCCTGAAGGGTGTGCTGAAGGCTCTGCGCAAAAAACCCAACAGCATCCTCTTCATTGACGAGATTCATACCCTGATCGGCGCCGGAGCCGCTTCGGGCGGCGCCATGGATGCCTCCAATCTGCTGAAGCCAGCCCTCGCCTCCGGCGAACTGAAGTGCATTGGGGCGACCACCTATCAGGAGTTCCGCCAGTATTTTGAGAAAGATCGCGCGCTAACCCGCCGCTTCCAGAAAATTGACGTGCCGGAGCCCTCTCAGGAAGAGTCCGTGCAGATTTTGCGCGGACTGAAGGGGCAGTTTGAGCAGCATCATGGCCTGCGTTATACCGACACCGCCCTGCGCGCGGCAGTAGAGCTTTCCGTCAAGCACATCCATGATCGCCATCTGCCCGACAAGGCCATTGACCTCATCGACGAGGTGGGCGCCGCGCAAGCACTTTTACCCGCATCCCGACGTAAAAAGAGCATCGGTGTTCACGACATTGAAGAAATGGTCGCCCGGGTGGCCCGTATTCCGGGTAAGAGTGTTTCTACCGATGATCGTCAGGCGCTGAAGAATCTGGAGCGGGATCTGGGATTCGTCATCTATGGTCAGGAAAAGGCCATCCACGAACTCTCCGCGGCTATCAAAATGGCGCGGGCAGGTCTGCGTCACCATGAAAAGCCGGTGGGAAGTTTTCTCTTCTCCGGCCCGACCGGCGTGGGCAAAACCGAACTCAGCCGGCAATTGGCCAGCCTGCTCGGCATTCCGTTACTGCGCTTCGACATGAGTGAATACATGGAACGGCACACGGTGTCACGGCTCATCGGTGCACCGCCAGGATATGTCGGGCATGATCAGGCTGGACAACTGACGGAGGCGGTGAGCCGTAATCCACATGCGGTGCTGTTGTTGGATGAAATTGAGAAGGCACACCCGGATATCTTCAATGTCCTCCTGCAAGTGATGGATCACGGCAAACTGACGGATGCCGGCGGCCGCACAGTAGACTTCCGCAATGTAGTGCTCATTATGACCACCAATGCGGGCGCCGAGTCACGTGGCAAAACGAATATTGGTTTCATGAACGTCCCCCAGAGTGATGGCGGACAGGAAATGGAGACCATCCGCCGGGTCTTCGCGCCAGAGTTCCGCAATCGCCTGGATGCCGTCGTACCCTTCACACCACTTTCCAAGGAGACGGTGCTGCACGTGGTGGACAAGTTCGTCATGGAGCTGGACGAGCAGTTGCTGCAAAAGGGCTATAGCCTGGAAATCAGCGCTGAACTACGGCAATGGCTGGCGGACAAGGGCTACGACCCGCAGATGGGCGCACGGCCGATGACGCGGATTATTCAGGAGCACCTGAAGAAGCCGCTGGCGGAGCATATCCTTTTCGGCGAGCTACCTAAAGGCACACGGATTACAGCGCGGCTGGAAAATGGCGAGGTAAAACTGGCCATACCGGAGCCGGTGCATCAAGACTGACGGACGGATAAGACATCATCACATTTGACAATACTTATGCGCGCGAGTTAGAGGGGTTTTACGCTCCCTGGCAGGCGGCCACGGCACCAGCACCCCGACTGCTGCTGTTGAACCAGGCACTGGCGGAGGAGCTGGGGCTCGACAGTGCTGTGCTAGACCGCGATCTGGGTGCCGCCATTTTTTCAGGAAATCAGGTCCCGGAAGGCGCGCAGCCTCTGGCCCAGGCCTATGCTGGCCATCAATTCGGCCATTTCTCTCCGCAACTGGGCGATGGCCGCGCCCTCCTGCTCGGCGAGCTGATCGATCGCCATGGTCGGCGCCGGGATATACAACTGAAAGGCTCTGGTCGCACGCCCTTTTCGCGGGGCGGCGATGGCAAGGCGGCACTGGGGCCGGTGCTGCGCGAATATGTCATCGGTGAAGCCATGCATGCGCTGGGCATCCCCACGACCCGCGCCCTGGCCGCCGTCACGACAGGGGAAACCGTCCGTCGGGAAACATCGCTCCCCGGCGCCATCCTCACCCGCATCGCCGCCAGCCATATTCGCGTCGGCACCTTTCAGTTCTTTGCTGCACGCAACGAAAATGCCAGGGTCAAACAACTGGCTGATTACACCATTGCCCGCCACTACCCCGCTCTGAAAAGTGCGGACAATCCCTACCTGGAGCTGTTTGCGGCAGCGTCCGCCGCACAGGCCGCACTGATCGCACGCTGGATGCTGGTCGGTTTCATTCACGGTGTGATGAATACGGACAACATGAGCATCGCCGGCGAAACCATCGACTATGGCCCCTGCGCCTTCATGGATGCCTATGATCCGGAGACGGTTTTCAGCTCCATCGACGCGCAGGGCCGTTATGCCTATGCCCACCAGCCGTTGATCGCACAATGGAACCTCACGCGCTTCGCCGAAACGCTGATTGATCTGGTTCACCCCGACGCCGATGCAGCCGTGCGCTTACTGACCGAGCAGATCAACGAGTTTCCTACGCTCTACACCCGCCACTGGCTCGATGGCATGCGCGCCAAGATGGGCCTGACCACGGCAGAGGACGGCGATCTCGCGCTGGCGCAAGCTCTTTTGTCCGCCATGGAAGGCCAGAATGCCGACTACACACAGGTCTTCCGCGGTTTATCAGCGGCAGTGCGCGGTGATCCGGCGCAGGTCCGCGCCCACTTTGCCAAGCCGGCGCCGTTTGATCTCTGGTTAGCGCAATGGCAGGCCCGGCTGGCGCGCGAAAGCACCACCGCGGAGGCGCGCGCCGCAGCTATGGATCAGGTCAATCCGCTCTACATACCCCGCAACCACAAAGTCGAGGAAGCCTTGGCCGCCGCCACACAGGACCAGGACCTCAGCCTGTTTAAAGCGCTGCTCGCCGTGCTGGAACAGCCCTTCACGGAGCGTCCGGGGCTGGAGAGCTATACTCAGCCCGCCCCCGAGAGTTTCGGGCCGTTCAAGACGTTTTGCGGAACGTAGCGATCACTGGGGCGCGGCCGCATGGCTGCCATGCACATCCGAGGATAACGCACTCCTGAATGCCATGTTAACGGTCATGCCCAAGCACCTCGGCTACGCGCGCCTGAAGCACCGGGATAAGTTCTTCCTCGAACCACGGATTGCGCTTTAGCCACAGATTATTACGCGGGCTGGGATGCGGCAGCGGGATCAGGTAGGGCCAGCCTTTCCGCCATGCATGAACCACCTGCGTCAGTGTCCCGCTTTCGGCTGGAAGGTGATAAGCCCGAGCATATTGGCCGATGACCAGGGTGAGCTGCAGATGCCGCAAATGCGGCATTAATTCCCCATGCCAGGCACGAGCGCACTCTGATCGCGGCGGCAAGTCTCCAGACGTTCCAGTGCCCGGGTAGCAGAAACCCATGGGCACGATCGCCACCTGTCGGGCGTCGTAGAATATCTCCCGGGAGATACCCAGCCACGCACGAAGCCTATCACCGCTGGCATCGTTAAAGGGAATACCTGTTTCATGCACCCTCCTGCCCGGTGCTTGCGCAGCAATCAAAATATGCGCGCGCGAATCCATCTGCAGCACCGGACGCGCACCAAACGGCAGGTGCTCGGCACAACGTTCGCAATGGCGAACACGGGTGAGTAGCGCGTCGAGAGCATGATAACACGTTGTGAAATCGGGCATCCAAATCTCATCGGAACAGGGGAAAACCTCACCATCTTACCCATCCCACACCACCGTGCATATGGGACCATACACGGTGGTTCAATGAACGCATTCCTGTCATCCGGCTACGCCGCGTTTGCGGTGAAACAGCCGCGGCTTCGCCATACCACAAATCCCTCTACCTCAATAATAGCGCGTTGGAATCCTTGCCCAGCCTCTGCAACATTAGTATACTCGGACTTTGCTGAAAAAATTATGCGATTTGATATTGAATTATTTACGTACAACTTTTCTGATCATATCATCCGGATCCTTTTTATTTTTCTTCTGGAGTTCGTTCCGTCTTACGCACCCGCTCCCGCCGATGCACCAACTGACGTTTGACCGGACCACCAGCATATAAAATATCGTTAAATATGAAATCCAGTGCACCATATGCTTAATTTTTAGAACGGCCATCAATCAAGCGTTCGCGTCGGTGAATGATTTATTTTGGGCTTGATTATAGATCAGTGTGTATAACGGGCGCTAGCTTAAGCGCGTCTCATGAAAGGACCGCTATTTAATCTGGCCTTACGCATGGGTTGTCCTGTTACGGGAGGGGCTACTTCCTTCAGGTACAGGCCGGATAAATCGGGATGAGATATGGATCAACCAGTGAGGATATGATCATGGATATATTCAGTCTTCCGCATTTGATTATTTTGTTATTAATTGTTATGGCGCTTTTTGGGACATCCAAAATCAAAAATACAGGAGCAGATTTAGGCTCTGCCATAAAAAGTTTTCGGCAGGCCATGAAGGAAGAAAAGCAACTACCCTCATCAGAAGTCGCAGACGCTGCGACCCAGCCGCTTGAGCACATGAGGGAGACGACCGCAGAAACTCTTCATACGAAGTCATAGGATAATAAATATACAACATATCCCGGAATATGAACGGCCGGAATACGTGGGCACTCAAAGGCGCCGCCGTTGATCTACACCTTTGTACCGACCTTTCCGTCTCGGTAAACGTCATCGAGCAAGCGGGTGTCATCCTTGGCTAATGACAGACGGTTTGGTAAAACCAAAAAGATCACCGGGCAGGCTATGGATTAACCAATATCAGACGGAATAATCAATGGGAAACGAAAAATTAGTCGCGAATTCCACCGGGGCTATTGATGAGAACATAATCAATCACAGTTGGAGAGATATACTGTCGCCACCGGCAAAAGGCAAAAACAAGGCGCGCTATTTTATTACTCCCATTATCATCGGGCTTATTACCGGGACGTTGTCTCTGGTGTTCATCGAGATAATGGATTTTTTTACCCAGTTCTCCTTGGGGACCCTCTCCCATTTCATCCCGCCGCGTTCATCCGGTTTCGGTGGCGGAGTTCAGACGTCTTATACACCCACTCCGGGCTACCCGTTCATGATACCCATCGTTGAGGGAGCGGCTGGGTTCATTTCTGGGGTACTATCCCATCTCGTTCTTAAAAACCCCAGCAGCCTGGGCGCCAATAAGGCGATTCGCGCCTACCATGAAAATCCGGAATCGCTCACCCTGGGGGAGTCTTTCACCACGCTTTTTACCTCGGCGATGGTGCTGGGTTCCGGCGGACCTTCCGGCCGCGAGGGTGCGATGAGTATGGTGGGGGGGAGCGTCGGTGTGTCTATCGCCAAACTGCTCAAGCAAAAGCCGCACGAAGTGCGCGAGGCCTTGGCCATAGGGGTTGGCGCAGGACTGGGGGCCATGTTCAAGGCCCCTTTGGCGGGCGCCATCGCCAGCAGTGAAATATTTTTCAAGCACGATTTCGATATCGAAACGATCATCCCTGCTTTTGCCGCCTCGGCGGCGGCTTACCTAGTGGTGGCCACCAAGGAGGGATTTTCGCCCTTGTTCCATATCGGCCTTCTACCGGTGCACAACTTCGAGTTGAAATATCTTCTGTGGTTTTCCATTTTTGGTGTTTTTGCCGGTCTGATTGCCCGTTTTTTGCTGTGGGTGTTTTATTATATCTCGGCTTTATGCAAGAAGATGAAGCGGCCGATCTATCTCCGCGCCATGATAGGTGGCGTCTTGGCTGGCTGCGTTGGCCTGTTATCATCTTATGCCATAGGAAACGGCTATGGATGGTTGCAATTGATCATGGACCACAAAATCTCTCCGGGGTTGACCGAGCTAGCCCTTGGTATAGTGTGCGTCATTCTGGCCATGTCACTGATTGCCGGCTCTGGCGCATCCGGCGGTGCCTTTAGTCCGACGGTAGTCATCGGTGGTCTTTCAGGCGCTCTATTTTGGCATCTTGCAAAGACCGTTTCCCCCGACCTTAATATACCCATTGCCATGTTCGTGGTGGTCGGAATGATGGCGGTCTTTTCCGTAGCGGCGAATGCTCCCTTGTCTACCATCGTTATGATCACCGAAATGACCGGAAGTTATGGCGTACTTTTGCCAGCTATGCTCACGGTAGGAATAGCTATGATGTTTGGCGGCGATCATTCGTTGTTCGACGCACAACACGATCATCGCACCGTGTCTAGCTGACTACATATTTGAGTTTGCAGCTCGAAAACAAGCGTTGACACAGCATCCTCTGCCGGAATAATGCGAAATTCGGTGAAACTTCAGTCTCCCTGGATCACCCAAAAATACGCTCTATCCGCCTTATGGGACTTGCTCTCATAGAGGGCATGGTCGGCGCTGCGCAGCAGTTGGTCACCCGTTTCTTCTTTCCCGAAGGGATACAGGGCGATCCCCATACTCCCACTGATCTGGACGATCTCACCATTGTTCAGTGGGATAGGGGTATTCATGGCTTCTTCTACCTTGGCGAGGATCGGGGTGAGATCATTCGGCCCAGAGAGGTCTTCCACTAGAAGCACAAACTCATCACCTCCCAGGCGAGCCACAAAGTCCGATTTACGCAATGCCTCCGGCAATCGCTTCCCCAGGGTCACGAGCACTTCGTCACCCGCTTCGTGGCCATAGGCGTCGTTCACCGGTTTAAAGCCGTCCAGATCCAGCATGCATACCGCCAGCAGCTTGCCGTGCCGCTCTGCACGGGTCATGGCTTGCTCCAGTTGTTCTTCCAGAAACCGGCGGTTTGGCAAATGCGTCAGCATATCATGGCGTGCCAGGTTTTCGATTTCTGCTTTTGCCTGTTCCAACTCGCGCTGTTCATAATATCGGCTCAGCCCCAACCCCAAGCTGGTAGCTAGCTGTTTCAATGTTTCCTGTAGTGACCGCGTGAAGTGCTGAATTTCTTCGCTCTCGATCACCAGCACAGCAAATGGGATTTCCCCTCCACCCACAAACACCGGAATGGCCATAACACTGCGGACCCGGTCAAACACACTACGGTCATCGTTGACATCTTGCGTCAGGGCCGATGAACTTGGATTCAGCGGGCCTTGCTGAAGCCCCGTACGGAACACCTCACCAGCCACTATAGTGGGGCATATTCCTTGCACTGGATATCGTAAAGGTACGACTCTATCGGACAACGGATCGTCGTCCGTATCTGCCATCGCCTGTATGGTCAAAAACGCGCCTTCCAATGCTCTGGTAATGACGTAGGCCCCAATTGCCTCCGTCTGCACTACCACATTATCCACCAACCGTTGGTACATGGCCTGAAGGTTATCCTGGCTCAGGAGATCCCGCTGAACCAGCAAGGTGACGGCCTGATATTGGCGCAGGCGTATCAATTGGCGAAGCAGATTTTGGGTAAACCAGCCGACCCCGCCAATCAACAACAAGACGAACAATAAAATGGGCAGCCTTCCCCGTTCCGCCCGCCAGAATGCCTGGCGTACCGACGATGAGGTCCATTGCATATGCAGAGTCCCGAGATATCCGGGAACGGGTATGCCTAGCATGCCGACGCCCACAGACAAATGGGACCCCGGCGATGCCCAATGACCATCTTTCAAGGAGGAAATCACCTGCCCTTGTGGATTGGTGAGCAGAACAATGTTGGGATGGGTGGAAAAGCCCGCCTGTATGACCTGCACCAGCACGGCGGCTTGCCAAAAGGCAAGCCCGACAAACGTTGCGGCCAACGCCACAAAAAAAGCGTTACTCCACCGCAGCATACGCTGTCCGGGCTGGGACAGAAATCGTTCAGATGCGCTGGCCAGGAAGCCTCGGAATCGATCAGAAATAGGCCGCCACGGCAAGTTGGGTGCAGATTTGGAGGAAATTTTTTCGATACTCCTGTCGGTGTCTCGCAAAGTGTAACTATTCACAAGGGGTATCGCCACCCCACCTTGGGCGTCCGCACAGCTTGTTCCGCAAGTTATTGGTGAATAGCACGTCCGGGTCCGAAAGAAGTCGAAGCACCTCTTCGCGGTGTTCGCGCAGTCGTCGCAGCAGGATTGGTCTGGCAGGACGAGCGCAGGCGCCTAATAATCGCGCAGGGTGCAGGGATGATCGTTTCAGTGCTGGCCTTTGATGCCGAGGAGCCGTGGTGGCGGAGCGCCGGCTAGGTCGTATTTTCAGTCATGCGTCAGTTGATCCGACCCAATGCAGGATGTGATTCCACTGGCCTGCGGTAATGGGTAGGATGGACAGGCGATTCCCTTTGCGAACCAGCAGGCTGTCAGAAAATTCTGGCATGGCGCGCAGGCTATCCAAGGCAATATTGTGCGCAAAAGTCTGACGATAAGCCACATCGACCAGGTCCCAGCGGGGTTGATCAAGACGCGATGCAGGGTCGTAATATTTGCTCTGCGGGTCGAACTGGGTGGGGTCTGGATGCGCGGTGCTGGCTACTTCGGCGGTCCCGACGATGCCGGGGACGGGTACGCGCGAGTGATAAATGAAGACTCCGTCGCCTATCTGCATGCTGCGCAGGAAGTTGCGGGCCTGATAATTACGGATACCGTCCCAGGGTTCCTGTCCGCGCTGCTGCAAGTCCTGCAATGAGAAGGCGTCCGGCTCGGTCTTCATTAACCAGTAAGCCACGCCGTCAATCCAGTGACACGGGATGGTCGAGACGCAGACTCAGCAGCCGACCGATGGCATGTTCCAGAGATTCCCCACTCTGGCTATCCCGCCATGCGCCGTCTTGCGGTGAAAATCGTGCCGGACCATCGCTGCAGGCCAGCCAAATCTGTTGCACCGCTTCCTGACGGTTGAGGATGATCTGACTGTCATCGGGCAAAAGCAAGGTAAGCACGTTGTCCACGAGATCGCTTTCCACTTCTGGAGCACTGGTCTCTATCCGGTTGAGCAGATCATTGAGCGTATTTTCGACGGTGACGGCAAAGCTTTGTGGGTTCATAGGGCTATCCTGGATCACCGCTCTATAATGACGCCTGCCGGGCAGCAGGGCAAGCCCGCGTCCACGTACCGACTTTGTAGGAAAGCTTTATGGACGCGGATCATCATGCAGTATCTTCAGGAACGACTCCCCGTAAGCCTCCAGTTTGCGTTCGCCGATACCGGGGACGGTGGCCAGCGCCCGCAGGTCGCGCGGGCGACGTTGCAGCATTTCCATAAGGGTGGCGTCGTGGAAAATCACGTAGGGAGGCACGCCCTGTGCCAGGGCGAGTTCGCGGCGGTGCTGGCGCAGGGCTTCCCAGAGGCCAGCGTCCTGGAGCGCGATCTCCGGGCGCTTGTCGCGCTGCTTCGGTGTCGTGCTTTCCTGCTGGCGTAGGGTGAGTTTTTCCTCGCCGCGCAGAAGCGGACGACTGCTCGGGCTGAGGCGCAGGCCACCGTGCCCTTGAGCATCGACCTCCACCAGCCCACGCAATAAAAGATGGCGAAAAAGGGCGCGCCAGGCATTGGCGGAGAGTTCCTTGCCAATGCCGTAGACGCTCAATTGCTCATGGCCCCATTGTTGGATGCGCGGTTCTTCGCGGGCCAGAAGTACGTCGACCAGATACTGCACCCCGAAGCGCTGGCCAGTCCGGTGGACGGCAGAGAGGGCCTTTTGGGCAGCGACGGTGGCATCCCAGGTGGCTGGGGGCTGCAGGCAGTTGTCACAGTGGCCACAAGGCTGGGCGAGAATTTCGCCAAAGTAGCCGAGCAGGGTCTGGCGACGGCAATCCGTGGTTTCGCAAAGGGCAAGCATGGCGTCCAGTTTCTGCCCTTCCATCTGCTTACGCGGCAGGTCGGCTTCCGATTGCTGAATCATCTGCCGTAGCTGCACCACATCCTGCAGGCCATAGTGCATCCATGCCTCGGCGAGCAGGCCATCGCGCCCGGCACGGCCGGTTTCCTGATAATAGGCTTCAATGCTCTTGGGCAGATTCAGATGGCCGACGAACCGGACATTGGGCTTGTCGATGCCCATACCAAAAGCAATGGTGGCGACGATGATCACTCCTTCATCGCGCTGAAAGCGCTGCTGATTGCGGCGCCGTTCGTCGCCGCTCAGGCCGGCATGGTAAGGCAAGGCATCGAGTCCCTCGCCTTGCAGCCATGCGGCAATTTCTTCCACGCGCTTGCGGGACAGGCAGTAAACGATGCCTGCCTCGCCAGCGTGGCGATCGTGGATGAAGCGCAGCAAGGCGTTGCGGGCGCCCTGGCTGCCGCTATGGATGTGGTAGCGGATATTAGGACGATCGAAAGATCGGGTAAAAACAGCGGCCTTCTGCAGCGCCAGTCGTTCGATGATTTCTGCGCGGGTTCTCGGGTCGGCAGTGGCTGTCAGGGCGATGCGTGGCACCTGGGGAAAACGCTCATGCAGCACCCGCAGTTGCAGGTATTCTGGACGAAAGTCGTGGCCCCATTGGGATACGCAGTGGGCTTCGTCAATGGCGAAGAGGTTGATAGTGGCCCGTTGCAGCAGGTTGATGGTACGTTCCTGGAGCAATCGTTCCGGGGCGATGTAAAGCAGATCAATGGTGCCTTGCAATAACGCGTCCTCAGTGGCGCGCACTTCCGCGGGACTGGCGCTGGAGTTCAGGGCAGCGGCAGCGACCCCGGCTTGGCGCAAGGCGTTGACCTGATCTTCCATGAGGGCGATCAGCGGCGAAACCACCACCCCTGTTCCTGCTAGGGCGATGGCGGGAATCTGATAGCACAAGGACTTGCCGCCCCCCGTAGGCATGAGCACCAGCGCATCTCTGGCCCCCATAAGGGTCTGGATCACCTCTTCCTGCGGCGCCCGGAACGCATCATAGCCGAAGGTGTGGCGGAGTATTTTTAATGGCTGCTGTGTGCTGGCGATTGGCATGGTGACTCAGGATAACGGCAAAGGCTGTCTGGACCTAATCAGGTGATCAGCCGTCCTTCTTGCTCCTCTGGCTGGGCGAGTGCGCCGCTGGCAATGATCAGGCTGCCATAAACCCAGATCAGCATCGCCATTATCAGTACAACGAGAATGACTGAAAATACTACCCCTACTACGAACTTCGCAACGAGCGGCATCGCCAGCAATTTCAGCAAAACCCCGATGAGGCCAAGGAAGAGCCCGACAGGGATAGCGGCGACTACCAGCACGAGCACCATGATCAGCGTAATTACGAAGGGAAAAATGAGCCAAATCAGACGGCTACCAAAAATAGGTAGCGCACTTTTTAGTGCCGATTTGGGTGTCGCACCATAAGCGGCATAGAGCATAAACACATATCCGAAAAAAGTGCCGATCAGGGTAGACACCAGCATTCCAATCCAGAAGTCAGGTCGGGTAAGGGTGTCCGGTGGCAGGGGATGCCCAGGCGTCACTGACAGCCCGGAAAATGCCATAAGTATCGAGACAAGTGCCGCGGGTAGCAGGGACAGGGCCCAGGCCTGGGCCCGTCCAATCCCCCACAACAAGTCCCCCATGGCCCAGTCCTGCCCGGCAATGACCTTGGCGAGCAGGTGGTAGTAGCCCATACTGACGACATACATCCAAAGATACATGGGGAGGTGCCACAGATCGGCATGGCCTGGGCTGACAACATCGAGAAGGTCACCGGCAATGAATCCGACCATGAGGAGGATCATAAAAATAATGAGGGCTCCGGCGAGGGACTTGAACTGCTGTCGCAATAGTTGCCAGCCACCGACAATCGCACTGCGATAGCTGGGTTGGCCGGGAACGAGGGGGGCATCTGGCATGGTGGAATCTCCTGGTAGGGGCTTCTTTATTCACAGGCTGCGCAGTAGGGAAGTAGGGAGTGCCCACAGTATAGGTGAAAATTCTGACCCTGCGTGGTCGATGTATGCTGCTTTTTTAGCCGTTACTCGGTTGCGCAAACATCGGGCAGGATATCTGATAAATCACGGGTTCTGCACCATCAAGGCGCGCGGCACTGAGTTGGCGGCCCCAGACACAGCCGCTGTCCAGTGCGAGCATACGCGGTTGCACCAGCAAACCCTGGGTGGCCCAGTGGCCGCAGATGATGGCGCCAGAGGTCTGCCTTTCAAAAAACCGCTGGTGCCAGGGTGCAAACTCGTGGGCAGTGTCCTTGGGCGGCGTGTTAGACCAGCTAAAAACGCCCTTGGCGGTCACATAGCGGGCGCGGGTGAACACCGCAACCCGGAAGCGCTGCGCGTCCTCTTCGTTGCGGCAATCTTGCCAGCGGTTGGGTGCCGGGGCTACCCAGAGGGATTTCATAAAACGTCGCCAGCGACGATCGTGCAGCGCATCCTCGACGGCATCAGCATGTCCGCGCGCTGTTGCCATATCCCAGTCAGGATGGATGGCAGCGTGGACCATGCTCCAGCCCAGTTGCGAATCCGTATGCAGCAACGGGCTACTGCGCAACCAGTCCATCCATTCGTCTGCCCGGGGATCGACTAACAAAGGGGCGAGCGTGTCATTTTTTTTTGCAGGGATGACGCCCGCCCAGCGGGCGAGCGCGTACAGATCATGATTGCCGAGGACGATCTGCACTCGGTCGCGCCAGGTGTAAAGCCGGTTAATGACAGCGTGACTGTCCGGCCCCCGGTTAACGAGGTCGCCCGCCAGCCAAAGCCGATCTGTTTGCGGCGCGAAACCAATTTGCTCCAATAGAGAACTAAAGGGCGCATAGCAACCTTGCAGGTCGCCCATGGCGTAGATGGCGGTCATATTTTAAAGCGTGACGACCTGATCAGAACGCTTCATCTGGCGAACCAGGGTTTTCATGCTCGCTACTTTAATACCGGGAATCAAGGTCCGATTTTTGGCTAGATGCAGCCACTCGAGACCAATCACATGAATTTCGGCACCCAACTCTTGAACCTCTGCGATGAGGTCGTGGTGGACACGCTGCCTCCCTCCCAGATTTTCCGAGTGTAACGCTAGTGATGCGGCTTCTTCGGCAAGAAATATACTGACATCAATGTCATCGGCGAGGGCGGCCGCCGCCATACGCAGGCCTTGGAGAACGGAATTGCCGCCAGCGTCCGGATGGGATTTGATAAGAATGGTCCAATGCATGATCTGTACGCTCTATACTATCTATGGCTCGTTCAGAAGCCTCAAGCCAACGCTCCTGCCCTCGCTGTCTAGATTGAAAGTTTAGCATAAAAATGTCCCGAAGGATATCATGCCTGCATGGCCCCCTGGGCCGCTTGACCCTTGTCGTAGTCACCGATATAAATCGGTTCTGGGGATATCCAATGGAGAATAACGATGCGACCATGCTGCGGAACGTGCTGTTTATGGCGTGGTGTCTGGTCCGGGTATTTGTTAACTCGCCTAGGGTAGACCAGATGGAAACGCCATTTGAGTGACGCGGCGACCTTGGCGATTGTCGCGCCACGCCAGCCACCCGCACGCGGGCTGGCGACGCTCATGGCGGCCGCTGTGCTGGTATTTCTGATAGCGCCCTTTGCGGCACTGGTCTTTGCGACAGACTGGCATGATTTCCAGTTCGCTCCAGGTGATCTCGGCGCCATTCGGGTTTCTCTGTGTTATAGCGGTCTGGCGCTCATGCTGGTGGTGCTGGCGGGCACGCCACTCGCCTGGTGGCTGGCGCATTATCATTACCGCGGCAAATGGCTGGTGGACGCGCTGCTGTTGCTACCGCTGCTGACGCCGCCCCTGGCCATGGGTATTTTGCTGAGCGCTCTCTACGGACCCTATTCACCGGTGGGCGGCTTGTTCGGTCAGGCGGGGTTCTATCTGACGAATACCGCACCAGCCTTTGTGCTGGCACAGATCTACGGGGCCATGCCCTACTATGTGCTGGCAGCGCGAGCGGCCTTCGAGGGCGTGCCTGAAGAGTTGGAGCAGATTAGTCGCACCCTGGGACGCAACCGCTGGCAGACCTTCTGGCGGGTGACACTGCCTCTGGCGCGCCTGGGGCTGACTGCCGGAGTGGCGCTGGCCTGGGTGCGCGCCATGGGGGAGTTCGGCATTGTGCTCATCGTGGCGTATTTCCCGCAGGGTATTCCGGTCAAACTTTGGGTTAACCTGCAGGATATCGGGCTGAGTGCGGTTTACCCCCTGCTCTGGGTATTCTTTCTCGTCGCGGTGCCCTTACCTTTGTGGCTGGGGCTGCGTTCGCGCCGACAGGGGATATTCTGATGGCATTGCACTGAAATTTATGGAAATTCGCTATCTGTTGGAAAAGCCGGTCACGCTGGATATTCAGATGGGAGTGCGGGATTTCACCGTCCTGCTCGGTCATTCCGGAGAGGGCAAGACGATGCTGCTCAAGGCCATCGCTGGCTTGATTCCGGCGCGTGGGCATCCTTTCGGCGACCTTGCTGCCGAGCAGCGCCCTATCGGTTATTTGCCTCAGGGTTATGCGCTTTTTCCGCACCTGCGGGCTTGGGAAAACGTCGCCTTTCCGCTGCCCAGGGGCGCAGGCCGCCGCGCGCAGGCTATGGATTTGCTAACGCGCGTGGGGCTTGTCGATCTGGCAGAGCGTTATCCGGCGGCCCTCTCCGGCGGGCAACGTCAGCGGGTGGCGCTCGCCCGCGCTCTGGCCCGGCGTCCTAAGCTGCTGCTGCTGGACGAGCCTACCTCGGCGCTGGACATGGCCACCCGCGACGAAATTCTGGACGAACTCATCCGTGAGGTCCACGAATTTGGGGTGCCGGTGCTGGCGGTGAGTCATGATCCGCACTTGGCGATGCGCGCAGATCACATGGCGGTGCTGCTGGATGGACGTGTTGCGCAAGAAGGGTCTCCCCGTGCGGTGTTTGCGCGACCCGCCACTACGGGAGTGGCGCGTTTGCTGGGGTTTCGTAATTTCCTGGCGGGGCGTATTGAGGAAATAGAGAGAGCCGGAATGGTGGTGGCAGGAGCAAAAGCCGACTGGCGCCTGCGTACCGGCTTGCAGCACGGCATGCGTCCGGGGATGGCGGTAACCGTGGCCATTCGTTCCGAGGATATCGTGCCGGACCATACCCCGGACGGCTCAGCGCCGAATGCCCTGAAACTGCGGGTCTTGAGCCTCCGGGAGGAGGGTGTTGCCTTGCGTGTCAGAATGGAAGGGGCTTTATCTTTGGATATGCTGTTACCGCGCTTGCAGTGCGAAGGCAGGTCTCTGGCGCCAGGCACCGAGCTGTGGGTGCAGGTGGTACCAGAGCATGTCCATGTGATGCAAGGGTAAAACGGGCCAGGGGTCCCCATTTTCGTAGTGCCCGATGGTTTTTGCAATCCATTGATATTGACAGGGTTGGGCGATGGCGCCAGAATACGCGACTTCATTTCCCGCAAACGCGGGATTGTAGATATGGAGAGTACAAAGTTGGCCAATACAGCTCAGGCGCGCAAGCGCGTATTACAAAATGAAAAGCGGCGCTTGCACAATGCCAGTCTGCGCTCGCGCTTGCGCACCTATGTAAAGGGTGTGCTGAAGGCCGTACACCTTGGTGACCAGGAGCAGGCCCGCAGCGCGCTCCGCGCTGCGGAGTCGGTCATCGACAAGACGGTTGGCAAGGGTGTGGCACACCGCAACATGGCGGCCCGCACCAAAAGCCGGCTCTCGGCCCGCGTCAAAGCGATGGGTAACGTCGCTCAGTAAAGGCAGGTAAGCGCATCCCGCAGTCCGAGTGGGATGCCGAGCAGAAGAGGCGATCCACACAACCGGATCGCCTCTCTGATTTTATGCGTGGCGAACGCACTTATCAGGTTTTGCCGAGCATCTCCCGGAGGCGGGCGAAAGCGGCAGTGGGGTCCATTTCTTCTTCCGGATTCTGGTCGCCCTGCCAGTCCAGGTGCTCTTTAGGGATCTCCCGGAGGAAGCGGGAGGGTTCTGGATGGACCTCTTGGCCGTAGCGGCGACGCTTACGACAGAGACTCAGGGTCAGGCGGAAGCGGGCGCGGGTCATGCCCACATAGAAGAGGCGACGTTCTTCTTCAATCTGCTCCGAGGTTTCGCTGTTGCGGTGGGGTAGCAGTTCTTCCTCGGCACCAACCAGAAACACCTGCGGGAATTCCAGCCCTTTAGCGGCGTGCAGGGTGGACAGGCGCAGCACATCGCGTTCGTCGTCCTCTTCGCGCTCCAGCACGTTGAAGAGCATCAGGCGGTTGAGAATCTCCGCGAGGGTTTGCGGGCCTTCGTCCTGTTCCTGCAGGCGCTGCATCCAGTTGAGGAGTTCCTGAATATTCTCCCAGCGGCGCCCCGCCTCTTTTTCGTCACCTTCACTCTGTAGATACTGCAGATAGCCGATTTCCTCGGGTAGGCGCTGCAGGGCTGGGATCAGTTCGGCTTTGTCCACCTCACCAGCCTTGAGATTCACCCAGCCAGCGAAGCTACGCAGAGCGGTGCGCGCCTTTTCAGGCAACTCCAGCGCGTCTTCCCAAAGCGCGGCGAACAGCGAGAGATTTCGCTCCTTGGCGAAGGCGCCCAGGCGTTCCAGGGTGCCGCTGCCGATGCCCCGACGTGGCGTGTTGACCGCACGCAGGAAAGCGGGATCATCGTCGGAGTTGACCAGTAGCCGCAGGTAGGACAAAAAATCCTTGATTTCACTGCGTTCAAAGAAGGAGAGCCCGCCGGATATCTGGTATGGAATCCGGGCATTGCGCAGGGCCGCTTCAAAGGGGCGGGCCTGATGGTTGCTGCGGTACAGAATGGCGTAATCGCGGTATTCACCCTGCCGCTGAAAGCGGTCGCGGAGAATGGCATTGACCACTTGCTCCGCCTCGTCGGCCTCGTTGGCGCAGCGCAGGGCGCGGATACCGTGGCCATCGCCCAGCGTGCTCCACAAGCGCTTTTCAAAGAGGTGGGGATTTTGCGCAATGACCGCATTGGCGGCCTGGAGAATGCGACCGGTGGAACGGTAGTTCTGCTCCAGTTTAACGACTTTGAGGTTGGGGAAATCCTGCGCCAGCCGATGCAGGTTGTCGGCGGCCGCACCCCGCCAGGAGTAGATGCTCTGGTCGTCGTCACCCACCGCCGTCAGGTTGTGACGGGTGCCCAGCAGACTCTGCACCAGGCGGTACTGTGCGCCGTTGCTGTCCTGATATTCATCCACCAGCAGGTAGCGGATACGATCCTGCCAGGCGTGGCGGGCCTCTGCGTGGTCTTGCAGCAGGCGGGTGGGCAGGAGGATGAGATCATCCAGATCCACGGCGTTGCAGGCACTGAGAGAGCGCTGATATGACGTATAGATATTGGCGGCCTCCTGACCGAAGCGGTCATCCGCATGCGCTTCCTCGGGGAAGAAACCGTCATTCTTGAAACGGGAGATACGGGCCTGGATGGCTTCGGCGAGATCGCTGGGGCCGTTGGCCTCGCGGAGCAGGTTACGGACCATCCCCAAGCTGTCGCCCGGGTCAATGACGCTGAAGTTACCGCGATAGCCCAGGCGCTCGATGTCTTTGCGCAGGATTTGCAGGCCGAGATGATGGAAGGTGGAGACCATCAGGCCGCGGCTGTTATGGCCCCGCAAAGCCTCAGCGACGCGGCTTTTCATCTCGCGTGCGGCCTTATTGGTGAAGGTCACGGCGCAAATGTGTTTGGGGGCAACCTGCTGCTCGCGGATAAGATGAACGATTTTCCGGGTGATGACCCGGGTCTTGCCCGATCCGGCCCCGGCCAGCACCAGCAAGGGGCCGTGGATGTGTTTTACGGCTTCCTGCTGTGGTGGGTTGAGCTCATCAGCCATGGGCGTCATGCGGATGCAACGTGCAGCAGTTAATGATCGGCTGCCAATGTGGTTTGGGGCGATTCGGAGAATCCGCCCTTATAGGCCCACCAGATCACCAGCGGGCCGAGAATAATCATGGGCACGGATAGGACCTGGCCCATGGTGTAGTGACCGAAGACAAAGCCCAACTGAATATCCGGCTGGCGCGCGTATTCCGCGATGAAACGGAAAATGCCATAAAAGAGGACAAACATACCGCCAACGGCACCGGCAGGACGCGCTTTGCGACTGTAGATGGCCAGAATCAGCAAGAGCAGAACGCCCTCCAGCAGAAACTCATAGAGTTGCGAGGGTTGCCTGGATTGCGGACCACCGGCGGGAAAGACCATGGCCCAGGGCAGGTGACTGACACGGCCGAAAAGCTGGTCGTTGATAAAATTGGCCAGTCGCCCCAAACCCAACCCGATGGGCACGGCTGGCGCGATGAAATCCAGCGTAGGCAGAAAGGTATGTTGCTGATGGAACCGTGCAAATACCCAGCAGGCGATGACAACCCCCAACAGGCCACCGTGAAAGGACATACCGCCATCCCAGATGGCCAGCATTTTCCCGGGATTGGCGAGATAATAGGGAAGGTTGTACCAGAGCACGTAACCCACCCGGCCACCCAGTATGGCGCCGACGGCCACATAAAATTCCAGGTCGACGACCTGCTCTTTGCGCCAGTTCCAGTGCGCCATGCGACCGCGCCGGATGAGCCAGACGGTGGCGATAACAAAGCTGATGATTTCCAGCAGACCGTACCAGTGAATGGTGACAGGGCCAAGCTGGAACCCGACGGTGTTGATATCCGGAAAATGCAGCATGAGGGTCCTCGTAAATTTAGGCCACCATGGCGGAGCCCTGCGCTTCTGTCAAGGTGATGTCGTGGGCTTAGGCATGTCGACTGGGTTTTCAGGGGTTATTTTTGGGTGCGTGACTTCTCTTGTAAATAGATAGAGCACTAAGTATAAGTACCCTAATAATCTGGGCGGCTAAAAATACCGGAGGGAATCATGAGCAAAGAGCTGTTGCAGGAAGCGTTTGCCCGGGCCCTGCATGACAGCGCCCGGGCCTGGCGCCACGCGCTGGATCGTCGCCTGAAGGATCTCGGACTGAGCCAGGCGAGTTGGATGGGTATCGCTTTTCTGGCGCGGGCGGACCCCCCCCTCACCCAGACCGAACTGGCGCATCGTCTCTCGGTGGAAGGGCCGACGGTGGTAGCCATGGTGGACCGGTTACAGCGCGCTGGATTGGTACGCCGCGAGATCGCTCCGGAAGACCGGCGTATCCGACGGGTGTTGCTGACGCCCGCGGGGCAGACCGTGTATGCGGAGGTGAAGCGTGTCGCCGGCGACTTCCGCCGCGAAATGCTGGATGGCCTGGATGCTACTGCGTTACAACAAGCAACGAATATCCTGCAGCGTTTGCAGCGCTTTACCGAAGAATCCTCCCGATGACCGTGGAGAGCACCGCAGTCCGCACAGAGGGGCTGAATCGACCCCTCATTACCCTGTCCATCATGCTGGCTACCATCATGCAGACCCTGGACAGCACCATCGCCAACGTGGCCCTGCCGCATATGCAAGGCAGCCTGTCTGCGTCTCTGAACCAAATCGGCTGGGTGCTGACCTCATATATTGTAGCGACGGCCATTGCCACACCACTGACCGGCTGGCTCTGTGACCGCTTTGGTCAGCGTACCATCTTGCTGGCCTCGGTACTGGGGTTCACGCTGGCCTCCATGTGGTGCGGCATTTCTACTTCGCTGGGGGAAATTGTCGTTGCGCGGGCGCTGCAGGGTATCTTCGGAGCAGCGCTAGTGCCGCTTTCGCAAACCGTCCTGCTCGACATCAACCCTCAGGAAAAGCAGGGTTCCGCCATGGCCGTGTGGGGGATGGGGGTAATGATTGGGCCCATCATCGGGCCGACGTTGGGCGGGTGGCTGACGGATACGATGGACTGGCGTTGGGTATTTTTTGTGAACGTGCCGGTGGGGATCATGGCGTTTATGGGAATCTGGAAATCCTTCCCCAAGGATTCGGCGCTGCGGCGGATGCACTTTGACATGGCAGGATTCGTCAGCCTGAGTCTGGCCATCGGGGCCTTGCAGTTGTTGCTGGATCGCGGACAAGAGCAGAGCTGGTTCGCTTCGGTGGAAATCTGGATAGAAGCCTATATTGCAGGGTTCGCAGCCTTATATTTTATCTATCATACCTGGCACACCCCCTTTGACCGTTCCTTCTTTGATTACCGGCTGATTTTCGACCGCAACTACGTTACCGGCCTGCTTTTCATCTTTATTGTCGGACTGGTGCTCTTTGCATCGCGGGCGCTGATCCCCACCATGCTGCAGGATCTGATGGGCTACACCGCAACAGCAGCAGGTTGGGTAACGGCACCGAGTGGTCTAGGCACCATGTTCGCCATGCTTTTCGTCGGGCGCCTGGTAGGCAAGGTCAATCTGCAGCTGCTGCTCGCCATCGGTTTCGGTATCACGGCTTTTTCCCTCTGGCAAATGCAAAGCTATGGTCTGGTGATCAGTGAGGGTGATGTGATTTGGCCGGGCGTCTGGCAGGGGCTGGGGATTGGTCTGGTTTTTGTGCCTTTGAGTGCCGCCACCTTTGCGACCCTGAGCCCGGAAATGCGGGCTAACGGCACGGCGATTTACAGTCTGGTGCGTAATGTCGGCAGCAGTATCGGGATTTCTCTGGTGGAGACGTTGCTGACCCGTAACACGCAAATTGCTCACGCGGCGCTGACCGCCCACATTGATGACCGTAATCCGGCTTTTCAGAATCCGGCCGTGGCCAGGCTCTATAATCCCCATGATGCTTTGGGCCAGAGCCTGCTCAACGCGGAAATTACCCGGCAGGCGACGATGATCGCGTACATTGATGATTTCTGGCTGATGCTGGTGATGACGCTGGTGGTTTTTCCACTGCTGCTGATTATTCGCTCGCCTAAACGTGGCGCGGTGACGAAGCAGGAGATGATTGTGGATTAGCTGGGAGAAGTGATTCGCAGCGATGGGTATTTCAAGGGGAAAAGGGCGATCCACATGGCTCGTCCCTATGGGGGCGGAAGCGCAATCTCGCAGGGCAGCAATTTTGGGGGCGCAGACATTTTGTTTAGACGGTGGATAGGTGTACTCTTTCGCTCAGGAACCACAAGGCGTATGCCCAAGGTCAAGCAAAAGGTCTTTCGTGGCCTCCGCACTTTCGACGGGGCTACGACCTTCTGTACGATTCAATCTTATCTGGACACCTTATGCAAGCAAGGCACCGACCTGTTGCAGGCCCTGGCCCCATCTTTTCAGTCAGCCCGCGACGGGATAGCGATATCCCCTGTGAATAGTTGCTCATTTTCAACGTGTCGCCGAAGTGCAGATGTTTACTTCAACGACGGCATGACTCATTTTCTTTAATCCTGGAGTCCACCATGACCTATCAAGAACTTATAGAATTTCTCGACCAGCATTTGGGATACCCTTTCCTGCAGGACATGGCTCCGGATGCGGCGCTGAGTGCGGCGCAGCAAGGCAAGCTCAACGATGCGCTGACCTCTGAGGTGCTGACCGCCCTCTATCTGGGCAATCAGTGTAACGCGGCCAATGCTCCCGTGGATCGTGCGCACAGCTTTGATGGCCTTGCCCGCCTGCGTCTGCGCAGCCAGGCCGACGATTCAGACCCCACCATCTTCCGCAAAGTGCTCAAACTCTCACAGGAGATCGACCATGCATTTGACCAGGAATTGATTCGCCAGCGTAACGAGAATGCCTCCTGAACCTATTTTTACAGAGGCAGGCAGACGGGTCAGCCTGCTTCTGTCTGATCGGGGTCGGCGATATCCCGATGGTTGACCGAGAAGCGCACCCAACACCTCGCCTGAACAATGGCGATTTTTATTAGCCAGCCGGATTATGACCAGGAATAATGGAGCACTGTTGTGGTAGATTGTTCTCGGTGTCGATCTGAAACAAGTCTGCGAATCCGGCATAGGCATTATTCAGAGTCTCAAGTTGTTTCGTTTTCTTCTGTCGGTGCTCGCTCAATACACGAATGCGTGGCTGAATGTTTGCCGATGATTCAACAATGGATCCCAGCGCTTCGAGTTTTTCCATAGACTGAGACGCATACAAGTCCATCTGTCGGTTCATCATTTCGAGCAACTCCTTGACCCATGCCTGCAATTCGCGGCGGGTTTCCTCGACAAAATCCTGCACCTGATTAGCGAGCGATAGAAAAGCCTTACGCACGACCGCACCTTGCGTGGTCGCTGCGATTTCCAGACGCTTACCAAATCGTTCGTAGCGCTCCATCATGGCCAGCAACTCGGCCCGACGCGGCAAAATAGCGTAGGGGATGGTATCGAGCTTCGGCAACCCATATTGCTGCTCCAGAACGCGATAGGCATCAAGCATCAGTGCCGAAAGCCGATTCGCACGTTCAAGCGCGGCATCAAATTGCACCAGTGTTTCGACAAAAAACTGCGAAAAGCGATCGTAAATACCTACCGTCGTCCACGCCGCCAGCAATTCGGCGCGTGCGGATTCGATAATCTGGTCGAACCGCTCCAGGGACAGCGCTTGTAGCAGCCAGGTATTCGCTGAATCTATAAATTCTTTTTCCTTCACCCCAAAGGCATCACGATCCCTGGCAAAAGTCCGCACCAGTTTTTGCTGACGATCCAAAAGGCGCGGCAACTGCTCGCCCGTTTGCGCCTGCAGGCGTTCCATACTTTCGATTTCCCCGGCCAGATTCTGAATCTGCTCATCCAGCAACACTCTTTG
Organism: Acidithiobacillus sp.; assembly: GCF_023229925.1. Lineage (NCBI taxonomy): Bacteria > Pseudomonadati > Pseudomonadota > Acidithiobacillia > Acidithiobacillales > Acidithiobacillaceae > Acidithiobacillus > Acidithiobacillus sp. Next base: position 91,247 of record NZ_JALNYM010000004.1, on the reverse strand, counting down.
ATCAAGCACCACCCGGTTGAGCAGGCGATGGGCATTTTCGAGCATGGCGTTACGCCTGCCCGGAATAAGAATTTCGCCGATGGCTTTTTCAAGAAGGTCCAAACCGCTTCGCGCGCACAACGCCTCATCCTTGCGGATACGGCCCAACAGGCCCTTCTGCGCCGAAGCCGCCACCACCTGATCCAAGTTGAGATTCAGTCGCTGCGCCGTGATTTCCCGCTGAGTGAGGATCGCCGCGGCTTCCTGATCGGTGTCGCGCAGATCATCCCAAAGCATGTCCACTTTGTTGAGTACCACCAACTGGTTCTGTAAGGCGCGACGGCCAAGAAGTTGCTCCCAGATCTCCAGATCGCTTTGCGTAACCCCGGTATCCGCACTCAGCACGAAAATCAGGGCATCGGCTTCGCGCGCGGCTTCCAGACCCAGATCGGCCTCGCTGCCGAGGGAGTTCAGACCGGGTGTATCGAGAATCACCAGCCCAGCTTCCAACACCGGGTGCGCCCATTGCAGCAACGCATAACGCCAGCGTGAAATACGCACTTTTCCCTCACCACAAGAGGGACAATTACTGATTCGCCCACTATTGCCTGCTCCCTTCAATGGAGGGCAAAGGCCATAGCCGCGCGCCTCTTCCAAAGTCACACAAAGTGTTTCTGTAAGCTGAGCCATACTCTCCGTACAGGCATTGTGATCCTCCGAATTGAGCGGAGAAACAGACCAAAGATCCCTGGATCGCTTCAGCTTTTCCATAGAATCACTGAGCGTATAACTGCGGATAGGTAATAGCTGGAGAGAAGGGGCCAGATGACAGTGACGAATTTCCACAGGACACATGGTCGTCTGCCCAGGTCCGGAGGGCATTAAACGCGCGCCCAAGTCAGAAAAAAACAATGCGTTAATCAACTCTGATTTGCCACGGGCGAACTCACCGAAAAAGGAAATGCGCAGTTGATCATGGGCGATTTCCTGCGAAAGATTCTCCATCCGCAGCATAGTTCCACTGGGCAACAGTTCGAGCTCCACCGAAAGCTGCGCCATTTGATGGACTGCTTTGGCAATATTGCGACGCCGCTGGTGATATTCACGCAACTGTTCAACCAGCAAGGGCAATTTCATCATCGCATCCCCCATTCTATAGCGGAACTATCCAGCACCGCGCTCCATCGCCCACGCCTAGCGTACCATTATAATATACATCGGCATCACTACAACGCAGCCTGTTTTAAGCGAAGAAGCACAAAATGCCACCTTCAGTTGAAACGATGCAAAAGCCCGGCAATAGCTGCAAAGAGCGCAATAGGTAAGAAAGTGGCGGCTAAAGGGGGTATTCCACCGGAGACACTGATATATCCCGACATCTCCGTGAGGAAATGGAATCCCAACCCCAACACCAACCCCGCCATAATCCGCGCTGCCAGACCACCGCCACGCGGATTGCGCGTCACAAAAGGTACCGCCAGCAAAATCATCACCAGACCCACCCATGGATAACTCACCCTGCGCCAGAAAGCGAGGGCGACGCGGTTCATATTCAGCGCGCCGCTCTGCAAAGCCTGGTAACTTTGCCACAGGGCAGGCAGCGTCATGGTTCGTGTCGGATGAGCAAAGCTACGCAAAGTGGCCGGATGCAGCGCCACTGACCACGGCATCTCCGCAACACGTGTCACCTGTATCTGATCGGGTGTAATTTCGAAAAGCTGGACATTGTGCATGCTCCAATGCCCCTCTTTGAATGCCGCCTCACTCGCCGTTGTGATGGCGCTTACTCCCACCATACCCTGGCGTATCCGCACGATATGCAGATCCTGCAAAATCTTCCCGTCATCGCCCACCGCACCAATCTGGATAATCTGTGCACCATAGCGCAACCATAGTCCTTGCGACCCCATATTATGGAGGTGGGTCCCCGGTTCACCGGTATTGGCCCACATGGTCTCGGCGGCGGGTGCGGTGACCGGTATCACCCATTCTCCCAAGGCAAACATAAGGCCAGCACCGAACAGCCCGACCAGCAGGAGCGGCTGCTCCAAACGCCAGACCGACCACCCCGACATGCGTAAAGCGATTACCTCAGAATGTCCACTCAGAATACTCACCCAGACCAGCGCACCGAGCAGTAACGCCAGTGGAATCACATCATAAGCCACATCAGGCAACTGCAGAGCGGCGTAAGAAAGCAGCCGCGTCATGGACCAGACTCCATGCCCCGGTCCGGAGGATTTGGCGACGAGTTGGGCGATGTAAACCAACGCCAGAAGCATAACCAACACGAGGCTGCTATAGAGCAACATGCCACGAAACAGCAACCGATCTGCGCGTTTCATAATGCGCGCCGCCCCGGCCAGGCGGGTAAAATCGGCAGATCGCGACTGCGCCTGAAAAAAGTGTACGCGGCCACCACCAAAATCAGCAGGAGCACCCAAAATAATCCGGGGAAAACCGACATCTTGCCACTCATCATGTGCTCTTTGAGATAAATAACGATGTTATTGATGGCCAGCAAAAACAGTATGCCTACCAGCATGCCTGCCGCCCGCCCTCCCCCCCGGGGCTCGCTGTAGGCCAGAGGGATAGCCAGCAAAGCCAATAGAGGCAGCGCGAGCGGCCAGAGCAGACGCCACTCCAGTTCGGTTACGGCGAAGCGCATCTCGGTGCCGTGCAGGTCACGCCCAAGCTGAGACAGAGACACGCTACCCCAGTTGATGCCGCCCGGCTGGGCAGCGCTGGTGACCGGGCTACCCAGCAACACTCGATAGCGCGCGAAGGAAAGAACTTTGAACCCGTTTTGCCCGGGCCGTCCCAGATAACGTTGGCCATCCACCAGCACCAGCGTCAGGGCGCCATCCTGACGGGGTTTGATCTCCCCGTAAGTCGCGGTCGCCAAATCCAGTTGATCACCTTGGGCAATGGACAAAAATATCTCGCGGAAGCGGTGACTGTCTTTACCCACGGGCTGCCCCACATAAATCACCCGACCGCCGGGTAAATTCGTGAAACTGCCAGGCTGCAGCATAGCTTCGGCCGCGGCATTGGCCAGGCGCACAGAGTCGGATTGTAACTGACGCTGCGCACCGGGCGCCCAGGAAAGAGACAATAACAATTCCAGACAAAAGACACCTGCCGCAACCGCCGCAACAGATGGCAGAAGTCCCGACAGCCCGGTACCGGTACTGCGAATGGCCACCATCTCATTGGAACGATAGAGATTGCTGAACACCAGATAAACCGCGAAGAAAAAGGCCAGAGGCAATACCATGACCAACAGTGTAGGTACTGCCAGGCCGAGCAACTGTAGTACAATCGATAACGGCAACTGCCCGGAAGCGACTTGCCTCAACAATTGGGTCGCCTGACCGATAGCCAGGATGGCAAGCACCACCAGGCAGGTCAGCAGAAAAGAGGTCGTGATATTTCGCACGAGCTGCATACGGATGCGCGTCAAGCGGGCAACCCCTGAAGATTACTCACAAGACTTGATTCCCGGTGCCTCTGGGGCTTATTTTCCATCTTTGACGTCATCTCGAATTCCTCGCTTACAGATTATCAGGAGAACCGCCGTGGAGATAGCCGTACAGTGCCAGAACCCAACCGCCGACAACAATGACTGTGTAGTCGTCGGAGTGTATGAAGGCGGCACGCTGAGTCCCGCCGCCACGCTGATTGATCTGGCCAGTGGCGGCGCCCTCCAGGCCCTCCTCGATACCGGAGATTTTAGCGGCGCCTGTGGCGAGACGCAGATGCTCTATCAGGTTCCGAAAATTGCCGCTGCGCGAGTGCTTGTCCTGGGCCTCGGTACCCATGGCAAGGTCAAGGATAGTCAATTTCGCAAAGCCGCACTCGCCGCCGCGCACGCTTTGCAGAATGCCCGCATCAGCCGCGTCAGCTTACACCTGCTGGACACCCCGGTGATCCGCCGTTCCGCACCTGCACTCGCAAAAATTTTGGTTCAGGCGATGGCGGAAGTCGATTACCACTTTGACCAGCATAAAAAGCCTGCAGATAAGCCGCAACGGGCCTTTGGCGCCATGCAGCTCATCGTTTCCGAAGGCAACATGGCCGAACTGGCAGAAGTTCAGCGTGCCGCAGCAGAAGCCCATGCGACAGCACGGGCCGTCGCATGGGCCAAGGATATGGCCAACGAGCCGGGAAATGTCTGTACTCCTGCCTGGCTCGCCGGGCAAGCGGAGGCCATGGCCCAGCGTTTAGGCATCAAAAGCACCATCCTCGGTCCGGACGCCATGGAAGCCCTGGGAATGCATTTGCTCCTCGGCGTCGCCAACGGATCCCGACAGCCGCCCCGGCTGATCATTCTTGAATATTGGGGTGGCGCCGAGGATCAGGCACCGATCGTGCTGGTCGGCAAGGGGCTCACCTTTGACGCCGGTGGAATCTCCCTGAAGCCCGCTGACAAGATGGAGGAGATGAAATATGACATGTGCGGCGGAGCTTCAGCGTTGGCGGCTATTCAGGCGGCAGCGGAACTTAAACTCCCGCTGAACGTTATTACCGTGGTACCCGCTTCAGAAAATCTGCCCGACGGGCAAGCCACCAAGCCTGGTGACATCCATAAGAGCATGAAAGGCCTGAGCGTGGAGATTGTGAACACCGATGCCGAGGGACGGTTGATCCTCGCGGACGCCTTAACCTATGTTGAGCGCTTCGAACCCGACGTAGTGATCGATATCGCCACCCTTACCGGCGCCTGCGTCATCGCTCTGGGGCACCAGACTGCGGCCGTGCTCGGCAATCATGAGGGACTCGTCCATGAACTGATTGCTGCGGGCAAGGAAAACATGGATCGGGCCTGGGAGCTGCCGCTCTTCGACGAATATCAGGAGCAATTGAAGAGCCCCTTCGCTGACCTCTCCAACGTCGGTGGCCGACCAGCAGGGACTATCACCGCCGCCTGTTTTCTCTCACGCTTCACTGAAAACTATCATTGGGCGCATCTCGATATTGCCGGGGTAGCATGGAAGAGCGGCGAGAACAAAGGTGCGACGGGCCGCCCGGTGCCGTTGTTGGTAGAGTATTTGCTACAACGGGCGCGGCAGTTGGCTTGAGAGGACCACCGCTTGCCCATCGCCTCGTTCTATGCGTTGCCGCCGACGTTGCTCACCCCGCACGAGCAGCAGCGCGGTATATGCCGGGTAATTGCCAAAGTCTGGCAGGTCGTAGGAGAAGCAGATATCCTGTGCCCGGATGTAGAGATGGGGCAGATCATGGATGATCTTCTGTGGACTTTCCAGGCTGGTGCTTTCGTGCCCCATGTCCGGGGTGCAGGAGAATCCATACGCATCCATGATGGCGGCGCCTGGCCCCCACAGAGTAAGGCCTTGGTGCTCTGCGGGCTGGACGCATTGCCGACACCTGTCCCTGCATGCGAACGGCTCATCGACTTCATTCCTGTCGCAGAGCAGCCCCGCAGCCTCGCCAGAGAACGATACAAACAATTAAAGAACGCGGGATACACCATGCAGGTGCATCCCCTGGAAGCCTGACTGGAGACGCACCCATGGCAAGCATACCGACACGTAAAGAACCCGTTCTTGAAGAGCAAAGGGACGCCGATGATGGCGGCGGCCCATTGCTACTCACCCACCTTTTGCGTCAGGGACTGCCGCCACAACTTTGGCGGCATACGGACGACGCGACGCCGGAAGCCATAACCTATCCGGCAGCAGAGGCGGCAGAGGCGTTGCCAGATCATCTCTCATCACTCCCTCCCGAATCGGTGGCGGTGCCCGAGAGTCCCGCCGTTTTTTCGATGCGCTGGGAGGAGGCTACGGTCGCAGCGCCCAAAAGTGCTGCGGCGGCGCATACGGAATACGCACAAGCAGAGCCACACTGGCTGGACACGGTTGCGGCCGCATCCCCCATCACAGCCAACAAAGATATTGAAAAGCATGAACTGGATGTAGTCCTGGCGCGGATTCGTGAAGCAGCCGAGTCCACTGCAGGGAACGACACGGTTGCGACCTCACCCATTGAGGCCACTTCTGAGAAGATCGCCGATGCGATAGCACTGGAACAGTCCGCCCCCGTTCCTCCAGCTGCATCAGAACCGCTGCCCATGCAAGGGGCCGCAATGGCCGATGCTCGCCAGCCTGTTCAGTCCACCGTCCCGCCACCTCCCGTAGATCTCGACTTTCTCAAAGACTTCGAGAATCTGCTTTTCCAGGAGGTTGAACGACGAATCATCAATGAGATAGAAGATCTGGTGACACAGCGCCTGCAAACCGTCTGGAAAGAGCAGGTCAGTCTGACTATCATGCGAACCCTTGCGCTGGAGGGCATCAAGTTGCGCGAAGGCCTGGCTGGAGATATCCGCCAGTCGCTTCCGGAAATACTGCAGCGCGTCCTGCACGACGGTCTGGACCAGATCAACACCTCGGAAATTGAGTAACGTACCCTACTATGACTGACACCCTGGATCGCCCCTTCGCCCCCGCCGCAATCGAAACCCAGTGCTATGTGCGCTGGGAGGCCCATGGCCTGTTCCAACCAGCAGGCGACGGCGCGCCCTACTGCATCATGCTGCCGCCACCCAACGTCACCGGCACCCTGCACATGGGCCATGCCTTTCAGGATACCCTGATGGACATCCTCACCCGCGTCCACCGGATGCGCGGCGAGCGTACCCTCTGGCAGCCGGGCACCGACCATGCGGGCATCGCCACCCAGATGCTGGTGGAACGACAACTGGCGCAGGAAGGCGGTGACCGCCACCAAATGGGCCGCGGTGCCTTTCTGGAGCGGGTCTGGCAGTGGCGCCAGGAATCAGGCGGCCATATCACCCGGCAAATGCGACGGTTGGGGGCCTCCTGTGACTGGTCGCGCGAGCGTTTTACGCTGGACAGCGGGCTTTCCCATGCCGTCACCGAGGTCTTTGTCCGCCTGCATGACGAAGGTCTGATTTATCGCGGCAAGCGGCTGGTGAACTGGGACCCGGTCCTGCGCACCGCTGTTTCTGATCTGGAAGTCGTCAGCGAAGCGGAGCAAGGCGCCCTCTGGCACATCCGTTATCCCCTCAGTGACGGCAATGGTGCCCTCGTGGTCGCCACCACCCGCCCGGAAACCCTGCTGGGCGACGTGGCGGTGGCGGTTCACCCCGATGATCCGCGCTACGCCGACCTCATCGGCAAGACCCTGCGCCTGCCGATCATGAACCGCGAGATCCCCATCATCGCGGACACTTATGTCGAACCAGAATTCGGCTCGGGCTGCGTCAAAATCACCCCGGCCCACGATTTCAACGATTATCAGGTGGGGCAGCGGCACGGTCTGGCCCTGCTCAACGTCTTTACCCCCGATGCCCGTATCCGGGACCGTATCGAAGTCTTCGGCGACAACATCGTCGCCGGAGAGATTCCCGAGCCCCTGCGCGGACTGGACCGTTATGCCGCCCGCAAGCAGATTCTGGCCCTGCTGGAAGCGGAAAATCTGCTGGAACGCACCGACGAACACCAGCTCATGGTGCCCCGTGGCGACCGCTCCCAGGCCGTCATCGAGCCCTACCTGACCGATCAATGGTACGTGAAGGTCGCGCCACTGGCCGAACCCGCCATCCGCGCGGTGGAAGAGGGCCGCATCCGCTTCGTACCGGAAAACTGGAGCAAAACCTACTTCGACTGGATGCAGCGCATCGAGGACTGGTGCATCTCCCGCCAGCTCTGGTGGGGGCACCAGATTCCCGCCTGGTACGGCCCCGACGGTAAAATCTTTGTCGCCCGTCATGAAGAGGAAGCACAGGCGGAAGCCGCGCGCCATTACGGCGTGCCGGTGGTTCTGGAACGCGACCCGGACGTGCTCGACACCTGGTTCAGTTCGGCGCTGTGGCCCTTCACCACCCTGGGCTGGCCGGAAAAAACACCGGATCTCGCCCAATTCTACCCCACCAGCGTGCTGGTCACCGGCTTCGACATCATTTTCTTCTGGGTGGCGCGGATGATCATGATGGGCCTGCGCTTCATGGACGACGTGCCTTTCCATGAAGTCTATGTCCACGGTCTGGTGCGCGATGCGGAGGGCCAGAAGATGAGCAAGTCCAAGGGCAATGTCCTCGACCCCATCGACCTCATCGACGGGATCAGCCTGGAAGACCTCGTCGCCAAGCGTACCAAGGGCCTCATGCAACCGCAGATGGCGGCCAAAATCGAAAAGGCCACCCGTAAAGAGTTCGCCGACGGCATTCCCGCCTTCGGCACCGACGCCCTGCGCTTCACCTTCGCGGCCCTGGCCACCCAGGGCCGCGACATCAAGTTTGACCTCAAGCGGGTGGAGGGAAATCGCAATTTCTGCAACAAGCTCTGGAACGCCTCGCGTTTTGCCCTGATGCAGATACAAAATCCGGCCGATCTGGAAGGCGAGCGTGAACTGTTGGCGCCGGAACGCTGGATTATCGGTCGTCTGCAGCACTGCGAAGCGGCCGTCAACAGCGCCATCGACCAGTATCGCTTTGCCGACGCCGCCCATGCGCTGTACCAATTTTTCTGGAATGACTACTGCGACTGGTATATCGAGCTGACCAAGCCGATCCTGCGCAGTGACAGCCCGTTCACCTCGGCGCAACAGTGCGGCACCCGCAATACCCTGCTGCGGGTATTGGAGGCTGGCCTGCGTCTGATGCATCCGGTGATGCCTTTCCTCACCGAGGAACTCTGGCAACGGATAGCCCCGATCATCGGCAAAGCAGGCGACAGCATTGCCCTCGCCCCTTATCCGGTGGCGGACCTCTCCCGTATCGACGTCCAGGCGGATGGCGATACGGAATGGCTGATTGCGGTCATCCGCGCCATCCGCTCGGTGCGTGGTGAAATGGATATTGCGCCCAGCAAGGCACTGCCGCTGCTGCTGCAGGGGGGCGATGCCAGCGACCGCCAGCGTGCGCAACAATATGCTCCCTGGCTCTTCGCTCTCAGTCGCCTCGCCAGTCTGGAATGGCTGGGCACCGCAGAAGAAGCGCCGCCCGCCGCCTTGCAACTGGTCGGGGATCTGCGCGTCCTCGTCCCCCTCGCCGGAGTCATTGACGTGGTGGCCGAGCAGGCCCGTCTGGCGAAAGAACAGCAACGTCTTGAGCAGGATCGCGCTAAAACCGCCGCCAAGCTGGCCCAGGAAAGCTTCCGCAGCCGCGCCCCCGCCGAGGTCGTCGCCAAGGAAGAAGAGCGTCTGCGCGAAATAGACGCCGCCCTGCTACAACTCAGCGAACAGGCACAGCGACTGGAGCATTTGTGACCGGGCAGCGGGGTCTGCATGGCTGACCGCCCGGTTTATCTGCTCGAGCCTTTATTCGGGCGCATGCTGTCGCCCTTCGAGCAGTTTCTGCGGCGGGCGACGGCAGGCGGCATCGTCCTCATCGCTGCCACGATCCTGACCCTGATGCTCAGCAACTCCGTCTGGCATGTACCCTACCACGCCTTTTGGGAAGAGCACTTAGGGCTGCATTGGGGTGCCTGGGGCCTGGATCAAAGCCTCCATCACTGGATCAACGACGGCCTGATGGCGCTGTTCTTTTTTGTCGTCGGGCTGGAGCTGAAGCGGGAATTTCTGGTGGGGGAACTCTCCTCCCTGCGCGATGCCGCCCTGCCCGTCATTGCGGCCCTGGGGGGAATGATTGTCCCGGCACTGATTTATCACCAGTTTAATCCCGGCGGCTCCGCTGCAGACGGCTGGGGTATTCCCATGGCGACGGATATTGCTTTCGCCATCGGTATTCTTGTACTGCTGGCCTGGCGCATTCCCCGTAACCTGATTATTTTCCTCACCGCCCTGGCCATTGCCGACGACCTCGGCGCAGTGCTCGTCATTGCCATTTATTACACACCCGCACTCAACGTGACCGCCTTGATCGTCGCCGGAATTTTATTGCTCGTGCTGATTCTCTTCAATCAGGGCGGCATCCGTAACGCCCTGCCTTATCTGCTGGTAGGACTGCCCTTTTGGTATTTCGTCTTGCTGTCGGGTATACATGCCACGGTCGCCGGGATACTGCTGGCTTTCACCATTCCGGCACGCGGCCGCATACGGCCCGACGAGCTGGCCGACACCCTGAGTGCCCGCGGGCAAAATCTGCGGGATGTCATCATTCACAGCAGGCGCCTTGACCCTCTGGTGAACGACCAGCTCGCCGGCATCATCCAGAGCTTGCAACACAGCAGCGCCGCCGCCCTCGCACCCCAACAACGCCTCGAACATGCGGTTCAACCCTGGGTCACCTTCGGCGTTATCCCCATTTTTGCCCTGGCCAACGCGGGCATCAACTTTGCGCAGGTGTCCACCGGAATGCTGTTGAGTACGGTCACCCTGGGCACCTGTCTGGGTCTGGTACTGGGCAAATTTATCGGAATCAGTCTCAGTAGCTGGATAGCGGTACGTTTCAAAATCGCGCGCCTGCCCCACGGCGTACAATGGCGACACCTGCTCGGCGCCGCCTGGCTGGGCGGAGTCGGCTTCACCATGTCGTTATTTATCAGCCAACTGGCCTTCACTGACCATCATCTGCAAGAAGAAGCCAAGCTAGGCATTCTCCTCGCCTCCCTGATCGCCGCCATTATCGGTCTGACCTGGCTCTTCTGGGTCGGTCGCAACGAGGTTCCCGCATGATTCCTGCTGATTTATCACGCACCGTACAACACGCCCTTTCCGAAGATATGGGCAGCGGCGACCTGACTGCGGCACTCATCCCTGCCGCCAATCGTCTCAGTGCCCGTATCATCAGTCGCGAAAAGGGGGTTCTCTGCGGACAGGCGTATGCGGAGGCCACCTTTGCCGCTCTCTCGCCAACAATCCGGATCACCTGGCAAGTCGCCGAGGGTGCACATGTTGCCCCCGATCAAGTCCTCTGCACCCTGGAAGGTCCCGCGCGCGCTGTACTTTCCGGAGAACGCACGGCACTGAATTTTCTGCAAACCCTCTCCGGTACCGCGACCCAGGTTCGCGCCTGTGCCAACGCGCTGAGCGGCCATAAAACGCGGCTCCTGGATACCCGCAAGACCATCCCCGGCCTGCGTCAGGCCCAGAAATATGCAGTACGCATCGGTGGCGGTCATAATCACCGGCTGGGTCTTTACGACGGCATCCTCATCAAGGAAAACCATATCGCCGCCTGCGGGGGCATCACCGCAGCGCTGACGGCAGCATGGCAAATCGCCCCGGCGCTGACCCGCATAGAAATTGAAGTAGAAAATCTGAGCCAGCTGGAAGAAGCGCTGAGCGCGGGCGCCGACATGATCCTCCTCGACAATTTCTCCCTGGAGGATTTGCGCCATGCCGTGCAGCGGGTCGCCGGGCGTCTGCCCCTGGAGGCTTCGGGGAATATGGGCCTGCACAATATCGCCGAGGTGGCAGCCACCGGCGTGGATTTCATTTCCGTCGGCAGCCTCACCCGCCATCTGCACAGCCTGGACCTGTCGCTGCGCTACCTCTGAGCGTTCTGCTCAGGCACGAGCCGCCGCGTCCAGGCTGCGCAGGGTCTCATCCGCACCTGCCGCAGCGGTCAGGTCGGCGACATTTTCTTTGGTAAAGAAGCCCTGAAAATCTCCGAAGCGCTGTACATACTCCACAATCAGTGAGGAATGCTCCGAGGCGCTGGAGAAAATCTGCTTCAACCCTTCCTGCTCTGAGCCAATGACCTCCAGCAGAAATTTCTGCCCGCAATTCTGCAAGGCGCTCACCACGTAGTCGATATTGATCTGATCTCCGGTGCGTCCGTCCCGCACCGCCACCGCCAGATGATGCAAACGCGGCCCAAAATTGCGCACGAAAGCCTCGGTGGGCGACGGCCTGCCGATCAGGTGGCTACAGAAATACGGCTGGTTGGCTGCGGTAAAAACCTTGGCGGGGCTATGGAGTTCGCTGGCAAAATGCACACTCTTGGTCACATTCGTGGACGAGTTCTGCTCAGAAATATCGTAGGAACCCCAATAGTAATAACTGGACAGCGTCAGATATTCGAGAATGGCCACCTCGCGGTTCTGGCTGTATACCCGTGTTGCCAGATGGTCGATGGGCAGGAGCAGCAGGTCGAGACCGAGGGTTTCACGCAATGCCTTGGCCCGTTCAAAAGCCGCCTGCATATCCTCCCGAATGGACGACACACCCAGCGAGTAGACACGGATATGATCATCTGGGCGCTCCCAGTAACCGACAATATTATGGGTATAAGGAGAAGGCTTGACGATGGCCATATTCCCGGGTAACTCCAACTGCCGGATCTGCTCCTGATTAAAGAAGCGGATTTCCCGAGCCTTCTGCGTCTCCACCACCTCGTGCAGATTTTTAACCTGAAAGATTTCACCCATGTACCGGGAGTTCGGCCGCTGCGCCCCGATGGGGTAGACCTCATTGAGGCTGCGAAAGATACCGTGCAGGTTGGGATCTTTCACTTCACGCACCAGCACGTCGGGCGCATTCATGTCGATACGCAGGATATGGGTCGAGTGCTGTTCCGTTTCCAGGGTGACCAGATAGTTATAGGGCGTCATCAGACAGAGTTCACCCACATAGGCTGCCGAATGCCCAGGCTCCACCGTCATCATCAGACTGTCGATGCGGCCGATATTTTCGCTCAGGCCCTGACGATCGCGGTCCGCCAGCAACCGGCCCAACCATTCTTCAAAAAAGGCCGAATTCTGCTTGTCGCCATGCCGCTGAAAATCTGCCGATGCCTGCATGTCCTTCTCTCCATTTGCCCCTACCGGCCAGTGTAGCGCCATTGATCCTGGCAGCCAACGCAGCACCCGCCTCCCGCATCCTGGCGGGAAGCGGGCAAATTCCTTGACAGGATACCGATTGGTCGGTATCTTCCAAGTCCATGATGACACAAGCCCTACGAAAAACCCGCAATCCCGAGCAGACGCGCAGCGATCTACTGAGTGCCGCCTACGCCGAGATTCTGGAATCCGGCTTTCAGGCGGCCAGCCTGGAACGCATTCTTGCCAACACTTCGGTAAGCAAAGGTGCCCTTTACCATCACTTCGGCACCAAACGCGAACTCGGTCTTGCCGTGGTTGAAGAAGTGATTGCGCCGCAGCTTGCGCTGCGCTGGTTCGCCCCTTTTGCCGAGCATGACGACCCGCTGGCCAGTCTCCAGCGTATTCTCGAAGAAAAAATCAACACCGCCGACGAATCGGTCATCCGTTGTGGCTGCCCCCTCAATAATCTCATTCAGGAAATGAGCCCCCTTGATGAAGCATTCCGCCACGGTCTGCAACAGATCCTGGAACGCTGGGTAGAGGTCATGGCCACCGCCCTGACCGAAGGGCAACTTGCCCGCAAGGTCCGCGCCGACATCGAACCCAAAGAGGCCGCACTCTTCATCGTTGCCGCGATTGAAGGCTGCGTCGGCCTAGGCAAAAATGCGCAATCCGTCGAAGCCTATCAGCGCTGCCTGCGACAGCTGCAACTTTACGTCCGATCACTGGCCGCCTGAAGGGTACCTCGTATCGGGCCGTGAACATCGGCTTACTATTCGACACCGCATCATTTTCCGCTTCCTGACTGTAGCAAGGAGATATCATGTCGCAGATCTCATCTGAATGGATTCAACTGGAAAACGGCCCGCGGGCCTGGTATGCCCGCCCCACCGACGCGGGTCCACACCCGGCCGTACTGGTCTTCATCGAAGCCTTCGGCGTCAACGCACACTTTCAGGACGTGGCCGAACGTCTCGCCCAAGCCGGTTATTGCGCCATAGTGCCCGACCTGTATCACGGCAAGACCTATGAATATTCCGATTTCGCCAACGCCATCGGCCATCTCAAAACGCTGAACGACGAGCTGGCCATGCAGGAGGCGGGCCTGGCCATCCAAGCACTACAGCAGCGCGCCGAGGTGCGGAAGGACGCCATCGGCGCGCTGGGGTTCTGTATGGGCGGGCGCTACGCCTTCATGGCCAATGCCGTCCATGCAGACCAGCTTCGCGCCACGGTCGCCTTTTACGGCGGCGGTATTGCTCCCGACCAGGATTCCGTCGGACGCAACCCGGTGCTGCATCTGGTGGATCAGATGCAGGCGCCGCTGCTGCTGCTCTATGGTACCGAAGACCAGTCCATCACCCCCGAAGAACACGGCCGCATTGCCACCGCGCTCAGCACCGCCCAAAAGCGCTATACCCTGACGGTGTTTCCGGGCGCGCCCCACGGCTTCTTTGCCGATCCCCGGGACAGCTTCCGTCCCGAGGCCGCGAAGGAAGGCTGGCGCCTGACCCTTGACCACTTCACCCGTTATCTCGGAGCGTCGGCATGACCCACAAGCTGTTCTCGCCCTGGACCTTGCGTAGCGTCACCCTGCCCAACCGCATCTGCGTGGCGCCCATGTGCCAGTATTCCACACCCGATGGCGTCGCTGGGGACTGGCACATGGTGCACCTCGGCAGCCGTGCCGTCGGTGGCGCCGGGCTGGTCATGGTCGAAGCGGCGTCCATCAGCCCAGAGGGTCGCATTTCCCCCCGCGACCTCGGCATCTGGACGGATGCACAGGCGCAGGCGCTGGCCCCCATCGTCGCGTTCATGAAGGCGCAGGGGGCGGTCGCCGCCATCCAGATCGCCCATGCAGGACGAAAGGCATCCACCCAGCCGCCCTTCCTCGGTGGCCACCCCATTGCACCCGATGCCGAGGGCGGCTGGAAACCTCTGGGACCCAGCGCCCTACCCTTCAGCCATAGCCACACGCCGCCCCACGCCATGGACGCTCAGGACTTGGAGAAAGTGCGCAAAGACTTTGTGACCGCGGCGCAGCGTGCGCTGACGGCGGGATTCCAGGTCCTGGAACTGCACATGGCCCACGGCTATCTGCTGCACAGCTTTCTTTCTCCCGTCAGCAACCAGCGGACCGACAATTACGGCGGCAGCCTGGAAAACCGTATGCGTCTGGCGCTGGAAATCACCGCTGCCGTGCGCGCGGTCTGGCCCGAAGACCTGCCCCTCTGGGTGAGAATTTCCGCCACCGACTGGGTACCCGGTGGCTGGGACCTGGAGCAGTCTGTCGTCCTCTCAAAAGCACTGAAGGACCGTGGTGTGGACGTCATCGACTGCAGCAGCGGCGGCATGACGCCGGATGCGGTCATTCCCGCCGGTCCCGGCTTCCAGACGCCCTTCGCCAGCGCGATCCGGCAGAAGGTGGGCATACCCACCGTCGCCGTCGGCCTCATCACCGAGGCCATACAGGCGGAACACCTCCTCGTTACCGAGCAGGCGGATGCGGTGGCCTTGGCGCGTGAACTGCTGCGCAATCCCTACTGGCCTTTGCATGCAGCACAGAAACTGGGCGTAGACCTCACCTGGCCCGTACAGTACGATCGCGCCAAACCACGCCCCTAAAAAACCCGCTTCAGATGGCATTCGAGATCGGCTCCGCCAGCAGTTTCTGCAACTGCGCCAGTGTCGCCCGGCGCAAGGGCTTACCATCCACGGGTGATGCGGGGCTGCGCCGATCCTCGTCCAGATCAAAGAGGATCAGACGCAAATCCGCGCTGGCATAATTCAACTTCAAGGAAGGATAGTCGCGGGCTGGCGCATCCCCATAATGGAGTCGCTGCCAGACCTCTTCATACGCCACCCGCTGATCCATCAGAAAAAAGATCACACTCTCCGGCGTATCGGCAAAAAGATGGAGCGTGATGGCTGCGTGGCGCGTCGCGGTCCCGCTCAGTACCGGTCCGGTCAGGCGCGGCTGAAACTCCGCGAGCCAGTGCATAGCCTGCGCCGCCTGCTCGCGGAGCTGGCGCAACTCCGCACTATGCGCCTCACCATGAAAGAGCTGCAGGCGCGACTGGAGCTCTTCTTCGATCTCCGCATTGCTCGGCCAGCCCTGCTGGGCGTCGCCGCCAGCGCCCAAACGGCGCGCCGCCTTTTCCTTGGCCACCCGAAAGTCGGCCACCCCCTCATCGGCCATGATCCGCGCCGACTCCACCGCCAACAAGCGCCGCAAACGGGACTGTTGCCGTAACTTGGCCATCTTTGCACCCCGGTCATTGTCCGCAAACGGTATTCCGCATAAGATAGCGCGATTGCGAGAGTGGCGGAATTGGTAGACGCACTGGATTTAGGTTCCAGCGGTTACGGCCGTGGGGGTTCGAATCCCCCCTTTCGCACCAATAACTTACACTTTCGGACAGCGCTGAGCACCGGCTGCACGACGCGCTGGCCAGAATGAGCGCATAACGGGAGCCGTCCACAAGGCGGTGGGGTTTGTGAGGAAGGCGGGGGTGGCTTATACTTTCCGCTATGGATATTCAGGAAACCATAGACAGTCTGCGCAAGGTGCTGGAAAGCGTCATCGCTCCCGGCGTGGAGTCTTTGCGCCTGCGACTCGATGCGCTGGAAAAGGATATCCGGGAGAATGGTCAGGGCATCGACCGTCTTGATGCCCGCGTGGATCGCCTTACTGGAAGAATGGAAGAAGGCTTTTCACGGCTGGACGCTCGTATCGACACCTTGGGCACAAGTATCAATGCCCGCGTGGATCACCTAACCGAACGCATGGAAGAAGGGTTTTCCCGCATGGATACACGCCTGGACGCTCTCACTTCCGCTATTCTGACATAAACAAATTCGCCATCTGTAGGGCTTCCTTGACCATTTCTTCACCGAAGCGCTGGGCGGTCTCCTGTGCTGCCTTAACTACGCGGGCGTTCCGCCCCGTGGTCACCAGGTGCTGGCTGACCAATGGCGCGCGGATAGTGTTGCCGGTGCTGGGCACAGGTGCTGCGGCAAGGCCGCCAGAAGCCATCGTACCTGGGCCATGGCCGGTGCCGGTGTGCGCACAAGGACTCACGTTCGAGGAGCCTTCGCCGGAAGAAAGGCGATAAAAAACCCGGCGGAGGAGCCGGGCTGAGTGTCTAAGCTTGAGATGTCATCTATTCTGCGGGTGCCAAATTCGTGAGAGTTGTTCTTTCCGGTTATGGCGTCCATACTGACCGTGAATATCCAGAACTGCGGAATGGCGAAGAGGTTCAGACATGGTGGAAGACCATCTGGTGTTGGAACAACTCAGGAAGATTCGGGCGGAACAGGATGCGGCTCGCGAACGCGATCACGAGATCATGGCGCGGTTGAGCGGCATAGAGACCGGACTTACCCGCATCGCCAGGGATGAAGCAGGCAACTACGCGGAAATCATCCAGGACCGGCACGCTATTGACCGCATCCGGGAGCGCCTGGACCGGATTGAGCGGCGCCTGGAACTGGCTGACTAGCCCGCGCGCTGGCGGTCGAGGCCGCCATCTCCAGGGTGAGTCCTTCTGCCCTATGCTGACCATTATGGACATTCATTACGAACTGAACGGACTTTCTTTTGTCTGGGACGACAGGAAAGCCGCCAGCAATCCCAGAAAACATGACGGGGTGACGTTCGAGGAAGGGGCTACGGTGTTTTTCGATCCGTTCTTTCGCCTGATGAACGCCAGTAGCGATCATGAGGCCAGAGATGCGGCCATTGGCTCCAGCGCGGCGGGGCACCTGCTGTTCGTAGTACATATTGAGATTGAGGGCGAATCCATCCGCATTATTTCGGCCCGCAAACTGACAAATGATGAGAGGCAAGATTATGAGCATTCCTGAACGTATCAAAACCCGTCTGAACAAGGAGCGCGCCATGACCACGGTTACGCTGCGGGTACCGGTGGACGTGGTGGAATCCCTGAAAGAGATCGCACCACAGCGCGGATTTTCAGGTTATCAGCCATTGCTCAAGGCGTATGTGAGCGAAGGGCTACGGAAGGATGAAGCGCGGTACACCTTCGGGGCTACCGCTCGGCTGATTGCTGCCCTGAGAAAGCGCGGGGTTCCTCAAGCGGTGCTGGATGAGGCCGTGAAGGATGAGGCCATATCCGCATGATTGCAGGTTCATCCCCGGCGGCGGATGCCGCCGTCTCTTGAGCATATAAATGGATAAGTGATCCCGGAAGGAGTTAATTGCTCCTCGTTGAGCACGAAGTGGCGACGATCCGCGAGTGCCTGATTGGCAGATTTGGTCACCCAGCGTTGTTGGGCCATGACTCAAGCCTCGAAACCCAGGGCCTGCAGTTTGACCTTGGCAATGCCATGCCCAAGGGACGCCGCCTTTCCGAGCCACTGGATACCGAGCGCGTGGTCTTTCTCGACGCCAATCCCGTTGAGGTAGCAGATTGAGAGCCACTCCATGGCGTCCGCGTGCCCCTTTTTGGCGGCGAACGCAAACCACTCCACGGCGATCTTGAATTCCTTGGACTGGTAAAAACAGGTCCCGACGTTGTTCATGCCGTCGACATCACCCGCATCCGCACGCCCGATTTCGGCCATGCTGTCGGCGGTCAGTTCCATGGGGATGTACGCGGCCATACTGGGCAAGTCTATTTTCCACATCAGGCCGCCAGGTCCACGCTCGGACTGCACCCGACTGCCGGTTATGGCCCCGGTCTCCAGCCAGTTGTTGATGGTGCGCACGGATCGGCCGGTCAATATGGCTGCGGTTTGGGTGCCGACGTCTACCGCTGATCCCCCGGACATGCCCATCAGTATCTCCTTTAATCATGTATTTCCACGGCATTACGTGGAAATCCGTGTAGCATTTCCACATAGTATCGTGGAAAACTCATGAAAAACCATAGGGCATTTCCACGTTATCCTGTGGAAATAGCCTGCGCTTGTTTCCAGCCATGCCGGCCCGCATGGCGCATGGAGAATATAAATACACCGTCATTACGCGATGTTACACCATATTCCACGCCGCCGGTAACCACCTTGGCACAATTCATGCCTAATCTACGACAACCCACGCACGTTGCCTGGGTAGCGCTTCACTCCACCTAAGGAGATTTACTCATGAGCAAATTCGTAGAAAAGGCACAGGCCCGCGCCGAAGCCGGTTTCACCCTTATTGAATTGATGATCGTCATTGCCATCATCGGCATTCTGGCGGCTATCGCTATTCCGCAGTATGAGAAGTATATTGCTACCTCGCAGGGCACGGATATTGCCACCAACTTTCACGCGGCAGTCACTGCCGCAACGGCGGCAGTTTCTGCAATGCAAGCGGGTCAGTCCACGATAGTCGCGGCAACAGGTGGCTCAACACCGGCTGCTGGCCAGACCCCTGTACTTAGCACCACGGCCCCAAATCCGTTTCCTGGTGCTGGTACCACATACGCTTATAGTGCAGGTGGGAGCAACGCGGCAACTACTGGCACCGTAGCTTTATCAGTGCCTATTGTGAACACATCAAATATGCCCACAGGCACAAATGAAAAAATTACCGCTAATTTATCTGGCGCCACACCAGGTAAGGGTTTGAATGCAGCGTTAGCGGCAATGGGCGCGATTAACCAAGACTTTCCTGGTGCTTGCAGCGGAGGCACCGCTCCGAAGACGCTGCCGTTTACAACTCCAGCCGACTGTGTTGTGAACATTAGCCCTGAAGGCACAGTAACCAACGGCTAAATAATAGCCAGAAAGAAACCCATCGCTAACCAGTGATGCATAACAGAGGGCATCTAGTTCCGGTGCCCTCGATTATGCAAAACCTCATCCATAGCCATAGCTCATGTTTACGCCGCCAATAACGGCCAGAACACCCATCAGCGTCAATATGCAATCAACTAACGCGAGCGATATAGGAGTTATCCCCCTGCATACCATTTATATGGTGGAATAAAATGGCTTCTTCACTCTTGCTGAATTTTCTAGGGTCGCTGCCAGCCATGCATTTCAGCCATCCAGAGGCGTTGATAGGTACAGTGCTACTCCCCGTACTCCTCAGCACCGGGCTTCTCCTGAAGTACTGGCGTCAAGTCAAAGACCAGCAAATCATTCTGGGTTTTCTGTTCTTTGCCGTGACCATGGGTTTATTCACGCAGTATTGGGGCATCACCGGCTTGCATCTGTTGACCGGGGGCTTCGTGATCTGGCCCCTGCTCGTTCTGATCCTGGGGGACCGCCTCCCCTGGCCCTTGGCCTATCCGTTGACTTTTATCGGCACCCTGATCCCGGACCTCTATGGCGCCGGAATGGCCGCCGACTGGTCTGGCGGCTGGTTCTTCGGCGTCGGTGGCGCTGGGTTCCGGGATGCGCTGTTCCTGGTGCCTCTGGAGGCGCTGATAGCGGCGGTCGTGCTGAATCGATTTGGTATTTTCATGCGAAAACGCGGGTATTTTAATAGAAGGACGAACGTCGAAAGCGGCGTTTTTCCCCATGGCATAGACAGACGCACCAACCCCAAAGGAGAAACACGCGATGAACGACAGTGACCGCCAAGCCCGCATTCGTCAGCTCCAGAACCATCGCCATGCCCTGCTCCAACAACGCGACAAGCGGGGCGCGCCACTCGCTTCGATCGACATGGAACTCAACGTGGTGCGCAGCGAGTTGCAGGCCCTGTATGAAGCCGGACGAGAGATGCAACAGACACCAATGCCCAGAGTCAGAGCCAACCGCGCACAGATCGCCTGAGCGGTATTCAGCGACTAGACGCCAAATAGGCTCATCCCCAAAATCCACGGCTCCTGCCTGAGCAACAAAGACCCCAGACAAGGGGTCGTGTGGCCGCTCAGGTTTGTGGTCGGCAAGCTGGCGCGTGCGCTGGCAGCTGGTCCCGTCATAGATGGCATGGATGCCTCCTCCCCCTACACGGCGCTCACATGCGACAAAAAGATAATGTCAGCCACCCAATACCCACTTTCCATGCGCTTTAATGGCGTCATACATAGCGTCTGGTGCCAGGTCTATTTCCTCTGGCCACGTCACCACCCCATGTTCCAGACCTACGGCGCTGAACACCTTGGGCTCTGAGAGGCATCCAAAAACGCCCGCACCTGGGCTATGAATCAGGGCATCCATCCAGACCTCGCCCTCTGTACCATCCACAAAGCGGACATGCAGTCGGTATCCGTCGAGCGCGCGCACGGAAGCCACGCGCCATGGTGCTTTCGGGTAGATGGGCGGTACTAAGGTAGCGGATGAATTTTTTTGAGTGACTGGTTGTGTGTGCATAGCTCCCAATTCTCCATAAGTTCAGCCACCCCCTGGCGTCACTGCAATGGGGCCGTTTGGGGGGATGCGCCGAGCGATGGGCGCATAGCATCTCTCCGATCCTCAATATAACCACTTAATAGTATATGGTATTTTCATCTTTTCCACATCCTCCGGCCCCTCCAGTGACCTGAGGGCGCGTCTCACCAGCCCAAAATGAAACGTAGCCCTTCCGCGCGTGGCATTTTTTCGGATCTATGCTAATTATGTAGAGCAACGGGGAGGGGCAACATGGCATCAGTCCTGAGTAAAGACAAGAAATCCGCAATCCGCGAGGCGAAGACCTACGACTTTACCTGGGAGGCGACCGCACCCGGTGGGAGCGAAAAGAAAAAGGGCGAGATGAACGCCGTCTCCGCCAATGCCGTGCGCTCCAACCTGCGCCGCATGGGCATGATGCCGACCGTGGTGCGTAAGGTGCCGCAGCCCCTGTTCGGGGAAAAGGGCGTCAAGGAAGCGCAACTGGTGGTGATGGTCCGTCAGCTTTCGACCATGATCAACGCCGGCGTGCCCATTGTGCAGGCCTTTGAACTGCTCATCTCCGCCACCTCCGGCGCGGGCATGAAAAAACTGCTCAAGGGCATTCTCAAACACCTCAAGGAAGGCGAATCGCTGTCGCAGTCCATGGCCCACTTTCCCAAATACTTCGACCGCCTTTTTGTGTCCCTGATCGCCGCCGGTGAGCAGGGCGGCATTCTCGACACCATCCTGCTGCGTCTGGCCGAGTACCGCGAAAAGACCCTCGCACTCAATAAAAAGGTGAAGTCGGCCATGTTCTATCCGGCGGCCATCATCACCGTGATGGTCGTGGTCGTGGTCATCCTGATGATTTTCGTCATCCCGGTGTTCTCGCAACTCTTCAGCAGCTTCGGTGCCACCTTGCCGCTGCTGACGCAGATCGTCATCAATATCTCCAACTGGATGAAAAGCCACTGGTATATTGTGGTGCTCTCGCCCATCGCCGCGGTGTGGCTCTTTGTTTACGCCTACAAGCACAACCTGTCCATTAAGACCGTCATAGACCGCTTCTCCCTGAAAATCCCGGTGCTCGGCGACATCCTGCTCAAAGGCGCCGTAGCGCGCTTTATGCGCACCCTGTCCACCATGCAGGCGGCGGGCGTGCCCATCATGGAAGCGCTGGGCACCCTTTCCAAAGTCTCCGGCAACGTCATCATCGAACGTAGCGTCCTGGCGGCCCGTGACGACGTCGCCAGCGGCGGACGCATCACCACCCGCCTCAAAGCCGACGGCGTCTTCCCCATCATGGCCACCCAGATGCTCGCCATCGGTGAGGAAACCGGTGCCATCGAAACCATGGCCGGCAAGGTCGCCGATTTTTACGAAAGCGAGGTCGAAGAGGCGGTCAACCGCCTCTCCACCCTCATGGAGCCCATGATCATGGTCGTGCTCGGCGTCATCGTCGGCACCCTGGTCGTCGCCATGTACATGCCGATCTTCAAGATGGGCGCGGTGGTGACGCATGGGGGGTGAGGGGGACGAGCGCGCCCTCTCTCTGACGGGCGCCGTCGGATTCACCCTGATCGAACTGATGATCACCATTGCGGTGCTCGCCATTATCCTCGCCGTCGCCATCCCGGATGTCTCGATCTGGATGGTGCGGGCGCGCATACAGGCCGCCGCCGGGAACCTCCAGCAGGATATCAACTGGGCCAAGGGCTATGCGATCCGTAGCGGCTATCCGGTGAACGTGAGCATTGGGGGCGGCGGTAATGCCTGCCATTGGACCATCACGCCGCAGCCCGTCAACACGACTCTGCAGAACGTCCCCCAGATGAACACAACGCAGTACGCTAACGAATACGAGAATACCCCTTGCAAGGTCCTGAGCGGCGCTGTCTTCAACGTCACACCCACGGGTATGGTGTACGACACCAACAACGCCGTTACCAGCGCCGCTATCGTTTTCCAGGCCGCCAGCCAGCAGCCGGCCACCTACGGTTACTGGCTGGTACAAGTCAGCGGTGCCGGGGACGTGCGCTCCTGCGCCACGGCTTCCGCCACCAGCACGGTATGCAACCTAAAATGAGGCACCTCGCCATGCACTCACCACAGCAGCCGGAGCAGGGCTTCACCCTCATCGAGACCATGATCGCCCTGGCGATTTTTGCCATTGGCTCGCTGGGTATCCTGGCCATCCTCATGACCGGTTTCAGCACCAGCGCCGAGGGCAACAATCTCACGGGCGGCTATCAGATTGCCCAAAACGCCCTCGGCCTGATCCGCGCCAATGGCAGCAACGCCCTGCAGTTCAACGGCGCCGCCATATCAACAACAGGCAACGTCACCGTTCCTGGCAGTGCCAACACCATTGTTACGCAAGCGATCAACACTTGGAAAAACATGCTGTATCCTCCGGGTCTCCCTCCCGCCCTCCCCTCCGCCTCTGGCAACATCACGGTTCTTTCCCAGCAAGGCAACGGGGTGTGCCCCTGCGCGGCTACCGTTTCCGTTTCCTGGCTACTGAACGGCACCCCGGAAACATACTCCGTGCAAACCATCGTGGGATACTGACCATGCGCCGCACTGACCGAGTTGAAGCAGGCTTCACCCTCACCGAATTATTGGTGACATTGGTCATCGGCACGTTGCTGATGACCGCGGTGTTTTCGTTCTTCCTGAATAGCAGCCAGATCATCACCAACCAGAGCAGCACCACGGATATGTGGCAGCGGGGACGTAACGCGCTGGCGTTAGTGCGCCAGGCGGTGGAGTCGGCGGGGTTTGGGTTGCCGTCCATGTCCGTTTGCCCCAATGGGGTTACAGACTACGCAACATCGGGCCAAACCTCTCCGTTAGCGCTTGCGGCTATCACTGCATTGGTACAACAGACACCGAGCTATGATCCCACTGCACTCTCACTGATCAATACTTATTCATTTACCACTATTTCCGGAAGCAGTAGTTTTGGCAGCGCTCCGGCCACAACAATAGCAAGCCTGCCCAACCTTAACGCCAGCTCTTTACAAGTAAATGATTCTACCCTTCTCAATCCCGGCGACATGGCGATTATCAGTATCCCCTCTTCCGGGGCCTGCCTTCTCGGCCAAATCACCAACGTATCGGGCAAAGGAACACTCAACTCTAGCGGTTCCTCGCCTTGTACTGTTTCAGGCGGGCAAGGTGGCGGTGGGAATACCATTGTAATGAACTCGAGTGGTTCAGCATGTTACCAGTTTAACCCCAATCAAATCTTTGCCACCGATTCATCTTTGTTATCTTCGCAACTGAGTAGTGCCGACTTTACAGGAGCGCCACTGTACGATTTAGGCAACAATCATTTTGTCGTCAATCAATTTCAAATAATGGATATTCCGCCAGGGACCAACCAGTCCATAGGCACCCCCACGCTTTACCTGACGCAATATACAGCCAATCAGTCCAGCACTCCCACTCCACAAGCCTTGGCGCGTGGGGTAGTGGATCTACAAATGCAGTATGGTTTGGGCACTAACGGTGCTATCACCCAGTGGGTCTATCCTGAAAATTATACCCCTTCCCAAACACTGCAGATTCTTGCCGTCAAAATTGGCATGCTGGCCCGAAGCACCCGCTATATGCCCCATGAAACCAGTCCTGCCACCTTCACCATGCCCGGTGGGCGAACCTACACCGTGCCCACAACCAATGGTCCCGGCTGCCTGCAAGGTGATTGTCGTCACTATGCCTACCATCTTTTCGAGAGCGTGGTGCCGGTTCGGAATAATATCTGGGGTGGACCATGATTGAGCAAGCAAAGCGGGTGCAATCCGCGAAGGAATCAGAGATCAATAAGCAGGAGGGCGGCGCGATTCTCGTCATCACCCTCGTCCTCGTGCTGGTAGTTACCATTGCCGTCCTCGCGCTCATGTACCTCACCCGTAACGATGTCCTCATTTCTTCCAATATGGCGGTGCAGAGCGCCGCGCAGGAAGCGACGGATCAGGGCGTGACCGCTGCGAATGCCGCTTTACAGATGTTGGCATCGGACACGCCGCCCCAATACCCGGAAGTTGTCTCTCCCGGGTATTGGTATCACCCATTGCTGACCAACTCTACACGTCCAACCCCTCCCACTGCCAGTTTTTGGTCCACTTGCACCGGGACAGCCTGTGCCTCCATCCCTGTACAGTACGGCAACTTTAATTTTAACGTGCAATACGTGATGTATCCTGCCGGTGTCCCTGCCACCCAAGTACCGGGCTACGAACAAGCTCAAAGCGGCGGACAAGCTGTACCGATCATCCGTTATTACGTCGTTTATGTGCACACATCCAGGGCCAGTGGCGGCGGCCTTGGAGTCACGGTGCAGGCTATTTTGAGGGAGGTGCTAATACAACCATGAATGAGAACGCTCGTCAGAAACTCATCGCCACTGCCGTCTGCCTGTCCATGACCGCCGCTCCGCTAGCGAGCTGGAGCAACTTCGCCCAGGCCAACAATACCATCAATATCCTGCCTGCCAACCAGCCGCAGGTAATGATATTGCTGGATAACTCACAAGGCATGGCGGGTGTGCTACAAGGCCCCACCGGCCTCTCCGGCGCCATAATGACCGGCTCCGGCACCGTGCCGGAGAATGCCAATTCGTCCTCACCAGCAAACTACACCGCCAGCGGCTTCACGCCTCCGGCGCTGGGGTCGTCCGGAACCAGCGTACCCTACTCCGTCCCCTGCAATACGTCCGGCATTACCGCCGCCGCCCAAAGCGCCTGTACATCCGTGGGGGCCTCCGGGTCCTCCAGCGCCTATATCGACAACTCACAATCCATGCTCAACGTGGCGGAACAGGCCATCGGCACGATTATCAATACACCGGAATATAGCAACAACATTCAGTTCGGCCTGATGGATTATGCCTTGTCTGGCAAAGTATCGCTTTATAATACTTGGGTATATTATATGAGCGACAACAGTGGATTTTCTTTTGGAAATAGCGCCACGGGAGCCCCCACTGGAGATGCAACAGTGGCGAATCCCTGTTACCAATCAGGCAGTAATTCATGTATTAATTTGCAGCAAACCGTATTTGGCCAAGGCAATGGAAGTATTAGCGATCCGTACTTGTATGTTCAGGCCAGCAGTGATGCCCCCGTAATCAATGACGTGCTTTACGCCATCGCCGCTCAATGGCAACCAGATGCCACCAATGCAGTCGGTTGGGGGCCAAACCCATACGGATTAAATCTGCAAAATTACATGACGGGTAATTCTGGCGTCAATTTTAGCAACTATTCAAATGGATTGGCATCGGGGATGACACCAACCAGTGCCGGTTATTTCCCTCTATCTCAGCAAGTGTGGGAGTCTCAACGCGGTTACGCCTTCAATGCAAGCACTTCCTACAATGCGGGCAACATTGTCAGCCCCATATCCGCAACCAATAGCACCAATGCGACCAATATCGCCAACGCCATACTCCCGGAAGTTTTCCGAACCGACAACTCCATTAACTATGCAACAAAAGGCCCGATAACCGCCTCCGCTGGCTATTCCCCCGTGGCTGGCGCCTTCAGTACGGCACTGAGCTATTATGGAAAAAAGCCTAATTATGGGGGACCACCACACACCTGCGGCAGCAGGTATGTCATCTTCATCACCGATGGGCAGCCCACCCAAGGCACGGGAGGTAATGTATATCCGCCCTTGGGCAGCGCCTCCGCACAGATGTTTTACGGTTCTACCTCCATTACAGCCAGCAATGCGGGTTCATCCACATCAGATCCAAATAATGCCGTAGTGGAAACCATTCAGAAAATCCAGACACTATATGATACAGTGGGCATCAAGACCTATGTATTAGGGGTGGGCTCCGCGGTCAACCCCAACGTGCCGGGTGCATCTGCTGCTGATCAGGCCGTAGCCCTGCAGGGTCAGGCCGTGCTCACCGCCATGGCGCAGGCGGGTGGCACCACCAACTTCTATGCCGCAACGTCTGCCTCCGATGTGCAATCCGCCATGAACAGCATCATCGCCAACATTCTCGGCAAAAGCGTTTCCGCGTCTTACGGCGCACCGCCCTCCGCAACCGTGGGGTCTTTGGAGTTTTTGCTCAAGAATATTAATCCGATCACTGGACAAGGCGACCTCTACGCCTATGCGCTACAGAGTAATGGTACACCGAGCGCCAGCCCGTCCTGGGACGCCAACAGCTTCATGAGCACCGGCAATCGCTCCAGCGCCCTCTATACCACCACGCCCGGGGGCACGAACGGAGCAGGAATAGAGAGCTCGCTGACCAGTGTCGCCACAAACACGCCCAGCGCATTCGGCACCCTGCCCACAAGCTTGACCGCAGGCACCATTGCCGCCTACACCATAAATCCATCTGCCAGCGGCGGCGCCTATCTCGGCGGGCGTCAAAGTGGCTGGTATATGGGGTTACCCACCTCCACGCCGCCGCAGGTGCTCACTGCGCCCAACAACGGACAACTGCTGGGTGCAGGCGGTATCACCAATAGTTACCTGACCTTCGCAGACACGCACTTCAACCGCCAGAATGCGGTCCTCTTTAGCGATAATGACGGCTTCCTGTACGCGATGGGCTACAACAACACCGGCAGCCCGACGCTCCTTTGGGGATGGATGCCTCAGGGCTTGCTGCCGCAACTCCAGAATTACAACACCTTCTGGCAAGGCACCAGTATGCAGGGTGGATTCCAAACAATCGATGCCACAAACGGGACGAACTCAGCCCCGTGGCATACTTACGTCGCAGGTAGTGCGGCCAATGGTGGCATTCTCTACGATCTCCAGTTGACCGGGACCACGGAGCCAAATCTGAAGCAAACGGTGTGGGAGGATGATCTAGGTGGCAATTATAGCCAACCGCAGCCTAGCGACCCGGTCTTTTATCAATATCAGGCACCGGGAACCACGAACTTTGGCCAGACCTGGGCGCTATGGGCCGTAAACCAGGCCGTCAGCGCTACCAGCAGCACCAGTTATCTGATAGGGGTCAATGTGGGCACCGGCCAAAGTTTTCAGGACACCCTCCCCTTTAATAACACCGCCACCCCCTATATCGACGCCTCTGGGAATCTCTATCTGGGCGACAATACCGGTAACGTATACGAAATATCCTCTGCTACATTGCCAGGCTTACTGACACCCGGCACCGCGACCCTCACGCTTGCTAATGACTTTGTTAATAAAACCGCCATTGGCAACTATTCGTCGGTATGGTCTGGGAGCCTCAGTGGCAGCAATCCGGGTGAAGTGCAGTATATCGGTGGTAGTTACTATCAAGGTAAAAACTATCTGCGTGTACAAGGACCCAATGGTATCACTATTTTTTCTCAGCTAAATGGCACTTGGTCACCAGTATGGACCGCCTACGCTGGCGGCGCCGGCACCTGGAGCAGCGGGGCCTTTACTACGCAGACCTCTGGTGCCAATCCACCCATCACGGCTTTGCCAGCGGGGTCCGTCGTTTCCGCACCCGCGTTAATTAACAGCGGTGCCGTCATTCTACCCGTTACCGTGCCGCCATCCGCAAACTCCTGTGGAAATGGCGATGCTTACTATTACCTCTATGCCCTCAACAATGGCATTTTCCCCAGCGGCACCTTCACCGATAGCAGCGGGACAGCCATTACTACCGCGCTTTTTGTGGGTTACGGAACGGCCTTCACGCCCACCGTCACCAGCTTCAATGGTCGCACTTTGTTGCAGGGCGCGGCTAGTAACACCGGACCGTCAAAAACATTCCCCACGGGCTTCGGTGCTGGTTTACCCTTGGGCGGCCCCACGGGATGGAAACTCGTCAATTGATGTCCCGGAGGCCTGGTCATCTTTGGAAAAATGTTGCTTGGGTGCCGGTACCAGCGCGGCATCAAGCATCAGGCTGCATCCAGCACCCGCAGCTCTATGTGCAGCCCGACTGCTGTCGCCATATTCACCAGCACGTCCAGACTAAACAGATCAATCTTGCCGCGCATCAGATCGGAAACACGCGGCTGTGTCACCCCAAAAAGCTCGGCCGCCCGTGCCTGGTTTATCTTGGTACGGGTAATATGACTCTTGAGGGACATCATCAATTGAGAACGTAGCTTCATGTTCTCCGCCCCCGCTCGCGTGTCCTCAATCGCATCCCATACACTCGCAAATCGTTCTTCACTCATGATTGCATTTCCTTCAATAAATCCCGGTACCGTTGCCCCGCAAGATCCAGATCCGCCTTGCGAGTCTTCTGGGTCTTCTTCTGAAAACAGTGCAGCACATAAACAGCTTCGGCAAACTTCGCCACAAACATGACCCGGTAGATGCCTGTTACATCCCGTATCCGAATTTCCTGAACACCTTGACCCACGCTATGCATCGGCTTCCAGTCGTCTGGTTGTCGACCTTTCTGCACCTGATCCAACTGGTGTCCTGCCTCGCGTCTGGCCGACAGAGGAAAGGTGCGGAGATCCTCCAGAGATAATCCCCGGAAGACGATAGGTTTGGGGTGCGTCACCGGGCAAATATACAAATATTTATATAATTCGACAACCCCCCTGTAGGGGTCTTTGCCCGCAACGACCAGTGCGAACTCCCACCGGCGGTGATTCTCTCTGGAGAGGTTCCCTGCGTCCACAGCACCGCACACCGCGCAAGCTTGCGAGGTGTACGCCGGGTCCACCAATAACAACATGCCGCCGGACCACTGGAGCTTGTAGCCCAGCATCCGTTTGAGTATGCCCCATCCCTGATCGAGAATGGATTTGTTCAGCCCCGCCTTTTGCCGGACGTTGCGCCCGGGTGCTTCCATGGTGCCCTTTGCGGACGCCGTCATGTTCTGCACTTTCAGATCTTCAAGTACCACTACCGCGTGATTTTGGCCTTCTGCTTTTTCCAGTTGGCCGAGAACTTCACTTTATGCGCGAGTTTCTTTTGTTCTTTGGCGAGTCGCTTTTGCAGATCCCGGTAGGCGGTGATTGGCGGTTCAAACATCGTGCCGTCGGACAGGGCCAGAATGTTGCCTGTGACATTCCGGTCGCCACCCACGGCGGACATGGCCGGGTGAACGGGGTCTAAACTTACAGCTTGCAGTCCAGATCAACAGAAGTTATACTTTGATATAACTTAACGCATTGGAGGTGCATCGTGCATACAACCAATCTGCGCAAGGTCGGCGGCTCGATCATGTTAGCCGTCCCGCCCGCATTCCTTGAACAACTGCACCTGCAAGCCGGTGCGACGGTCGGCTTGGTCGTCGATCATGGCTGTCTGGTGGTTAACCCCAACCCACGGCCGCGCTACACGCTCGCGGAGTTGCTGGCCGCGTCCGACTATTCGC
The DNA here is from genome assembly GCF_023229925.1 of Acidithiobacillus sp. Classification (NCBI taxonomy): domain Bacteria; kingdom Pseudomonadati; phylum Pseudomonadota; class Acidithiobacillia; order Acidithiobacillales; family Acidithiobacillaceae; genus Acidithiobacillus; species Acidithiobacillus sp. The sequence goes on along the minus strand of NZ_JALNYM010000004.1, from coordinate 60,971 downwards.
AGCCGCAACCAGCCGAGGAACGTGAATGGGTCGATGCGCCCGCCGTAGGTGGCGAGCTGCTATGAGGCGCGGCGATATTTTCCTGGTGTCGCTCGACCCAACTGCGGGACACGAGCAAAGCGGTAGCCGTCCCGTCCTGATCGTGTCGCCCGCCGAGTTCAACGAAGCCACTAGGCTGCCGGTGATCCTGCCGATCACCAACGGCGGCGATTTCGCCCGCCGCCTTGGCTTCGCAGTGCCAGTGACCGGCATCAAAACCACCGGCGTCGTGCGTTGCGATCAGCCACGCGTGATTGACTTGGCCGCCCGACATGCCCGCAAAGTGGACACTCTGCCGGCCTCGATCATGGACGAGGTGCTGGCGAAGGTCGCCACGCTCTTCGAGTGAGCGCGGCTACCAGGTGTATCGTGGAAGAGGCAACCCGCAAGTCTTCCACACCAATGAACGGCTACAGACACGCTTATGCGGACGATTCGACACCAATGTACTGATTTATTTATGTTTATGCTACCGCACTCAAGGACAGGTGAATTTCCACGTCATCCCAAGGCACGAAAACCTGCTGGTCTTCCGTCTTGTCGATAAGATGGTGTTCCATGAGTTTCCGCACGTCCGCATGCACATTACTGTAGTTTCTGCCGAGTTGCTTGGCGAGCGCGTAAATGGACTGTGGCCCATCCTTTTTGAGATGTTCGAGCAGCGCCAACCGCGCCGGCGTCAACTCACGAAAAAGCTGTGCGGAATCGGAAAAACTCAGATGATAATCCGCTTCCGGCAGAATCTCTCCCCGGTCCAGTTTTTTGGCAATCTCCCGCATGTCGCTGAATAGCGTGCTGGTGGATGTGATGCTGATAATGGCTTTAGTCATGGGGTTCTCCTGTCAATCTTTGCACATCCCTCTCGAAATCGTCCACCAGGGCAGACAGCGATGAGAAAACATAGGATTCTTCCATGTCACCATAATGCCGGTGGTCCCCTTTGCCCGTTTCGTTGTCATACCGCACCAGGCATTGCCCGTTTTTGCCGCAGTAGAAACGGTATTTGAAGCCGTGCGGCCGCTCCGGTGAAGGCTCCGGAAGTTGCCAGATCACTGCCTCCACGATGACGTCATCTGGCCGGACTTCCTTCTTGTAGAATACACGGATCGCTTTCATATATTGCATAGTAGGCAATACATGCCCACAGGTCAAATTCACCATTGACGCATTGGTGGACATGCTGGCGAGAACAGGCAAGCACGTTCAGTTGTCTGTTCAGTGACTCTCACCTTGATTCCGCAGCACGAACTGTGCTCCTTTTCCAGCTTGCCGCAACGGAAGAGCCCGTGTACGGAGCGAATCGGTCCATTGAAATGAATCTCGCAGAAAGCGCCAAGCGGCTTTTGGCGATGGTCAAGGGCGGCCAGTTTAAACTCTCCAAGCCGGTGTTCACAGAACTAAACCGCATCGTCGCCCGCAAGGAAGCGTTGGAATGGGGGGTGTTCCGTGGCGAAGGTCAGGAAACGAACTACACCCCGGATGTAGGTCTTGGTGAGCATGGGCGCTATACCCCGCTGCCGACGCTACCCGGTGCGCCGGAACTCAACCGGGTGTTCCGTGAAGGGGTGGCGGCACTGCAAGAGCGCGAACCGTTTGAACGGGCAATGGCCTTCTTTCTGTTCGCTGCCTTGCAGCAGTTCTTCTTCGACGGCAACATGCGGACAGGGCGCTTCATGATGAACGGCGTACTCATGTCGCATGGGATGGACGCCATCAGCGTGCCCGCGGCCAAAGCACAAGCATTCAACGAAAAGATGGTGCGCTTTTACCTGTCGAAGGACGCCAGCGAAATGATGGCTTTCCTCGCGGGATGCCACCCGGATGCATCGGCCATTTTGCCGCCGCCCGCTTGCGGTGAAGGGCGATTGTCAAACGTCTAATTTTGACCAGAGTGCATGTGATAAAATTGGCTTTCCTCGCAGCCGTCAAATTGCGCCATAGCAGAGTGGAAAAACCCGACTCCAGCCGAGTTGCTCTTGTTTATGGTTTTGTTGTGGATTAGCATACACATCAGGAGGTGTATGCCATGAGAACCAATATCGTTATGGACGACCAGATTGTCGACGAAGCGATGCATCTGGCCGGGGTAAAAACGAAAAAAGAGATAGTGGATCGGGCGTTGCGCGAGTTTGTGGCCAGACGCCGCCAACGCCAGATTCTGGATCTGGTCGGTGAACCTCTGCTGGATCCTGAATACGATGTCCGCACTGTGCGCGCAAGGATGAACCGTGGTTCTGGTTGATACGACCATCTGGATTGCGTTGCTACGCGGCCACGCCAACGCCCAAGTCGAGCAATTACGCCAGCTCTTGCTGGATGGTGAGGCGCTGGTGTCGCCGGTAATCCTCCAGGAATTGTTGCAGGGGGCTGCTTCGCCAGAGCAGATGGAAAAGCTGCGTGCGCACTTTTTGCGCCTGCCGATCCTGATATCAAAAGATGCAGTGGCCACGCATGTCGCCGCCGGCGCCCTCTATGCCCGTTGTCGCTGGAATGGAATCACGCCGCGCAGCCCGCACGACTGCCTGATCGCACAGACAGCCATTGAGCACGGTGTACCACTCTTGCACGACGATCGCGATTTCGAGCAAATTGCCCAAGTAGACCCGCGTCTGTTACTGGTACGCACGCATATTCTGAAATAACCACCGTTCCGTTATGGGTGAGTTGACACACTTGGCATTCCACGAAAAGCGCCGTTCTTTCATGCTGCTATTGCATGTAACGCTATCGCCATCTACAGTGTTTCATGTAACCTGATAAAGGAGGTGGTGTATGACCACTGCACACGTGAACGCACGCGTTCAAAAGCACCGGGATGCCTTGCGCGCCGCCGGGCTGCGCCCCATTCAAATTTGGGTGCCAGACACCCGCCGCCCCGGCTTTGCGGAGGAATGCCGCCGCCAGTGCCTTGTCGTGCGAAATGATCCGCAGGAGAAGGAGATCATGGACTGGCTTGAAGCGGCGGCGGATACGGAGGGCTGGGAGTGAATCGAGGCGCCGTGGTCGTTGTCGCCTTGCAGGGGGACGATGGCAAGCCCGGCCCCGCGCTGGTCGTCCAGTCCGACATGTTCTCGACGTTGCCTTCCGTGACGATTCTCCCTATTACCAGCGATCTCCGGGACGCGCCGCTTTACCGCATTGGCATCGAGGCTTCGCCGGAAACCGGATTGCACAAGCCGTCCCAAATCATGGTGGACAAGCCGCAGACCGTTCCCCGCGAAAAGGTGGGTCAGGTGGTCGGACACTCTTAGGTTCCGGGCGCGGCCACGTCATCCAAAATTGGCAAGAGGTCGGCTGGCTTTGCTCCACCTGCCCGCAGCTTGAAAAGGCTGCCAAGAAAACCATCTTGCATGATCACTCAAAACGGCATATAAACACCTAAGCACTCAAACACTGGAGTAATCATGGATTCAGTTCGCTGGAACATCGCTGTGTCGCCGGAAACGGATCAGTCCGTGCGTATGTTCATCGCCGCACAGGGAGGCGGTCGCAAAGGCGACTTGTCGCGCTTCATCGAGGAGGCCGTGCGTTCGTACATTCTGGAGCGCGCCGTCGAACAGGCCAAAGCGGCCACCTCCGGCGTGAGCGAGACGGAAATGACGGACCTGATTGATGAGGCGGTGCAATGGGCACGTAAGCACTGATGCGGGTCGTTCTGGACACCAACGTTTTGCTCAGTGCATTGATTTCGCCCCACGGAGCACCCGACGCCATCTATAACGCCTGGCGGGCCCCACGATTCGAACTGGTGACATCTACAGTACAACTCGACGAACTGCGTCGCGTGAGCCGTTACCCGAAGCTCAAAGCCTTTCTTCCGGCTCATCGCGTCGGTGCGATGGTAAACAACATGCAGCGTGCCATCGTGCTGGAACACCTGCCGAATCAGCCGGATGGTATCGATGTGAATGATCCTGATGACGCTTTCCTGTTCACGATGGCTTTGACCGACGAAGCGGACTACCTCGTGACCGGGGACCGCCGTGCCGGGTTGCTGCAACTGGGCAGCGCCAGTCGCGCACGCATCGTCACCCCGGCCACTTTCTGCGCCGAAACGCTTTGATGCGATACCGGTCAGATTCCTGTCCATCACACAACGGGACTGTCTACTATCGCCAGGCTACCTCAGCCACGCCATGAGTGAACAGTCCAAACAGTTTTATCTGAAACAGGGATTTCTGGAATCCGAACTCGACAGCACCACGCTCCTCTATCCGTTGCCTCGCCACTTCTCCTGACCACGCCGTGTTTAACAGCGGTTCGGAGCCGCTGGATCGCTATTTGCGAGAGCCGGATGGGGCCTATAAACTGAGCCATCCGGTCAGCGCGGTGGGGTCGCCAAAACACGTGGCGGCACCACTGGCGTCCAAGCGTTCCGCGCTGTGTACGCCGCAGAGCACCCCCACCGGCAAGACCCCGGCGGCAATGGCCATTTCCATGTCATGCACGGTGTCGCCCACCATGATGGCCGCGGCTGGGGGCAGGTCGTAGTGCTGCAGCAGTTCATGGAGCATCAGGGGATCCGGTTTGGAGCGGCTTTCATCGGCACAGCGACTGGCGCTGATGCAAGCGGCGAGACGGGGATGTTCGCCCAGCACCCGATCCAGCCCGCGGCGGGCTTTGCCGGTGGCCACGGCGATCTCATAGCCGGCGTCGGCGAGTTGCACCACCGCGTCTTCCACCCCCGGAAAGAGGGGCATTTCACGAACCGGCGTGCCGAAAAAGCACTCCCGGTAACCCTTCAGAATCCGTTCCCGGGTAAGCTTATCCGCATCCGGGGCGAGGACTGATAGGGCGCTTTCCAGCCCCAATCCGATGATTTCCTGGTACTGCCGTGCACCACGGTCCGCCAGTCCTGCAGAGGCAAAAGCATGGGCCATACAGCCGCAGATGGTAGAGATGCTGTCCATGAGGGTGCCGTCCCAATCGAAAATGATCAGTCGGCAATCATCAGGGGGCAAAATCATCCGGCAGACTCCTTACGCAGTGGGGTGAGAATGGCTTGCAGATCAGCAGGCAGCGGGGCCTCAATGCGCATGGGCCGGCCATCCTGCGGGTGGCGGAAGGCCACCAGGGCCGCGTGCAAAAAAAGTCGCCGCAGACCCAGGGCGCGCAGACGCTGGTTGAAGGCCGCATCGCCGTATTTCTCATCGCCCGCCACCGCATGCCCGATCGCTTGCAGGTGAACCCGAATCTGGTGCGTGCGCCCGGTATCGAGATCAGCCTGCAGCAGCACCGCGCCGGGGAAATGTTCCAGTGGCAGAAAACGCGTATGTGCGGCCTTACCCTCCACCGGGTCCACCCGCACCATGCGCTCACCGGACTGCAGGGTGTTCTTGCGCAGGGCCAGACGCACGGAACGCGCCTTTCCCTGCCAGTCACCGGCCGCCAGCGCCAGATAGCGCTTCTCCATAAGGCCTTCCCGCAGGGCTTCATGGAGCGCGCGCAGCGCCGAGCGTTTTTTGCTGAGTATCAGACAGCCGGAGGTATCGCGGTCCAGGCGATGTACCAGCTCCAGTTCGCGGGCAGCGGGCCGCAACTGGCGCAACGCCTCAATGACGCCCCAACTCAGGCCCGATCCCCCGTGCACGGCCAGCCCGCTGGGCTTGTCCAGCACCAGCAGATGGCTGTCTTCGTAAAGGACAGCGGCTTCCAACTGACTCTGCAAAGAGGCGGGCAGTACGGCGGGATCGCTGGGCGCCGCCATCCGTACCGGCGGCAGACGCAATACGTCGCCCTCGGCCAGATGGTAGTGCGGCCGCGCCCGCCCCTTGTTTACCCGCACTTCACCACTGCGCAGGATTTTGTAGATATGGGAGCGCGGCACGCCTTTCATCACCCGCAGGAGGAAGTTATCCAGCCGTTGCCCCGCCTCCGCGTCGGTTACCTGCCATTGTCGCACCCCATTGTCTGCCATTTTTCCTTACCCTTGCGCTTTTCATTTGCGATTCTATTCTTTTATGGCATATATTTCGACCTGGGACGCTGCGCTTCTCGGAGCGCGGCCCCAATTTCAGCATCGCCTGGTAAATCCCGGCGGTCCCAATTACAAACGCTGCGCTCCCTGACGGGTCCTTTCGGGCTTGCGGGTTGAGCGCCGGAGAAAGAAGAACTTATGAAACGGATGTTGATTAACGCTACCCACGCAGAGGAGTTGCGGGTGGCTTTGGTAGACGGTCAAAAACTCCTCGATCTGGACATTGAACGCGCTTACCGGGAGCAGAAAAAAAGCAACATATACAAGGGCCGCATCACCCGTGTGGAGCCCAGCCTCGAAGCCGCCTTCGTCGATTACGGTGCCGAGCGGCACGGCTTTCTGCCCCTCAAGGAAATCGCCCGGGAATACTTCCTGCAACAGGAACAGGGCCGCAAACGCATCCAGGATCTGGTGCGGGAAGGTCAGGAAGTCATCGTTCAGGTGGACAAGGAAGAGCGCTCCAGCAAAGGTGCGGCGCTCACCACCTTCGTCAGTCTGGCCGGACGCTATCTGGTGCTGATGCCAAACAACCCGCGTGCCGGTGGCGTCTCCCGGCGCATTGAAGGCGAGGACCGCACCCAGATCCGCCAGCACCTGCAACTTCTGGACATTCCCGAAAACATGGGGGTCATCGCCCGCACGGCGGGGATCGGTCAGGAGCTGGAGGCCTTGCAGCGCGATCTGGAGTATCTCAAACAGATCTGGCAGGCCATCGTCGATACGGCGGCACCGCGTGCCGCTCCTTTCCTGATTTATCAGGAGGGTAATGTCGTGGTCCGCGCGCTGCGCGATCATTTCTCCGAAGATTTCGGGGAGGTGCTGATCGACGACGAGGCAGCCTACAATGCTGCGGTGCAGTTCATGGGCTCCATGATGCCGAAGATGGTGCATCGTCTGAAGTATTACGACAACGACGTACCCCTCTTCTCTCGCTATCAGATTGAACAGCAGATCGAGTCCGCATTCAGCCGCGAAGTGCGCCTGGAGTCGGGGGGCGCCATCGTCATCGATCATACCGAAGCGCTGGTGGCCGTCGATGTGAACTCGGGCCGCGCCACCAAGGGCCAGGACATCGCGGAGACCGCGTTTCAGACGAACCTGGAAGCCGCTGAGGAGATCGCTCGGCAGATTCGTCTGCGCGATTTGGGCGGGCTCATCGTGGTCGACTTCATCGATATGGAATCCCCCAAGCACCAGCGCGAAGTGGAGAACAAGCTCAAGGAGGCCCTCAAGCTGGATCGGGCCCGGGTGCAGTTGGGGCGCATCTCCCGCTTTGGCCTCATGGAAATGTCCCGGCAGCGTCTCGGCGCCAGCCTGGAGGAATCGTCTTCTGAGCCCTGCCCGCGCTGTAACGGTACCGGTCAGATACGGGGCTGCGAAGCCACCAGCATGCACGTCCTGCGCCTGCTCCATGAGGAGTGCATGAAACCCGGCGCCGCCGAGGTGGAATGTCAGGTGCCGGTGGATGTGGCGGTGTATCTGCTCAACGAAAAGCGCCGCCCGATTCTGGAATTGGAGGCCAAGACCGATACCCGCATCCTGATCATTCCCACGCCGGACATGGTTACGCCCCATTATCAGATTCAACGGACGCGCGTGGAGGGCGGCAGCAGCCGGCCGACGCCGGTGCCCAACGGTGACAGCAACACGCTGCCCGCACGCCCCAGCCGTCCGACGAGCGAATCAGCGGCGCTGAGTCCATTGACCGCGCCGCCGCCGCCCGAAGTGTTACCGCCATTACGCACACCACCAGCACCTAGCGGCCCGAAGGCGAAAGCGCCCGCCAAGGCCGTTCCGCCGGAAGAAGGTATTCTGGCCCGGCTGGTGCGGGCTCTGGTATCCCGTTATGTGCCCGTTGACGCGGCGACTTTCCTGGCGGAAACCAGTGGCACGGAGCTGCCGACAAGCACGGAGCCCGTCAGCGAGACGAGCACCGAGGATCAGGAAAACGACGGCGAAGGCCGCAGCAGCCGGCGCCGGCGCCGCGGTGGACGCCGGGCCCGTGCACGGCGCTCCATTCAGGGCGGAGAGAATGGCGCAGAATCACCTTCTGCAGATGAGGAGGTCTCTGAGAAGAATACCTACACGACAGGGGGGTTCCAGGAGAACGATCTGCTGGCGGGTCCCGAGGAAGACACCCATGTCGCGGAAGCACTCGTCTATCCCGGCACGGTACCCGCCGCCGCCGACTGGCACCAGATGCTGGTCCCCGCCAAGGCGCTGACTCCAAGTGCGGTGCATCAGGAGGAGACCGCCCAGGAACCCGTACAGGGTGACTTACTGGCCGTGGAGGCGATCCCCGGTGAAACCGAGCAGCAGTCTTTCCCGCTGGACGAGCGCTGAGAAACGGCTACTTATCGCTCAAACCGGGTAAGTAGTGCCTCATTCCCGCCGCCACATGGTGCCGCCGGGGCCATCTTCGAGGATGACTCCCGCGGCGGTTAATTCCTGCCGGATCCCATCGGCACCCGCAAAGTCGCGCGCCTGCCGCGCTGCGGCGCGCGCGGCGATACGCTCCTCGATCCAGCGCGCATCGGTCGCATTGCCGCGGAGAAAATCTTCTGCTTCTTGTCCCAACAAGCCCAGCACACCCGCCAGTTCACGCAGCAAAGTGGCGAGCGGCGCGGCTACTTCGCTGCCTTCATCCCGCAGGCGATTTATCTCGCGGGCCAAATCAAAGAGCACGGCAAGGGCTGCTGGCGTATGAAAGTCGTCGCTCATGGCGGCATGGAAACGTTCCCGCCACTCGCTGCCCAGCTCCGCCACGATTTTGCGCTTGGGCATCCCGCGCAGGGCGGTATAGAGCCGGGTGAGGCCCGCCTTGGCTTGCTCCAGCGCCTCTTCCGCATAATTCAGTGGGCTGCGGTAATGGCTGGACAGGATAAAAAAACGCAGCACCTCGCCCGAATAGCGGGGTAAGAGTTCCCGTACCGTGAAGAAATTATTCAGCGATTTGGACATTTTCTCGTCGTTGATGCGGACAAAGCCGTTGTGCATCCAGTAATGGGCAAAAGCGCAGCCCGCGCCCTGTGACTGAGCGATTTCATTCTCATGATGCGGGAACTGCAGATCCGCACCACCACCATGAATATCAAAGGCGCAGCCCAGAGCGTCGGCGGACATGGCGGAACATTCGATATGCCATCCGGGCCGTCCTTCTCCCCAGGGGGAGGCCCAGGACGGCTCGCCGGGCTTGGCCGCCTTCCACAGGGCAAAGTCCAGAGGATCACGCTTGTCTTCGCCAATATCCACCCGTGCGCCCGACGTCAATTCGTCAATGGATTTGCCGGACAGGCGCCCGTACTCCGGGAAGCTGCGCACCGCGTAATACACATCGCCATTGGCCGCCGCATAGGCGTGCCCTCTGTGGATGAGTTCGCCGATCAGGGTCTGCATGGCGCCCACATGCTCCGTCGCCCGCGGTTCCTGATCAGGGCGCTGGCAGAGCAACGCCGCCTCGTCTTCGTGCATGGCGTCGATGAAGCGTGCCGTGAGAGACTGGATCGATTCGCCACGCTCCAACGCCCGACGAATGATTTTGTCGTCGATATCGGTGATATTGCGGACGTAAGTCACCTCGTAGCCGCGTTCACGCAGATAGCGCGCCACCGTATCGAAGGTGACCATGACCCGGGCATGGCCGAGATGACAGAAGTCGTATACGGTCATCCCGCAGACGTAGAGTCCCACCTGATTGGGGCGCAGCAGCTCCAGCGGCGTTTTACGGCGGCGCAGGGTGTCATAGAGGGTCAGTACCGGCAGGGTGGTCATATTTTTAGCCTCGACAAGCGTTCAGGAGCGTTGGGCGGCGGCATGAAGACGCGTTAACGCGCGCGCTTCACCGATGAGGGGGAGGAGCGCCGCCAGTTCCGGTCCGTGGGTGAGCCCGGTAAGCGCGGCGCGCAGGGGCATGAACAGCGTCTTGCCGCGCTGCCCGCTGGCGTGCTGCAAGGCTTTGGTCCAGAGCCGGTAGTCGCCACCCGACGCCTGCAGCGTCGCCTGGGCGATGGACCAGAACTCAGGGCTGGCTCCGGTGATGGCCCCGACCGCCTCGGCATCGACGGTGGGGGAGGCAAAACAGCGTTCAGCCCAATCCAGTGCGTCGACGGGCAGCCGAATATTGGCACGCACCGCCGCCACAAAATGCATTTCCTGCCCTGGCGGCACCTTGTCCTGCAGATGGGGTGCCAACCAGTTCCAGACGGCGGCATCGTCCAGCGACTGTACCGCTTCGTGCTGCCAATGCTGCAACTGCACCATATCAAAATGGCTGGGCGCCCGGCTGATCTGGGCCAGCGCAAAGCCCTGCGCCAGTGCGCTGCTATCCAGAAAGCCCGTCGCGCTGTAATGATGACCCAGACGGGCGAGGTAGTTAAGCACCGCCGGGGCCAGATAACCGGTCTCGCGCAGACCGCGCAAGCTGACTGCCCCGTATCGCTTGGACAGAGGTTGACCGTCGGCACCGAGTAACAAAGGCAGATGACCATAATCGGGAACCGGCAACCCCAGCGCCTGCAAGATCAGGATTTGGCGGGGGGTATTGGTCAGGTGGTCCTCGCCACGCAAGACCAGATTCACCCCCATCAGCGCATCGTCGACCGCGTTGGCAAAGAAAAATGCCGGGCTGCCGTCACTGCGGCGGATGACGAAGTCCCCCAGATCAGCCAACGCATACTGGCGCTCGCCCCAGACCAAATCCGATACCGGGAGGGTGCCCTGATCCGGCACCCGGAAACGCAGCGTGGGCCGGATGCCCGCCGCCTCCCGTTCAGCCCGCACCTCGGCATGAAGATGCCGACAATGTCCACCATAGCGTGGTGCCTTACCCGCGGAACGCTGTACGGCGCGCTCAGCGGCCAGGTCGTCGGCGCTGCAATAGCAGGGATAGGCCTGTCCACTGGCCTGCAAACGGGCATAGTACTGGTCATAAATGGCCAGACGCTCCATCTGCCGGTATGGACCGTGATCACCACCCCGGTCCGGGCCTTCGTCCCAGTCGATACCGAACCACCGCAGGTCTTCCAGCAAGGCCTTCTCATAAATTTCGGGAGAGCGCTGCTGATCCGTGTCTTCAAGACGTAAAATGAATGTTCCACCCGCGCCACGCGCCGCCAGCCAGGCGAAAAGAGCTGTGCGGGCGTTGCCAAGGTGCAGGTAACCGGTGGGGCTGGGTGCGAAGCGACTCTTTAGATTCATGGTGGTATAGTATTGCGCCATCGGCCGCGTCGCAATGCAAAAGCCGGGACAGGATACTTCGCAAAGTGCAGACTCGAATGCACTTTGCGAAGTACTCATACACACGGAAGAAACGGAATGGCTCAAGCTAATACCCCGCGCACGCGCTCTAAGCAACCTAAGCGCCACCATTACGGACGCTGGATTTTACTGATTATCCTGTTGATTCTGATTAATATCGGGATTGGTGTCGGTATCTACGTCTACCGCATCTGGCAGACCCTGCCGCCCATCCACGAGCTCAAGGAATGGCGTCCCGACGAGCCTCTGCGCATTTATGCCGCGAATGGCGCACTACTCCAGGAGGTCGGTCCGCAGATGCGTTATGCCCTGCCCATCGACCAGATCCCGGTCAAGTTGCAGGAAGCCTTCATATCCGCCGAAAACGCCCGCTTCTACAGCGACAACCCCCTTAACTACCCGGTCAGCTACCCTGGGATTCTGCGGGCCGCGATAGTGGACGTTATTCACATGGCACCGGTCCAGGGCGCCAGCACTATCCCGGAGCAGGTAGCGCGCAACTTTTACCTGACTCCGCAAAAAACCATTTCCCGCAAGATCGCGGAAATCCTTCTGGCCTACAAACTCGCCAATCACTTTACGCACAAACAGATTCTTGAGCTTTATCTGAACAAGATTTATCTCGGTCAGGGTGCCTACGGTGTGCAAGCTGCGGCCCGGACCTACTTTGGAAAAGGCGTCAGTCATCTGACTTTAGGGGAGATGGCAACCATTGCGGGACTACCGCCGGCACCTTCCGTTTTAAACCCTGTCGTGAATCCCGATCTCGCCAAAAAACGGCGTGCTTATGTGCTCAAACGCATGGAAAGGCGCGGTTACATTTCTGCGGATGAAGAGGCGAAGGCCAACGCGGAACCCATTCTTTCGCGGTATCATGCGGCTGCCAGCAACGGTGCACCGTATGTCACCGACTGGATCGCCAGTTGGCTTACCCAGCAATTCGGCAGCGATTTCACCTACCGTTCCGGACTCAAGGTGTATACCACCATCCTGCCACAGGATCAGGAGGCGGCGAATGAAGCGGTTGCCGTGGGGCTGGAAAACTACGATATGGGGCTATCCAGTATGGACCCCAAAAGCTACCGCGGCCCCATCGCGCATCTCAGCGGGGACACGCTGCAGGCCGCACTCGCGGGTAAGCGGCCCGATGTGCTGCCACCCCATGACCCTGCCAACCTGCGCTGGGGCGTAGTGGTCAGCGCCGATGCCAAAAGCGCCACGGTCTCTCTGGAGGGCAAGAAAAACGTCATTCTCACCTTGCGCGACGTGAGTTGGGCACGCCCCCGTTACGGCGCCCCCAAGCCACGTTCGGTGAATGCGGTTCTGCACAGCGGTGACTTGGTCTGGCTGCGCCCTTATGTACATTCGGTTACAGCGGGGGCGGGTCAGGAATGGGGTGCCAATGTCTGGTCCTCTGCCGGCAAGGATGCGGGCTGGCAGCTTTCACAGATTCCTCAGGTACAAGGCGCTTTGGTGAGTCTGGACAGCCGTACCGGGGCTATCCACGCCCTGGTGGGTGGCTTCAGCTATGAACTCAGCCATTTTGATCGCGCCGTTTTTGCTTATCGGCAGCCGGGCTCGGGCTTCAAGCCCTTCGTTTACGCCGCGGCCATGGATGCGCCAGCGCTGCTGGCTTCAGGCAAGAGCAGTTATATGACGCCACAGACGCCGATTCCAGATACCCCCCTGTCCATTACCCTGCCCACCGGACAGGTCTATGCGCCAACCAACTATAGCAATCAGTTTTCCAATATACCGATCCCGGTGTGGTCGAATCTGGCTTACTCTCATAACGTACCCAGTGTTCGCATCCTCATGGATATCGGCATCCCCTATGCGGCGCAGTATGTGCAACGCTTTGGTTTTCCGGCCAAGCAAGTACCGCAAGTCCCCTCCATGGTGCTTGGCGCGGGAGATTACAGCCCCTTACAGCTCGCCCGCGCCTATGCGGTCTTCTCCAGCGGCGGTTTTCTGCCCAATCCCTATCTCATCACCAAAATTGTGAATAGCCGCGGTACGCAAATTTCCTTGCTCAATTGTCCCATGGGCTATACCCCGCCCGCCCAACAGACGGCCATACCTCCGGGCGTAGCCTATTTGCTGACGGAGATGATGCAGCAGGTGATCAAGATCGGAACGGGCGTCGCGGCACAAAGTCTGGGGCGCAATGACATTGCGGGCAAAACCGGCACGACCAACCACGAAGATAATGCGTGGTTCAATGGGTTCAGTCCGCATATCACCACCAGTGTCTGGGTGGGTTATGATGACAACCGCACCATGGGCCGTTGGGCTGCGGGGGCGCGCGAGGCACTGCCTATCTGGATTCACTTTATGCGAACGGCCATGGCAGGCAGCCCGGCCACCGGCTTCTTCCGGCCGCCTTCGGTGACCGGCCCCACCATCAGTGGCGGTAGTAACGTCATTGGTGTCAGTGATTATCTCGCCGGGTATCCACCGGTTGCGGCTTCCACAGCTTCCACGGAAAGTGGTGCTGGGGATAGTCTTGGCGACAAATTGATTAACACCATCAAGAACCTTTTCTAAAGAAAAAGCGGGGATCGGCGGGTGGCTATGGCGCCGCCTCCGGTACTTCGTTCAGACTTTCCACATAATCTCTCATCACCTGATCGGCCACCCTGGTGCGCAATGCCACAAAAAGTATAACGAGACTAAATAGAGCAATGATTCCCATATCCCAGAAGAAAGGCACGAGGCCTTTGCCGCCGAGATTTTGCGGGCCCAGATAGCTGCAGATCCATAGACCGGCAAAATAGGGTAATACCCACCACGCATAACGCCATCCCAAACCCTCCGCACGGCGCTCTTTGACCAGAACATAATGGTAAATCAGAAAAATCACCATCAGCATGGCCAGGGCGACAAAGGTAAAGCTCAAGGTGGCGAGCCCGGCCCAGAAGATAATCCAATTGGCCACCACAAAGGCCGCCGGAGCGATCACTTCCGCGCCCCGGAGACGAAAAGGACGTGCCGCATCGGGCATGGCGCGGCGCAATTGCAACAGCACAATCGGCCCCAAACTGTAGGAGAGCACGGTTACCGAAGAAATATAGCCCACCAGTTTCTGCCAGGAAGGAAAGGGGAAAAAAAAGAGCGCGCCAACCGCATATACCACCAACAGAGCGATCCACGGCACGCCACTGCGGTTAATCCGCGCCAGCCCTTGCGGTGCACTGCCCATCTCCCCTGCCGCCATGGTAACGCGTGCCGATGAGGTCGTGTAAATGAAGGCGGTCCCCGCTGGCGACACCAGGGCATCCACATAGAGGATGACGCCCCACCAGGTGGCGCCCACGGCTGCGGCCAACGCCGCAAAGGGGCCAGTGAGCCCGGTAAAAGTCAGGTGTGACCAGCCCCCGTGCGCCAGACCGGCCGGATCCACAGCCACCAGAAACGCGAATTGCAACCCTTCATACAGCAAGGTGCCAATCAGCACCGAACCGATGACCGCTATGGGGATGCTACGCCCCGGATTCCGGCTTTCTCCCGCCAGATCAATCGCCTGCCGAAACCCGAAAAAGGAAAAAATAATCCCGGCACTGGCCACGGCAGTGAACATGCCCTCCAGCTCCCCCTGGGAATGATGCAATTGCAGGTTCTCGGGGTGCCAGGACAAACTCAACAAGACGAAAATAGTGGCAGCCGGAATAATCAGCTTCCACCAGGTCGCGGCGCTATTCAGCAACAGCACCCAGCGAATCACCAGAAAATTAAGCAGCACAAAAACGCCCAGCAGCAGAATAGCGGCGCCAAAACCCCGGCCACTGAGCACGCCCGCCTCACCAGAAAGAAAACCCGGCAGATAATTATTCGCATAGGTGAGCACCGCCGTCACTTCGACCGGCGCAATGGAGACATAAGAAAAAAAGAGGATCCAACTCCAGATGCGGCCTAACAACGGGCCATTACCCAGGTGACTGATATGGACGATAGAACCGCTGCGCGGAATCATTGGCCCCAATTCGGCGTAAACCAGCGCCAGTAGTAAAATGGCTGTCGCCCCCACCGCCCAGGAGCCCAGGCTCAGCGGCCCTGCCTGCTGCGCCGCATGCAGCGGCCCAAACAGCCAACCGGAACCCACTATGGCTCCCAGACTCGCGTAAAGCAGCCCGATCAGCCCCCCTTCTCGCCGCAGATGACCCGCCGCCATGGCATATTTCCTCGTTTATGGCCTGTGTAAATAGCAGAACTGAGTGGGGAGTGTAATGCAACCTTGCGCATCACAACACTGCATCAGTTGGTTTTCCCGGTCTCGCCCATGGCGCAGGCCGTCTATTGAGTACGTTGACGATATCCCTGCGAATCAGAGAGGATATCGCTCAAGCAGATATGGCTTACCCGACAAAGGAGAAATGGAGATTGGCAGCCCGCAAAAAAAAGCAGGTCAAACCCGCTCGTGGCCGATGGGTGATTTTCGGCGTCCTGACGGTCCTGTGCGCAGCCGCCGCTGCGGGCATTGCGCTTAACCTGCCGATTCATTTGCGCAAAATCAGCGCGCCCGTAGCGACACCGGAGCGGACGGTGTCAGCGCCCGTTCAACGTGCCGTCGATCTGGGGTCTTATGGCGTCACCGTCACGAATCATGCCGGAAAAATCCAAGCGCTGACTATTCATCCGGTGGCGATCATGCAGGGCAATGGCCCCTGGAAGAAGCTTCAGCCCCTGCAGGGACAACTGGACGCGCGTATCGCCAACCCCTTCATGGCTTTTCCGGACTTGGCTGGCATCACCACTTCCATCTCCGCCCAGTCCGCACTGGAGCAACAAATTCTACAAAACATTGCGCCGCTGCTGAAGGGCGCGGAACCGGGCTGGAAAATCATCGGGATACAGCTGCACCCGGCGCTGCAATCTCCACCCTAATGAAATATCTGGGCCGCCTGAATCCCCACGATCCATTCCACGCGTATCTGCAAGAGCAGATATTCCCACAATTGCTCACCAAACAGCCCCCCCATCAATTCCGGGTATTCCAGTTTCCGGCATCCAATGCGGTTTTTCTCTACGAGGAAACCCATTCACAGCATAAAGTCATCGGTAAATTCTTCAACCGGATCGGGAAGGATCCGCAACAGGCCTGGGAGCGGGCCCATAACGAATGGCAATATATGCATACGTTGCGCGACCTGGGCTTCAAAACCGGGCGATTGTATATTCCGCAACCCCTGGGAATTTCATGGGATATAAACAATGTCATCATAGAGGAATTCTGTCCGGGACAATCCCTTTCCGGAGTCATTGCGGAGAGCATTGAGCGCAATGATGCAAAATTATTATATGCACGCCTGACGGACCTCGCCTATTTCCTTGCCAAATTACATAACTGGACAGCGCGCTCTGAAACCGTGCGCTTTGATGCGCACTTTGCCTATTTCGACAAGATCATCGCGCGTCTGCAAAGACGCCACCGGATATCCAGCCATCAAACCAGTGAGTTCTACCATTACCGGGAACTCTGGCAACAGATGGGCAGTATGTGGGCGGACCGGCAAGTCTTGATCCATGGCGATGCCACACCCTCCAATTTTCTCTTCGCAACCCATCGGCGTACCACTGCCATTGATCTGGAACGTATGCAATTTGCAGATCGCGCGTATGATCTCGGCATGATTGCCGGAGAAATAAAACATCATTTCATGCGCACCACCCATCATGGGGAACATGCCGAACCATTTATCGGCCATTTTCTCTGGGAATACAGCACTCATTTTCCGGACCGCCATGCGGCTTTTGCATCGATTACCGAGCGAATTCCCTTTTATATGGGTATGACCCTGTTACGCATCGCCCGTAATTCCTGGCTTGACTGGCGTTACAGCCAAGCCCTGGTCCACGAAGCCGTTCACATTCTGCGGAGGTAGCACCATGTCCATACGCGCCGTTTGCATAGATCTTTATGGCACCATGATCAACATTGAAACCAATGAGGAAATGGAAGATATTTATCGTGGCATCTCCCATTATCTCACTTATCACCGGGTCTTTATGAACCGGCGAGAGGTCCGGGAACGCTACTTCGCCATCATGAAGGAGAGAAAACGTCAATCTGCTGAACGATACCCGGAAATAGACGTCGAGGCGATCTGGCACACCTTGCTCACCCAGGAGAACAGCAAACCGGTCAAGGGCCGGGAAAGACTGGCCAAAGAGTTGGCACGCCTGCACCGTGGCCTCTCCCGCACTCGCCTGGAGCGTTACGATGGCATCAAACGCACACTGAAAAGCCTGCAGGAAACCTACCGCCTGGCCACCATTTCTGACGCACAACGCTGCTTCGCCCTCCCCGAAATGCGCGCGATGGGTATTAAGAAATATTTTGATGTACAGATTATTTCCGGTGACTATGGTTATCGCAAACCCGACTCCCGGTTATTCGCCATGGCCGCAGAACAATTGGAAGTGGCCCCCCATGAGGCCATTTATGTCGGCAATGACATGTATCGCGATATTTATGGCGCCCAACAGGCGGGGATGAAAACCATCTTTGTGGACTCCAATCAGGGCAGCAAATCCTATAACGACGTAGCGCCGGATTATTATGCGCGTGACTTTTATCAAGTGCTGGATGGCGTCGGCTTTCTGGCACAAAAACATGCAGACGGCGATGACTGATTACGGTTTTATCCCGCCGTAAGAGCGCGTGCCATCAGGCCCTTGAGTGGTGTCATCTTGACATCTCCGGAGCGCCGAATCGGTACCCAACCCCTTTTTCGGTCACCAGATACTGCGGCATTCCGGGATCATCCTCAATCTTTTCCCGCAGGCGTTTGATATATAACCGGACATAGTGGGCCTGACCGCCACTGTGCTCTCCCCACACGGCATTGAGAATTCGTCGATAGGACAATGTCCGCCCCTGATTCATCACAAAAAGGTGAAACAGTTGATATTCCTTGGGCGTCATCGGAATGGTCACCCCGTCCTTGCGAACGGTATGGGTGAGATCATCCAGCTCCAAGACGCCAATGGCCCAATGGAATGATTCGACGGATGAACCTGCTGGTCGTCGCCGCAAATGCGCGCGCAGACGTGCGAGCAGCTCGCCAATGGTAAACGGCTTGGTGAGATAATCGTCGGCGCCACTATCGAGGGCTTGTACCTTGTCAGCCTCGCTTCCGCGCGCAGAGATGACGATGATGAATGCCTGCTCCCCTTCCTGCTCGCGTATTCGATGGATTAGTCCCTGTCCATCCCCATCCGGTAAACCAAGGTCCAGCAGAATCAGGGCGTACGGCCGACCTTCCTGGATTTGTCGTTTTTCCCAAGCCTTCCAGGCGTGTTTCAGCGTGGTTACCCAGTGCAAGCGATACCCTGGTTCGCGGTCCATCGCTGCCTGTAGAAACCCGCCAATACTCGGGTCATCCTCCACCAGCAGGATATCGAGATCGCCTTCGTGCGTGGTCGTCATGGCTTAGTCTCCGTCCGGTGGCATAGGCGGTTCAGTCTCCCGAGGTACGGTAAAACAAAACACCGCGCCGCGCACGACGACCCGGTTACGCACCCAAATGCGTCCTCCATGCAGCTCAATAATCGCAGCGCAAATCGCTAAACCGAGTCCGCTTCCACCCAATCCGACAGGGGGTTTAATCTGGCTGAAACGGGTGAATATTTCCTCTTCGCGACCGGGCGGCACGCCAAAGCCGTGGTCGATGACGCAAACGGTAATCTCCGCATCGTTCGCATAGGCCTCTAATTCGATAGCGCGGCCCTGCGGGCTATATCTGCAAGCATTTTCCAGGAGATTAGCGAGCACTTGCACCATGAGTTGCGGATCCACGAGGAGCAGTGGCAAGTCTTTGGATATCCGCGCCTGAAAAGGGCGATCGGTGCATGCGGCCTTAACCTGATCGCGCGCTATGACCAACAGATCTTCCAGAGGAACCCATTCTTTTCTGATATGGAGTCGCCCGGACTGCAATGCGGCCATGTGCAGAATGCGATCCACGGTGTGTTCCATCTTTTGGGTTTGCTCGCGGATATTCTCCAGGAGATCGTGCTCATCGGCCGTCAGGCCCTGCGCATTGCGTTGCAGTGTCGTCGCTGTACCCAGTACGCCAGCCAAGGGCGTCCGGAGGTCATGGGAAACGGCGCCCAAGAGCGCATTTTGTAATCGCTCGACCCGCAAACGGACATCCGCTTCCGTACGTTGCAGGGATGCTTGCGCTGAATCCAGAGCCACCGCGATGAGTCGCGCCACCGTTTCGAGAAAACGCAACCAGTCTGCAGGGGCGCGACGCAGGTCGAGATCGGACAGCATCATGACCCCCAGCGCACGCTCGCCGGACAGCATGGGCATAAACAGCGCCGGGATATCCGCCAGCGTGTCGGTGCTCATTCCGGCGTTCTTTTTATTGAGGAAACTCCACCGGGCGGCAGCCCGCAGGTTGCGTTCTGGCGCTTCCAGTTCGGTGGACGCTGGAAACATCTGCAACGGACTATCCGCATTGTCCGCCGGTGGCAGCCAGAATGCGGTCGCGATACCCAGGGTCTGATGCAAATTCTCGATGCTGGCGTTGAGAATCCCTTCGACACCACGGGCGCCGCTGAGCGCCTGAACCAGTTGATAGAGATTGCGCGCGCGCCGCTCGCGGGTCCGGGCCATGAGCTCCTGATCGCGGGATCGCGCCACCAGTTGGCTGATGAGCAGGATCAAAGAGAGGATCAGCGTAAAGTAAGCAAGCGAGCCCACCGTCGTTGGCAAACCACGATCCAACCCAAACGAGTAATAACTGACCACGGCGGCAATGAATGTGATGAGGGAGGGCCAGCGGCCGTACATCAGGGCGGTGCCCACCGCACCCAGCATGTAGAGCATGAAGACTCCGGCAAAACCCAGGTAAATCCCCAGAGACCAGGCCAAACCACTTAAAGCGAGGCCTAACGCCCCGCTGATCACAAAAGCGCGATTCCGGGTGCGGCGTCGCAGGGACGTGTCCACGATGCCAAGGTACTGTTGATTTCGCAGGCGTCGATCTTCCGAAATAAATTTTTTTACCGGCAACGGATGAATCACTACATCAATACCGCGCTCGCTGTTCAACAGGTGCGCCGTCAAAGAACCGGGCCACCACCAAAGAAATTTGCGCAAACCCTGCGTCTGTCCCAGTACAATCTGGGTGACGTCGCGCAGTCGCGCATAAGCCAACACTTCCGCGCCGACATTTACTCCGGTCAGACGTGAGGTTTCCGCGCCCAGACTTTCCGCAAGATGCAGGTGATTCCATATCCACGCCTGGGTCTGAGGTTTCTGCAGCAGGCCGCGTGGGGTGTCCACATGAATCACCAGCCAGTCGGCCCGTTGAGCGGTCGCCAGATGATAGGCCGCGCGCACCAGATGCTCATCTTCCGGGCGGCCACTCACGGCGACCAGCAAACGATCCCGGCTACCGCTGCGTCGCCCCTCTTCCGGATTCTGTTGATGAAACTGTCGCAACTCCAGATCAACCCGGTCCGCTGCCAGTCGCAATGCCAACTGCCTCAGGGCGATCAGGTTACCTTTACGAAAAAAATGCGTCATCGCGCGCTGACCGCGTTCGCCCAGGTACACCTTACCTTCTTTAAGCCGTTGCAAGAGATCCTCGTCAGTGATATCTACCAGAATCACTTCATCGGCCTGCTGGATGATCTGATCCGGCAGGGTCTCCTGAACCTGTATCCCGGTAATCTGCTGGACGACTTCGTGAACGCTCTCCAGGTGCTGAACATTCACGGTGGTCGCCACGGAAAGGCCCGCGTCCAGTAGTTCCTCCAGGTCCTGCCAGCGCTTCTTGTGACGTGAGCCAGGGGCGTTGCTGTGGGCAAGCTCGTCCAGCAGAAGCAGTCCGGGGCGGCGAGCAAGGGCCGCATCCAGGTCAAACTCTTCAAGCACCACATTTTTATAAGGAATATGCACGCGCGGTAATACCGGCAGGGCATCGGCCAAGGCTTGGGTTTCACTGCGCTGGTGGGTTTCGACGATACCCACCAAAACATCCACCCCTTTGGCCATCTCTTGCTGCCCGTAGCGCAGCATGGCGTAGGTCTTCCCAACACCCGGGGCGGCACCAAAGAAAATCTTGAGGCGGCCGCGCTGGCGCGCCTGCTCCTCTTGCTGCACCTGTGCCAGCAGGGCATCCGGATCAGGTCGCCCATCTTTGCGATCTTTAGTAGCCATCGGTTATTACCAGGTACCGGATACCACCGTCCATAACGCTCCCTCGTTGCCACGCCTGCCCGCGCTTGAGCATAGGCCAAAGCCCGGCCATTACCAAGCGGGTTCACGCCAAAGTTATCTGCAACGAGTAAGGTGTACCCCAAAAAAGCACCATTTATATAGAATTTATAGATGCTTTATATGGGATTTATAGATGAAGCCTTGCTAGACTTTCATGCGAGCATTTTATGATTGGGTGCGGGATGTTGGCCCGTGCTCACGCAGGAGGTTGGCATGGAATTTGTGTACTTATTTATTATTATCGGCTTTTTCCTGGCATCCATAGGCGTTGTTGAGCTATTGGATCGCCTGAGGAGCATAAAATGAACGCGTTCGTGTGGATAGGCCTCGGATTGGGCGCCATGCTCTTCATCTATCTTCTGGTATTTTTGATTAATCCGGAGCGGTTCCTATGATATCCACTACCATACTGACAGCCGCGGTTTTGTTGTTGACCATTCTGCTGGCCTTACCTCTGGGACGCTATATGCATCGCATCTATGCGGGCGATCGATTCTGGGCGACACGTCTGATGGGTCCCGTGGAACGGGGACTGTACCGCGTCACTGGCGTTTCGGCGAGCGAGGAAATGGGTTGGAAGCGCTACGCCATCGCTCTGTTGATCTTTAACCTGATCGGTGGCGTTTTTCTCTATACCTTGTTGTTGGCGCAAGGTGCGCTGCCCCTAAATCCTTTACACTTCGGTGGCGTCCAGGGTGGCTCCGCATTCAATACTGCAGTGAGCTTTCTCACCAATACCAACTGGCAGGATTACGCTGGCGGCTCGACCATGAGTTATCTCTCGCAGATGCTGGGCCTGACCGTGCAGAATTTCCTTTCGGCGGCGACGGGTATCACCATCGTCCTGCCCATCATTCGCGCTATCGCCCGTCATAGAACCAAGGACCTCGGAAATTTCTGGGTCGACATGACCCGCACCGTTTTATACGTGCTGCTTCCCCTCTCCGCGCTCTTTGCATTGATTCTCATGGAACAGGGCGTGGTCCAAACCCTCACCGGTGCGGTGCGGGCAGATCTTATTGCACCCTTTGTATCCGGCGGCAAGACCATTCTTCATCAGATAATGCATGTGGGACCGGTAGCCTCTCAAGAGGCCATCATGATGCTCGGCAACAATGGGGGCGGTTTCTTCAATATGAACGATGCCCACCCTTTCGAAAATCCCACCGCTCTTACCAACTTTCTAGAAAACCTGGCCATGATTCTCATCCCCTCCGCACTCGTGTTCCTGTTTGGGCATATGGCTAACGCCAAGCGCACGGCATGGGCCATCCTGATTTCCATGCTGGTGCTCTTTATCCCCCTGACGCTCGTAAGTCAGCACTATCAACTGGCCGGGAACCCTGTGCTTACCCCGTTGGGGATCTCCCAGGCCAACACCGCGAGTCTTGCCGGTGGTGGCAATATGGAGGGAGTGGAAGACCGCATCGGTGCTGGCGCGACCGCGCTCTTTGCCACGGTGGCCACCGCGACCTCTACGGGGGCGGCCAACGGCGCCTACGATTCCCTCATGCCGTTGTCCGGGGGGGTAAATCTTTTCCTGATGCAATTGGGTGAGGTCGTGTTTGGCGGCGTCGGTTCAGGGCTCGCGACTTTCCTCGCCTTCATGATTTTTGCGGTTTTTCTCGGTGGTCTCATGGTGGGACGCACGCCGGAGTTTCTCGGCAAGAAGATCGAGTCCTTTGAAATAAAAATGACCTCTCTCTCCATACTGGTCATGCCGTTGCTGGTGTTGATTGGTACTGCCCTTGCCGTCACCACGGTGGCGGGGCGGGCCGGTGTATTCAATCCCGGGGCGCACGGTTTCAGCGAAATGCTCTATGCCGTGACGAGTCCGGCCAACAACAATGGCAGCGCATTTGGCGGCCTGAGCAGCAACACCCGGTTCTACAACCTGCTCACCGGCATGTGCATGCTGCTGGGCCGGTACTGGAGCTATTTGCCGTTGCTGGCACTGGCGGGTGCCCTGGTCGAAAAAAAGAAAATTCCCGCAGGATCGGGAACGCTGACGACTTACACGCCTATTTTCATTGGCCTGACGGTTGGCGTCATTCTTCTGGTCGGCGCGCTCAACTTCTTTCCGGCGCTGGCACTGGGTCCGATTGCAGAGCAACTGGCGCCCCTTGCCACCCTGACTCATTGAGGAATCATATCCATGGAATCTACCCATCATACACATGCGGCATCTCCGATCCACTGGAAAGATCAGAGCCGGGGCGCCCTGTGGGACAGCTTCAGCATGCTCTCCCCGCGTCGCCAGTTGCGCAATCCGGTGATGTTCGTCGTCTACGTCGGCTCCTGGCTGCTGCTGGCCCTCTTTTTTCACGATCTGATCGTGCATAACGGTGAGGCGCCTTTTACCGGCGTGATCGACCTCTGGCTCTGGCTCACACTGATTTTTGCCAATTTTGCCGAAGCGCTGGCCGAGCGTCAGGGCGAGGCCCAAGCCAACAGTTTGCGGCAGAGCCGCCAGGAAGTTACGGCCAAAAAACTGCCCAAAGCGGTGCGCGAGGCGGGCTATAAGGAGGTTCCCGGCGCCAGCCTGCGCAGCGGCGACTTTGTCCTGATAGAAGCGGGCGACCTCGTCCCTACGGACGGTGAGGCGGTGGCGGGAGTCGCGGCCGTCGATGAGAGCGCCATCACGGGCGAGAGCGCGCCGGTCATCCGCGAAAGCGGTGGTGATCGTAGCGCGGTCACCGGCGGTACCCGGGTGATCTCGGATTGGCTCATCATCCGGGTGACACAGGAGGCCGGACACACCTTCCTCGACAAAATGATCGCCATGGTGGAGGGGGCGTCGCGGCGCAAAACCCCCAACGAAATCGCCCTGAGCATCCTGCTGGTCGTGTTGACGCTGGTCTTTCTCGTGGTCACCGTCACCCTGTTTCCATTTTCCTGGTATAGCGTGCATTACGCTGGCCACTCCGGATCAGTGATCAGCCTGACGGTGCTGGTCGCCTTGCTGGTCTGCCTGATTCCCACCACGATCGGAGCGCTGTTACCCGCTATCGGCATCGCGGGCATCGTGCGGTTGTTGCAATCCAATGTGGTGGCGACTTCCGGGCGCGCCATCGAGGCGGCGGGCGACGTGGACGTGCTACTTCTCGACAAAACCGGCACCATTACCTATGGCAACCGATCCGCAGCGGCGTTTTACCCCGTGTTGGCGGTTACCCAGGAAACCCTCGCGCAGGCGGCCCGCCGCGCCTCTTTGGCCGACGAGACGCCGGAGGGCAAAAGTATCGTGACCCTTGCCGAGAAACATTACCCGCAAAGCCGGGAAACCTTACCACCTGAAGCGCAATTGATTCCTTTCAGTGCCGAAACCCGCATGAGTGGGGTGGACTGGAATGGGCAGCAATTGCGTAAGGGATCTCCCGACGCCATGAAGGCGTGGGTCCAGTCGTTGGGGGGCGCCTGGCCTACAGAGCTGGACGGCATAGTGCAGGAAATCGCGGGTGGTGGTGCAACACCCCTGGTGGTCTGCTCTGGCGCCGGGGTGTTGGGGGCCATCGAGTTGCGGGACATTGTCAAAGCCGACATCAAATCGCGCTTTGCCGAATTGCGGGAGATGGGTATCCGCACGGTCATGGTGACCGGCGACAATCCGTTGACGGCCGCCGCCATTGCCGCCGAGGCCGGGGTTGACGATTATCTCGCGGAGGCCAAGCCCGAAACCAAACTCGCCCGCATCCGCGCGTATCAGAATGAGGGCTATATGGTGGCAATGACCGGAGATGGCACCAATGACTCGCCGGCACTGGCCCAGGCCGACGTTGGTCTCTGCATGGCCAGTGGTACCCAGGCGGCGCGCGAAGCCTCCAACATGGTCGACTTGGACTCCAACCCCACCAAGCTGCTGGAGATCGTCCAGATCGGCAAGCAACTGCTGATGACCCGCGGCGCCCTCACCACCTTCAGTGTGGCGAACGACGTGGCCAAATACTTCGCCATCATCCCGGCGGCGTTTGTATCGACTTACCCCCAACTGGAGGCACTGAACGTCATGGGCTTGAGTTCACCCACCCACGCCATCATGGCCGCTGTCATTTTCAACGCGCT
This sequence comes from Acidithiobacillus sp., assembly GCF_023229925.1. Lineage (NCBI taxonomy): Bacteria > Pseudomonadati > Pseudomonadota > Acidithiobacillia > Acidithiobacillales > Acidithiobacillaceae > Acidithiobacillus > Acidithiobacillus sp. The sequence continues at coordinate 35,403 of NZ_JALNYM010000004.1, read as the reverse complement.
CATCATCCCCTTTCTGATCCCCCTGGCCCTCAAAGGCATCAGGTTCCGTGCCGACTCGGCGCAACACGTCCTGCGCCGCAACGTGTGGATCTACGGATTGGGCGGCATTATTGCGCCATTTATCTTTATCAAGTTGATCGACATGCTGCTGGTTGTACTGTAGGAGGATGACACCATGATCAAAGACATCAAAACCGCGCTGTTGCTGTTCCTGATTCTGGCCGTGATGACCGGTCTGATTTACCCCCTGACCATGACGGGTATCGGGCAGGTGGTGTTTCCCCATCAGGCCAACGGCTCTCTCATTCGCCAGCATGGGCGGGTCGTGGGTTCCAGCCTCATTGGTCAATATTTCCGCGAACCGCAGTACTTCTGGAGCCGCCCTTCGGCGACTGCACCGGTGCCATACAACGGGGCGGGGTCCAGCGCCTCCAACCTGGGTCCGAACAATCCTGTTCTGGCGCAGCACGTGGCGGCACGAATCAAAGCCCTTAAAGCCGCCGATCCCGCGGAAAAGGGGCCGGTCCCGGTGGATCTCGTGACTTCATCGGCGAGCGGGCTTGACCCGGATATCAGCATCGCGGCGGCGCTCTATCAGGTCCCGCGCATTGCGCAGGCTGGTGGTGTCCGTATCGTAACATTACACCAGCTGATCAGGGAGAATACGACAGAACCCTTGCTGGGATTCATCGGTGAACCCGTGGTCAATGTGATGAAACTCAACCTCGCGCTGCATGCGCGATATGTCGCATCGCTGCGGGCACCAGAATTTCCTGCACCGGTACCCCAATAGTGACCGGTCACTGCCCCTTACTAAGCATTCTGGCCATTGGGAATCCTGGGGGAATGGGACTGGACCTGTCGAGCTTGGTACCGACGCCTGTGCCTTGGGTCGCGCTTGCGTAGCGGCGACGCCTCTTTTACAATGAGCGTATTCAGTTGGGCTGAATCAGCGCAGCGCGAATCAGAACGCTCCCTCCATCAGGAGGTTTGGGTACGACAGGTCTCCTGATCGTACCTTTTTTATTTTGAACTGCCACTTTTTCGGAGGCCGTGGGATTTATGGGAGAGATTACGAGGGCGCTCATCAGCGTTTCCGACAAGCGGGGCGTAGTGGAATTTGCCCGGCGGTTGCGGGATTTTGGGGTGGAGATACTCTCTACCGGCGGCACCGCCAAAGTCTTGATGGCCGACGGTGTCGCGGTGCAGGAAGTGGGCGACTACACCGGTTTCCCGGAACTGCTGGAGGGCCGCCTCAAGACCCTGCACCCCAAAATCCACGGCGGACTGCTGGCGAAGCGCGACAACAGTAGTCACACCCGGCAGATGATCGAGCACGGCATCCCCGCCATCGATCTCCTCTGCGTCAATCTTTATCCCTTCGCCGAGACCATCGCCAGCGCCGATTGCACACTGGAAGAAGCCATCGAACATATTGATATAGGCGGCCCGACCATGCTCCGTGCGGCAGCGAAGAACTGGGAAGGCGTCACCGTCCTCGTCGACCCCGATGACTATGCCGCCGTGCTGCAGGAAATGGAACAGAGTTACGGCGGCGTCGGCGCCAGCACCCGCTTCCGTCTGGCCACCAAGGTCTTCGCCCACACCACGCAATATGACGGTGCTATCGCCAACTATCTCTCCAGCCTCAGTGCCGATGGCAGCCGGACCACCTTCCCGCAGACCCTGTCCTTGCAATTTGAAAAAGCGCAAGAACTGCGCTACGGCGAAAACCCCCATCAGGCCGCCGCCTTCTACCGCGATGGCAGCGGCGGCGGACTGGCGGACGCCCACCAGTTGCAGGGTAAGGAACTGTCTTACAACAATATCGGGGACGGTGATGCCGCCGTCGCGCTGGTGATGGAGTTTGCCGGACCCGCTTGTTGCGTGGTGAAGCACGGCAATCCCTGCGGCGTGGCCGTGGGACCGGATCTGCTCAGCGCCTATCAGCGCGCGTGGGCCGGCGATCCGGTATCCGCCTTTGGCAGTATCATCGCCTGTAACCGACCACTGGACGCCCAGACTGCCGAACTCATGAGCAGCCAGTTCATCGAGATGGTACTGGCCCCTGCCATTTTGCCCGACGCCCGGCCCATTCTGGCCAAAAAGAAAAACCTGCGGGTGCTGGCCTTTGACGATGGCTGCGCTTGGCGGCGGGCTGGCTGGGATTACAAGCGCGTGCGCGGCGGCCTGCTGGTGCAGGACTTTGACCAGGTCATGGAAGCGGAAGCAGACTGGGCAGTGGTCTCAGAACGCGCACCGACGGCACAGGAAGCCCGTGACCTCGCCTTTGTCTGGCGGGTCGGCAAATACGTGCGCTCCAACGCCATTGTCTATGGCCGCGAAGGCCAGACCGTCGGCATCGGTGCGGGACAGATGAGCCGGGTGGATGCCGCCAAATGCGGTGCGGCCAAGGCCCTGGAACTGGGTTTCGACTTACACGGTGCGGCGCTGGCTTCTGACGCCTTCTTTCCTTTCCGCGATGGGGTCGATGCGGCGGCGGCGGCGGGCGTAAAGGCGATTATCCAACCCGGCGGTTCCATTCGTGATGAAGAAGTCATCGCCAGTGCCAATGAACACGGCATCGCCATGGTCTTCACCGGCGTACGCCATTTCCGGCATGGTTGAGGAGAAAACGCAAATGGGTGCGAAAGTCATGGTCCTCGGCGGTGGCGGACGCGAACATGCCATCGCCTGGAAGCTGGCCCAGTCGGCCGAGGTGGCGGAGATCTACTGCGTGCCCGGTAATCCCGGTACGGCGGCGGAGGCCAAAGTCCATAACCTGGCCCTGAAGCCGACGGATGCCGATCAGGTGGTCGCGGCCGCCCATGCGTTGGGCATCGCCCTGGTCGTCATTGGCCCCGAAGCCCCATTGGTAGCGGGCGTGGGTGATGCCCTGCGCCGGGCCGGCATTCCGGTCTTCGGCCCCAATGCCGCCGGAGCGATGCTGGAGGGCAGCAAAACCCACGCCAAAGCGTTCATGGAGCGGCACGGTCTTCCTACCGCCCATTACGGACATTTTACCGAGGCTGGCGCGGCCCTCGGCTATCTGCGTGACCACCCGTTGCCGGTAGTGGTCAAAGCCGATGGCCTGGCCGCTGGCAAGGGGGTCGTCGTAGCTTTCGAGCAAACAGAAGCCGAAGCCGCCGTGCGCCAGTTCCTGCAATGGGGCCCCATCATCATCGAAGAGTTTCTTGCGGGGGAGGAAGCCAGCTTCATCGCCATCGTGGTGGATGGTCAAGTCCTGCCGCTGGCGGGATCACAGGACCACAAGCGCCTGCGGGACGGCGATCAGGGCCCCAATACCGGCGGCATGGGTGCCTATTCCCCCACCCCCGTCCTCGACACCGCCATGAGCGAGCGGGTGTTGCGCGAGGTGATGCGCCCCGCGGCACAAGGGTTGATGACAGATCGCACACCCTACCGCGGCTTTCTCTACGCCGGCCTGATGATCGGCGCCACCGGACCCAAGGTGCTGGAGTTTAACTGCCGATTGGGCGATCCCGAGACGCAGCCGCTGATGATGCGTTTGCGCTCCGACCTCTATACGCTTTTGCTGACTGCGGCCCGCGGCGATCCACTGCCGAAGGCGCTCGACTGGGACCATCGCGCTGCGCTCTGCGTCGTGCTGGCGACTGCCGGTTATCCGGATCATCCGCAGGTCGGTGACCCAATTCTCGGTCTCAATAAGACGCAGGAGAATACGGTCAAAATTTTCCATGCCGGAACTGCGGCAGACGACGACACCGTCGTCACGGCTGGTGGTCGGGTGCTCGGCGTCACAGCGCTGGGGGAAAGCCTGGCGATCGCGCAACAGCGGGCTTATGCCGCCGCCGCCGATATTCGTTGGCCTGGCCTGCAGTATCGGCAGGACATCGGCTACCGCGGCCTGCGGCGCACCTGATCGCGTTTTCGGCCGATGCTGCCCCGCCATCCACACCGTCAGGACGTTCGCCGGGGGGTTGCGCATTTACGGCGCGGTGGGGTCATCGCCTATCCTACGGAAGGGGTCTGGGGACTGGGCTGTGACCCGCGCCAGCGCCGCGCCCTGCGCCGGATTCTGGCGCTGAAAGGACGGCCACAACATAAAGGCGTTCTTCTGGTGGCCGGTCGGACGGCAGAAACCCGACACTACTGGTCTGCGCAGGGAATAGACCCGGCTCTGCTGGCACAACTCTGGCCCGGAACGACACTGGTGCTTCCCGCCGCACCGACAGCCCCCTTCTGGATACGTGGACGCCATGAAAGCGTTGCGGTGCGGATCAGTACCCACCCGGCTATCGTGGTGTTGTCGCGGGTCTTTGGCGGCGCCATAGTCTCCACCAGTGCCAATCCAGCAGGGTACCAACCGGCCCGCGACCTGCGCACCTTGTACCGCTATTTTGGTCGTTCCCTGTGGGTACTACCGGCCCGACTAGGTGGTCAACGCCGCCCCAGCCGCATGGTCGATGCTCGCAGTGGCCACGTCTTACGGGAGTGAAAACATGCAACAACCATCCTTGGATGCAATGGAAACTTTTCTCCGCGGCCTGCAAAATCGCATCTGCGACGCCTTGGAGGCAGCAGACGGCACCGCGAAATTCCGCGAGGATCTTTGGGAACGGCCCGGCGGCGGCGGTGGTCGCACCCGGGTTATTGCCGAAGGCGCTTTGCTGGAAAAAGGCGGGGTCAACTTCTCCAAGGTCCATGGCGACCAACTTCCCCCCGCGGCTACCGCGCATTGCCCCGAACGGGCGGGACAGGCCTTCACCGCCCTTGGCGTCTCCTTGGTATTGCATGCCCGCAACCCCTACGTCCCCATCGTCCACATGAACTACCGCTTTTTTTCGGCAGGACCGGCGTGGTGGTTCGGCGGCGGCGCCGACCTGACACCCATCTACGGCTTTGAGGAAGACGCCCGGCATTTCCATGGCACGCTCAAAACCGCTTGTGATCGCCATGACGCGGGCTTTTATCCGCGCTTCAAAGCCTGGTGCGATGACTACTTCACCATCAGGCACCGTCAGGAAATGCGCGGGGTCGGCGGCATCTTTTTCGACGATCTCCATGGCGATGGCGCGCTTCTGCAGGCCTTCTGGGAGGACATGGCCAACAGCTTCCTCGACAGCTATCTGCCCATCGTCGCCCGGCGCCGGGACCTGCCCTACGGTGAACGCGAGCGGCAATTTCAACTCCTGCGCCGGGGGCGCTATGTGGAATTCAACCTCGTCCATGACCGCGGCACCCTCTTCGGCCTGCAGTCCGGCGGGCGCATCGAAAGCATCCTCATGTCCTTGCCGCCCCTGGCGGCCTGGACCTACGACTGGCAGGGCGAAGCCGGGAGCCCCGAAGCCCGCCTCAAAGAAGACTTCCTCACGCCCAGGGATTGGGCATGAGCTACGGCCTGCTGCGTCCCCTGCTTTTTACACTGGACCCGGAGCGCGCTCACACCCTGAGTATCGCTGCACTGGAAGCACTGGGGCACATGCCACAGAGCATGGCCTACCTGACAAAGCACTATGGCGTCACCGATCCGCGCCTGGCGCAGGACTTTTGGGGGCTGCATTTTCCCAACCCCGTCGGCCTCGCTGCTGGCTATGACAAAGACGCCCGCGCTGCCGCCGTTCTCCCTGCCCTCGGCTTCGGCTTCATCGAAATCGGCACCGTGACCCCGCGCCCACAGCCGGGTAATCCACGCCCCCGGGTCTTTCGTTATCCGGCACAACAGGCGGTCATCAACCGCATGGGTTTCCCTGGGGAAGGGGCGGCGGCAGTTGCCCGAAGACTGGCGGCATTACCTGGCCATCCGGTGCCTATCGGCATCAATCTCGGCAAAAACAAGGACACCCCGCTGGAGCGGGCGCCGGACGACTATGTCGCCGCGCTGGAGTTGCTTTTTCACTATGGCGACTATCTCTGCATCAATGTCAGCTCACCCAACACACCGGGACTGCGACTGCTGCAGGGGGAGGAAGCCTTACGGGGACTGCTCAGTGCCGTTGCTGCAGCCAATCAACGTCTGGCCGTGCAGCATCAGCGTCCCCCGCTGCCTCTGCTCCTGAAGATCGCTCCAGATCTGGAGAATGAGGATATTCATGCTCTCGGTGGTCTGGCCTTAGGCACAAAACCTCTGGTAGATGGCTTTATCGCCACCAATACCACTGTAGAACGCCCGGTCTCCCAGCCTGTGCTCTCCGAAAGCGGGGGCTTGAGCGGTGCACCATTGTTGGAGCAATCCAACGCCGTCATCGCCCAACTCTATCGTGCGACCCAGGGACAGGTACCCATCATTGGCGTTGGTGGTATCCTCAGTGCGGCAGATGCCTATGCCAAGGTCCGAGCGGGAGCCAGTCTACTGCAGGTCTATAGCGGGCTGATTTTTCGGGGACCGGAACTGGTGCGGGAGATTCTGGAAGCGTTGCCGGAGCTGTGGTTAAAGGATGGTTATCCCGATCTTGCGCATGCCCGGGGTAGTGCCACCTGATATCCGCTCCGCTACAGCATCCGAACGGTTCCCAGTGAGATCAAAATAGCAAAAATCCGGTGACCGCAAGGCCACCGGATAGAGGACTTTTGGAAACCCGCCGCCAACCGGCGGATACCAATCAGACTTTAGAACTTCGCCGCCACGCTGGCACCGACAAAAGCCGGTGCACTCGCCTGCGCGGAAATGAAGTTTCCGCCATATTTTGCACTCCGCAACTGTTCGTATTCATACGGGATGTAATTGGTGTTAAAGATGTTATCCACATACAAGTCAACAGTAACCTTTTTCACCCCCAAACCACTTGGCCGCCACGCATAACCCAGATTAAGATTGGTGATATTGTAGGGATGCAAGGAAACTCCCGCAGGCGCACCCTTATTGGTGTTGATATACTGGGAACCGACAACATGGTCGGTAACCCGTGCACTGAATCCGGCGTAGTGATAACCCAGACCAAAGTTAAGATTGTACATGGGGACATCGCCGACGTATTCCCCATTGCTGACAGATGCACCATCGGCAGCATCAAAGTTCGACGTATATTTCGCATCGGTCAAACTATAGTTGATGAACGCATTCATATGGTCGGGTAATTTAGCATCCACCGAAGCAGTGACCCCCTGATACAGCGCGCTACCCACATTATACTGGAAGGTCTGCCCGGTCTGGTTATCATAGAAATAACCGAATTTATTGCTGAACATCCGGCGAAAATAGGCCAGTGACGTTTTGATATCACCGAAGTTATAGCGGATACCCGTATCGATACTATCCACGTACTCCGGTTTGACCAACATTGGCCCCGGCGTTGGTGTAGAGCCTATAACCGAATAATAAGCACTGATATTTGGTACTTTATAGACCCGGCCATAATGGAAGTACAAATCCGCATTCTTGGTAGCGAGGAAACTTACCCCAAAAGACGGCTCCCAGTAGTTAAAGGTATTACTGACGCTACCCCCGTAGTTGTAATAATACCCCTCAACATCGTTACTTGTCGTATCGACCAGGTAATACTTGGCACCCGGAGTGAGGATCAAACGATGATTGAACAAAGTAATACGATCTTGTAGATAGACATCCCCATAATTACGGGTATCATGCTCATCCCATGCGTCATTGTAACCATTGATCATCGGAACTGCGGGCTGGCCATACCAGTACTCTGCCGAATGGTCCCTACTGAACATATACAGTCCACCGAGCGTGACGGTATTATTCGGCAAGAGGAAGGTCAGCGATGGCATCAAGCCTGCATTACCGAAATTGTCGACATAGCGCTGATACTGTGTACCATTATAGCTGTTTCCGAATAACGCCGTCGGATTATAGGTATTACTTGGTCGGCCCGTCTTGCTGGGATTGGCGTAGCTTTTTAGTGCTGTTGGCAACGGGTAACCATCATATCCAGCTTTATAAGCCGCGTTGGCATAGGCCGTGCGGTCGTTGTTATTCTGGGTTATGAAAAACTTTGATTTGGCCAGTATGTACTGATTCAGGATGGATTTCCAGCCCAAGATGGTGGTGTACGAACTTGTAGTGGTTCGATCATTCCAGATGTTGGGAGCCCACTGAAAGCTGCGGCCGTATTTTTGTAACAAAGGCAAGGGCACCGTGGATGGCTGTTGAGCAATCTCATGATTGTAGATCGTAATCAGTGAGAGCTGGGACATGCCGTGGTTGTAAGGCTGTACTGCCGCAAAGTAGTAGTTGTTGTTGGTGGAGAAAACATGGTTGATAAAGCTGTGGAAAGGACTGTAATAGTAGTTGGCGTACAGTTTGGTTCCCGTATACGGCAAAACGCCCGAGTTGACACTAAACCCACCGGCGGCACTGTCACCAACGCCACCGGAGTAAAGTCCGCCACTACCCGAAACCTCGGCATAGAATTTTGAAGTGGGCATACGCGGCTTATAATTCAACGTCGCACCCAACGCATTGATGCCTGTCTCAGAAGGGGTGTTGGCACCGCTGTACACCGAGACTCCCGAAAATTGACCGATACCAATGGGTGTGAGAGCGTGGTCATCACCCTGACCGTTCGTACCACCGCGAAAAGTGTTAATCAGAGGTACACCGTCCAGATTCACGCCAATCTGATCGCTGTTGAAACCCTGGTAGGTAAAGGTGCTGTCACCGGTGGTCAGGTTACCGGGTCCAGTGCTGGTTACGGTAAAGCCCGGCACGTTGCGCAACACACTCTGAAAGTTTTCATTTGGGCTGGCATGCGTCACCAGTTCTTTACTCAGGGAGCCAGTGCCACGCTCCGGCGGCGCTTCTTTCTCTACTTCACCAATGGTCACCGGAGCATTGCCACCAGTGGGGACAGCCGTAGCCGTCTCGGCACCGCTGACGGTAGGGGCCGTCGCATCGGCGTGAGCGAGAATGGGTAGGGCACAAAGTGACATGATTACCGCAGTGCGCAAAGTTGGGCAATATACCATGATAATATCCTCATCAGGAGAAAACTTGTTATAAATCATCTACAACAGTGCAGCATTCTAGCCACACAACATGACATTATTATGACGATTCAATGACCAAATTCTGACAAATGGCACTTGTGTTGGGAGGGGGAACAGATGACAGCAGAATCACCAGGCAAGAAAATCAAGATGGTACATGTACAGTCGTTGTATTCTTGCCGCATGGCGCAAGAAACAGAAATGGTTGCCCTTTGCGCGCTCGTCAATAGTGTGTATCGAGGCGAAACTGCCAAAGATGGATGGACTACAGAAGCGGATCTACTGGACGGTCAGCGTTGTGACCTGATGATGCTCAAAGATCTGGTAGCAAAACCGAATAGCGGTTTTCTGGTCCTCTGCAATACAGAGGAAATAGTCGCCTGCTGTTATTTACAACTTGTCGAAACAGAAGTAGCCGAATGCGGAATGCTTTCGGTGACGCCGACTTAGCAAAATCTCGGCGTGGCTAGCCTATTGTTACATACTGCAGAGGAATATGCGCGAGACACCTGGGAGGCCCAGCGTATGCGTCTGTGGGTTATCAAACAGCGGCCTGAACTGACTGCTTATTATCAGCGGCGAGGATATCAGCTGATCGGCACCACCCTACCCTTCCCGGAAGATAGTCGTTATGGCATACCCAAGGTTGCCGGACTCTGCCTTCTCGCCATGGAGAAGGCATTGACATTGCCGGCCTGATCCGTCAGATGTTGAAGTCCTCAGGTTTCTGATCCCAGTCAAAGGCACCCATCATATCGTAGGCATCCCGGTCACGGTGGTTGAGGGCCTGCAGGCCAAAACGGGTTTCGATGAATTTGAGGATGCTGGCGGTGCTGGCCAGGTGATGATCCACTAAACCCTGGCGCGCCCAAGGACTGATAAGTAAGGCCGGAGTACGGGTGCCAAACCCATAGTCGTCCACCACTTTAGGCGGCAACGAATCCCAGAAGCCACCGCCTTCATCATAGGTAATGAAGATGGCGGTTTTGTCCCAGGCTGGCCCATCCGCGGCAGCGCGCACCAGTTGCTCGACCCATTCCATGCCATAAACAGGTGCGCAGTCGGCTGGATGTTCGTCATGGGCGGCACTGGCCCTGACGAAGGAGACACCGGGCAGTTTGCCGGCACGGGCGTCGGCAAGAAAATCGTCACTGTCGCGCATACGGCCGTTCTTCACATATTCTGGCCAACGCGGGTAGTACTGGAAGGGATTATGGTGGGCCACATACAACTGACCCGTGTCAATTACCGCCGAGCCATCGCCTGGACCAAAAGCGGTCTTGAGCGCCCACGGCTTTACCCGACTCCAGTTTTCGTTATACCAGGCCCAGGATACTTTGGCGCCATCCAGACGGTCCCCGATATTGTCGTAGGTCTGTGCCTCCGGGGGTGGGGATATCTTCAGGGCCTTCATTGCATCCGCATCGGTCGGTCCCTGCACCGGCGGCAGATCGTTGACCAAGACTTTTTTGTGGTCATAGGGCAAATCAAAGAAGCCATGTTCCAGACCGGCCTCTTTCGGATCGAAGGGTGCGCACACCTCCTTGGGTGCATTGGGATAAACACAGGAACGAGCAGCCGTCAGATAAAGCGCGTTACCGGTACTGCCGCCACTCATGGCCTGAAAGAAATGATCAAAGAGCGTGTACCGGTGCGCGACATGATGATAGAAGGGCAGATCTTCGCCGGTATAATACCCCAGCACCGGACCACTGGGACGAGCCAGGTCAAAGGCGATCTGGTCCTGGCCCATTTTTTGGAAGTCGTCCCGCGCCAAAAGGGTTTTTCTGCCGCCTGCCAGGGCTACGAAACGATCCATCTTACCGTTATTAATCTCCGCCATCATACGGAAAAATCGATGTTGTGGATCCCAATGTACATTGCCTTTAGCGGGAATATAGGGTGCCATGTGGAAAGGCTGATTAGGCAATTGCACGTTCTGAAAGCCCGGAATATCCGTAGGTAACGGCAGGTTACCATAAGCGATACCTGCCGGATTTTTCTGCATGCCGAGAAAACGACGGTCCAACTGTCCCTGTGCATCTAGCAAATTGATAATTTGTTGCCCGTTTTTCGGCTGGAAGGTACCGAAGTAATGATCAAAACTCCGGTTTTCCTGAAAGATCACCACCACATGCTCAATCTTCTGACGCAGGAGACTTTCCTCGCTGACCCCCGCAGCACGTGCCACACCCAGCAGATGCGGAGCGGCAATAACTGCGCTGCTTCCCAGTCCCAACTGCTTCAAAAACTGCCGACGATTCTGTTGTCCCATAGAAAACACCCTCGTTTATTGATTATGAGTAATGATCTGCTATTCTGATATCTGCGGCAGAACGGTACGCCTCGCTGGCACCATGGCTCTAAAATTCACTTTCAAAGTGCTGAGTTATGGAAGAGACATCCGCGAGTCCTCGCATACCCTTTGGCGGGTCCTCTTCGTCTCAGTCCACCTCACCAGCCTGGTAGGCAGCCACGGGCGCATGCTGTTTTCTTGCGTAAATATCAAGATACTGCATTTCCCGATGCCAGGATTTAATTCCCTTGGCAGCAATCCATTCCTGCTTCATCTGCTCCGGACCAGGCACCTTCAGCAGCGTTGTCGGTGCATACGCCTCGGATTTGGCGGGCGGCGCTATTCCCGCACCATTCTTGGTCTGATGCTGCATAAACCAGGCTTCATTGAGATTATGCCCTGCAGCACCAGCCTCTCTACGCAGCAGGGTATAGTCGGCGCATTGTCCCGCGTTAAAGGCCAGCGGCACCTGCAACGGCAGCACTTTCGCCTCTGCATCGTCCGGATGCGATGTCCACATGCCCGAAAAGATGCTGGCATTCTCGTCCCACTGCGACATGGGGGGCAAACCAAAAATCGCCTCTGTAGTTTTGAGAATATTCACCTGAGAATATCGATGGGTTTCCAGATGGCCTTTTTTGATCCAAGGTCCGATGGCCAGGGCAAAAGTCCGATGGGCATCAATGTGATCCGCCCCCGACTGTGCGTCATCTTCTGTCAGAAAAACCACCATGTGCTTCCATTGCGGTGTCGTCGACAGATAATGAACGAACTTTGCCGTAGCATAATCGTTATCGGCCACATAATAATTCGGTGTGTAATAGCAGGGTGAGCGCCCTGCCGTATGATCATCGGGCAGCCAGATATATATGAAGTGAGGGAATTGCGTACCCGGATGGGCTTTCAACCACTGTTCTGCCACCTTTTCTCGATAGCTATCGAGCATCATCCGGTCCCAGCCCGGAAAACCTGTAGCCAGATGTTTTTTCATCGCCGTGGAGATATTCCCTGCCTGAGAACGGGAGACGAATTCCCCAAAGTCTTCAAAAGATATTTTATGATCCAGCAAGTCATTGAACAGAAACAGGCGCTCAGGATAACTAATCCAGGGATTCGACCATTTACCTAATGCCGAAAGGTTTTCATAAATCGCATAGGGATTATCGACGCCCAGCGGTATGCCGCCGGTACCCGTAGCTTTTCCGGGTATGAGAGACTGTGTCCAACCCGGATTGGGAACAATACCACGTCTTGAATAGTATTCCGGCCAAGTCCGCTGCACAAAGTCCGAGTCTGATGCCGCGGTGGTCCATTGATGGCCTTGGGCAGTGACCTCACCGTCGGCCATGAAATGGACGAAAAGGGTATATCGACTCGCTAAATGGTAGAGGTTGGGGAGTTCCTTCGGGCCATAGAGATCCAGTTGCGGGTCCGCCCAGACTCCCGCCGGTTTATAATCACCGAAATCCTCATCAAAGGTTTTGTTCTCACGCAGAATAAAAACCACATAATGGATATGGCTATGCAGGAATTGTGTCGCTTTCACATCTTCCGCATGTCGTGCCGCGCGCTGGGCGCTGGTAAAGCCATTATTTTCCAGGCTCTGCTGCGTCCATAGCGACAAATACCGCGACAAATCACTCAGATCAATTTTTTGCACCAGGCCGTCCATCATATCGCCGACCCACTGATGCTGTGCGTTCGGCCCCGAACCCAAACCCTTTGCGGCAACCACATAGAGGGCTTTGCCCGTATGGGTAATAGCGGTCGGATACCAGCCCGTCGGAATCAGGCCCAGTCCTTTTCCAGTCTGTACGTCATAAACCGCTACATCATTATTGCCGGCATTGGCCACGAACAACTTGCCGTCAACCACGGTCAATCCGTCCGGGTAACTTCCTGGAGGGGCATCGGGATAAGGGCTATCGTTGATGAATCCCTTCACGGCCAGTCTAGCTGTATCCACTTCAGCCACACGATCGACATTGGCCAGCGCGACAAAAACATCGGGGGAATGGGGTACAGCAGCCAGGGCGGTAGGATGTACACCCGCCTGTGTGTTGTCGGGACCTGTGGGCGGACCGACGCGCACGGTGCCCAGCATGTGCATCGTATTGGGATCGACTACCGCGACGGCATTGCCACCCCATAAACTCACCACAAGACGTTGGTTCTCGCCCGCAAAGGTCAGGGCATAAGGATAAGATCCAACGTTCAGATAGCGCGTTTCACCTGTCCGAATATCCACTCGTGCCAAACTGTTGGCAAGCATTCCCGTAACGTAAAGGTGTTTTCCGTGCGGCCCGACAACAACCGCGTCAGGATAATAATGACGCGTTTGCTCATCATGCTCGCCTTGATACTGATAGGGGTATTGATCTTTAGGAAACGCTTGCCATGCCAGAGGATAACGGTGCAACAAGCTCAGCTTGCCATCCTTGAACACGAAAGCAGCAACATCATCCGTTTGCCCCCCCGCGGCGTAAAGCGTTTGATCGGGCCCTACCGCCATCCCCTGAAAAAAATCCTGGTGCGCAATGCTATCACCTTGTTGATCACTGACCTCATTCGCGACAATCTGTCGGGGATCCACCTCTTTTTCATAGGCCGCGACTCGTGAAATCTTGCGCAAATCATTCTGTGCATACACGGTGATGGTCTGGGCATGGGTGGCACCATTCGCCATGGCGGCGATATGATCCGCCATGGGCAGCACCTGGGTCACAAAATTCGCTGCGCCATTTACTAACCCCACCGGACTGACGATGCGTCCTGTCGGCAGGACATGGGTAACCAGACTTCTGTTGTCTGCACTGACCTGAATAGGTCCGGTGAGATCACGGGTATGAGACGGAGTCTGGGTGTAGGCCAGAGCAACTGTCGGCATTGCCATAAAAGCCAGGCCCAACATCGGCAAGAACCATCTCGTCCACCAACTATGATCAGTCACCCCAGACTCCTTCATCGCAAACACCCAGAAACTACCACGCCAGCACTACGAGGAGTGGCTTGACAAATGCACTTCCACATTAAAATTGGTGGCATGTTTCGGCATATTCTTGGTAAAAGGCGGATAAGCACCCTCTTCTACCGATTTCAACGCCGCCTTATCAATTGGCCTCACACCACTGGATTGGGCAATTTTCGCCCACAGCAGTTGACCCGACGGCGCCAATCGGAAGGCAATCACGGCTGTGCCACTCAAATGCATCAGCCGGACGGCCTCCGGTACATGGGCATCAGCCTGGACCCGGGCGCGCACCATACCAGCGTACTGATCTACGGCCGCCTCACGTGCAGCCATGTTCGGCGCAGGAGGGGGCGGTGGTGGTGGAGGCGTGGTTACCGGCAGACTCGGCGGCACCACCGGTGCCGTAGGCAGCGGTGTTTTGGCCATCAACGGCTTGGGCGCAGGCGTGTGATGCACTACCGGCCTCGGCTGCGGAATGGGACGAGGTATCGGCTTAGGCACAGGCTTCGGATGCACTACCGGCTTCGGTGGCACCGGCTTGGGTTTAGGAGGCGCCGGTTGCATCATATGAATGGCGATGATCTTCTTTACCATCGGCCTAGGTGGTGGCGTATTACCACTTACCCAGATCAATCCACCCACTAACAACACCTCCAGCACAGCGCCGACCAGCAAGGCGCGCCCGAAGTACCCCTCCGGCTTTTTCGGACGTTGCGGCGCCCAGGACGGATCACTGACAATTGTATTCAACGATTATCTTCCTCATCAAATTACGTTTCGACGTTCAACCCTGACAAAAATTCGGCCAGTGCGAAAAAGGGATCTTTTGAGAAGACCCCCTCATAATCAGTTTTTTTACGCCGATCAGTCTAGTTGCTTATGCGATATAATAGGTATTTTTTCTAACTACTTGCCTTCGCGGCAATCCCGATATCACTCACCCCAGCCTTCTGACAACGGTCCATCACATGGACGAAGTCTTGAAAGGGCACCCCCTTGTCGGCAGCGATGGTGATCTGGGTCTTACTGGGATCCCCATCAGCGGCGAGCATTTTCTGCAGGTCATCGAGATCATAGTGATGACCTTTCACATTCACCGATCCATCCTTATCAATATTGATGGTGTAGTGCGGACGCGGAAGCTGCTGCGCCTGACTGGAGGCAGGAAGCTGCAAATTCAGCCCCTTATCGGGGATCATTTGCAGCGTGATCATGATAAAAAACACCAGCAGGAAGAGCATGATGTCGATCATTGGGATGATCTCCACCCGCCCCTTCTTCTGCTCGAAGTAACGGCGCTCCATCAACTGGCCCTCGCCACGGACAACACTTCACTGCGCTGCTTGTCACTGTTGTCCGGCGTCATCATGGGTTGACCGTCCATCCGATTGAGCAGCATGGTTTTTACGGAATCCAGTTGCAGGAGAATCTGCCGCACTTGATTGTTGAAGGCATTGAAGGCCACTAGACCGAGCATGGCAATAAACAGGCCCGTTGCCGTAGCGACCAGCGCGTCAGCCACACCACCGGTGACCGCCGTAGGCGCGTGCCCCGGCGCGGCCAGAACCGAAAAGGCGTGGAACATACCGATGATCGTGCCGAACAAACCCAGCAGTGGCGCCAAAGTGATGATCGTGTCCAGCAACCACAGGCGGCGATCCAGTTGCGGCGCCAACACCAGCACGCTTTCTTCGAGACGGCTGGCAAGGGCCTCACCCTTGACCTGACCATGATGGGAGGCGGCCATTCGCAGCAAAGTAGCTTCTGGCAGATCACCGGCACTTTCAGTCATTTTATTAAGCGTTTCACGATCCAATCGACCGTGGCTGCCCAGCTCCTGTACGAACACCAATCCGCGCAGAATGGTGCGCCGCAGGTACCAGAAGCGGTCTACCATCACCGCCAGCTCAACCAGCAGCAGAATACCAAGTATGTAAAGAACGCCATCTGAATAGTTGGCGAGATGAATGAGATATTGCAGGTTCATGGAAGTCCCTCTTCATAACGAAGAGGCTACCATAGCAAATCAATGTGACAGTTTTATGAACCTTTTATGACAATTTTACATGAATGGCATTTTTCTAAGGCAAGCTCAGGCGACAATCAAACCCATGCACGTTTATAGATACTCCACAGCTCCCGCCTTTCCGGCGCAAAGTCCGATCTGGATGCACACCGCCGAGCAAGCCCATTCGATGCTTCCGCCAAAATCAGAATAAGTGCCCCGGAAAAGCGGGCCCACCCCAAGGGGGTCACTGCAGTGGAATGGTTTGTTGTTGAGGCTGCTGCGGTGCCGTCGACTGGCTGCCGGTTGGGGGCAACACCGCTCCCGCCGGAGCTTCAGCACTGGCAGTCATCCCCAACCGCTGCGAAAGAAGTTTTTGGAATTGCAAAGACATTGGCTTGTCGCCAAAAGTCCCAATGCGGATATTGGCCTTGGTAACATCCGTCGCCATCGACGTCAGCGTCACCTTGACCGTCTGTCCCTCCTGGGTAGTACCTTCTATCAAATACTCAGAAGGACGCTTGCGGATTTCACCGTTATAGCGAATGCCCATTTCCCTGAATGCCGCCCGTGACGCCGCACTGACCTGATTCGCCGAGGTCGGGTAAAACGCGTAGAAATTGGCAACCCCGCCGTTCTCCACATAAGCTACCGCCCCGCCACCAGCTCCAGCTGCAACGAGCGCCACACATCCGCCAAGCGGCAGCGTCACCACCGCACTTGCCGCCACCGCCAACCACGTCAACCGCCGCCGCATCGCCATGCCAACCCCCTAGCTCCGTGAAAGAAAACGGCTACAAAAAAACCCGGCAGAACCGGGCTTCTTCAGTTTTTTGGTACCGAGAGTCGGACTCGAACCGACACGATGTCACCACCACCGGATTTTGAGTCCGGCGCGTCTACCAGTTCCGCCATCCCGGCAAAATACCAGAAAGCATAATAAGTAATCTGCCCGCCCTAAGCAAGACCGGGCAGACCATCAGGGATTAACGCCATCCCCAGCCCGGCCCCCCCCACCAACCCCAAGGCCCCCAAGGTCCGCCATACCAGCCTCCGTTGATAAAGACCGTACTCGTGGTTGGTTCAGGTTCTTCCACCGGCCACAAATACACGGTGCTGGCTTGCAGATTTGGGTAGGGATACTCGTATCCTCCAATCTTTTCCACATGCACCCCTGTCACTGTACCCACAAAGGTAATCTCTCGTCCCGCCGCGTAGAGCACGGGGTCGTAGAACCCTGGAGCACAAGCAATAAATCGCCCTTCATCGAACCTTTTCTGACCAAGATAGGGCCGCCCATCCTGACGCAGTGGTAGCGCCATTACTGTAAAACACGTCTCCTGAGCCTTTGGCTGGGCCTGAATCAGCGTCCCCCCCCAGCGCACCAGCTTTCCGCCTTCTGCACCTGCCTGCGCCTGATGCGGCGTAATGGGCGGAAACTGCCCACTCACCGGCGTAACTGTTTCGCACCCCCCCAAGACTATCGCCACAATCACAGCCGTCAATGCCTTCAATATGTTCATTGCCCCCTCCCGCAGCATCGCCACCGTTCACAGTATAGACCATCTTCAGGAGCACATTACGGTACCGACCCAAGTACTTGCGGAACACTACGCGGCCCAGGACAACTCCGCACACAGCCCGCCTCCTGCGGAATTGAATAGGCGCAGGCGCATCCCCTGCGCTTCTGCCAACTGACGGGCAATCGCCAGACCAAGGCCACTGCCCTCACTATGCCCTCGCGCGTCATCCAGACGAATGAACGGTTCAAAAACTTTCTCCAAATCTACCTCCGGGATCCCCGAGCCCGCATCGCATAGACGTAACAGGAAATGCCCCGGTGTTTTCTGAAACTCTGCCGTCACCCTCCCGCCACCATAGCGCAAGGCATTATCCAGCAGATTGGACAACAGACGGCGCAAAGCCTCCCGGTCTCCCCGGAAGGGATAACGACGCGGTAATGTGGCCTCCCAGTGACCGCCCTCCCGCTGGAAATCCG
Organism: Acidithiobacillus sp.; assembly: GCF_023229925.1. Classification (NCBI taxonomy): domain Bacteria; kingdom Pseudomonadati; phylum Pseudomonadota; class Acidithiobacillia; order Acidithiobacillales; family Acidithiobacillaceae; genus Acidithiobacillus; species Acidithiobacillus sp. The sequence continues at coordinate 17,201 of NZ_JALNYM010000004.1, read as the reverse complement.
CGCCCACTTCGGCCAGCAATACCATCAGATCAAAATCCGCCACCTTCGCTGCCATACCGCGACCCAGCGCAAGAGATTGGGCCAGCAGCTCATCCATCCGCTCCATATCCTGCAGCATGCCGTCCCGAAGACGCTGCGGCGTAGTCTCCGGCAACAACTCCCAAGCCATACGCAGGCGCGCCAGCGGTGAACGCAGATCGTGGGAAATCCCGGTCAGCAACAACGACTGATGATTAATCATCGCCTGCAAACGGGTCCGCAGGTTAGCGAAAATATTGAGGATATTCTGGAATTCATAAGCACCGCCACGCGGCAAACTCGGCAACGGTGCCTTTAACGATCCACGCAATGCCTCTGAAATCACCCCGAGAGGCCGTAATACCCGGCGTACCAGAATCATCGTCAGCACCAACAGTGCGAGTGTTGAAAAAACCAGCACAAAAATCATCGCGATGGGCAGAGACGAGGCCAACCGCCCTCGGTCAAAATGTACCCAAACCGTTTGTCCAGAAACAGTAACCGGCACCCAAAACGTACGCACGCTCCCGCCCAAAACATCCACCCGCACGGATTCTCCTAAGCGTCTGGCCAGCGCACGACTAAGCAACCAGCCGTATATATGTCCATGGGTATGCTTTATAGAACGATCGAGATGCGCGGCAATTTCTACCCCATTATCAGCCCGCAGGCTGGCTAAAAAAGCGGGGCGCTCTTGCGGAGACAGTTCGGCATAGGTTTTCGCACTGATCACAATCAAACCTGCCAAGTCCTCCGCCGAGCGCTCGGCCAGCGGATATAGCACCGTAGCTACAATGATCACCAAGGTCAGAATTTGCAGAACAACAATGCCCAGCCCTAAGGTCCAGGCCGTTTGTGAAAACAGGCTGCGTCCGCGCCACAAACTCATGGGACAGGCATGAACCGATACCCAGCGCCACGCTCTGTCTGCAAAAAGCGCGGTTGCCGGGGATTTTCTTCAATGATTTTGCGCAGACGGGTCACCCGTACATCGATGCTCCGATCAAAACGCCCGTCCCCTTCACCACCTAATAAGTGCAGCAATAGGTCGCGACTCAGGATGCGCCGTGGGCGCTGCGCAAAGACCAGCAGCAGGTCCATTTCCGCGGGATTCACATCAACCTCCGCATCACCGCGATAGAGCCGTCGCTCGGCCATATGCAAATGAAAATCACCAAAGTAGAGTTTTTCGCCGCCTTCATTTTTTCCGCTGCGGCGTAACAAGGCCCGGAGACGCGCCAGCAACTCCCGGGCATTAAAAGGCTTAGCCAGGTAATCGTCGACACCACTTTCCAGCCCAAGAATACGCTCTTCATCCTCGCCACGGGCCGAGAGCATAAGAATCGGAGGCCCTCCATCCTTCCTGCGCAGATCCTTGGCGAGGCTGATGCCATCCTGTCCCGGCAACATCCAGTCGAGCACCATCACATCCACCGGCCCTGCCGCCAGTTGCTGACGCATCTGCTGCCCGTTGGCCGCCAATAGCACCGCGAAGCCCTGGGCCTGGAGAAACTCCCGTAACATCGCCGCAAGCCGCTGATCATCATCCACTATTAAAACAACCGCCATCCTAGCCTCGCAATATCCTGAAAACAGTTGCCGCTACATGCAGACAGATCGAACCTGCAAAAAAGCGTTCTCCGGAAATATACTCGAAATATGACGGGTCCATTGTAACACCATAGGCAGTAGCGGTACCCAAACCAAAAGATAGAGTGGAGCGAAAAGATCAGGCAGCCCGGTATCAACCAGCCTATTCAAGGCGCGCGGGTTGCAGCATAGGTTTTGTAGCGGTTGTTTTGCGGCTATTAGACGGGCTTCCGGCCCGTCTTTTTTTGTCCCACGGGCCTGGGCGTCAACCAGAATCGAAGCGACCCTCACCCCGAAAATTATTTTGAACAGGAAATATTTCAGAAACAAAAGCAGCGTAGCCTTGGTTCCATGACGAGGGGGCGGCTCCAAATCTCTGATGTGGGGAGACCGCCCGACGGGTTTATCACATCAAGAGCCAGAGGTCACGGCACTTAGTGAGAAAGGGTTTTGTAGCGGTTGTTTTGCGGCTATTAGACGGACCTCTGGTCCGTCTTTTTTTTTGGCCTGAAAGCGATGGTATACTAGCCCGACCCGACCAACAAGGATGCCGCATGGACCCCAAATCACACCGCCTCATCTGGATTGACCTGGAAATGACCGGTCTGCGGCCGGAACAGGATCAGATTCTGGAAATCGCCACGCTGGTCACGGACAACAGTCTGCGAATTCTCTGCGAAGGTCCGGTATTAGCCGTGCATCAGCCGGAATTCGTACTCGCAACTATGGATGACTGGAACCAGCGTACCCATGGCGCTTCCGGCCTCTTGCAAAGGGTCCGCGATAGTCGCCTGGATACATCTGCAGTAGAAACACAAACCTTGGATTTTCTGCACCAGCATGTTACGGCAGGCACCTCACCGATCTGCGGTAGCAGCGTATGTCAGGATCGCCGCTTTTTAGCCCGCCTGATGCCGCGACTGGAGCGTTTCTTTCACTACCGGATGATTGATGTGAGCACCATCAAGGAGCTCGCCACGCGCTGGTATCCGCATCTGCCCAAATTCCCTAAAGCCGAGCGCCACGAAGCACTGGCCGACATCCGCGAATCCATTGGTGAAATCGCTTACTACCGCGAACGGCTTTTCCCGCAAGCATCTTTACCAACCTCCGAGGCTGAAAACACAGAAACTGAATAGACCCATCTGCTGCTTCTTCCCGTTCCAGAGGCATCACCACTCATGATGGGCGTGCTGGTTTCGACGTCGGCCCAGTGCCGGCGCGCCTGCTCCAATGTTAAGATGGCGATTTGCAGCCGTTCAGCAATTTAGGGCGGGGTGGATGCAGTGCTCATCATGGAGGCGCCAGCGCCAGTGGATATTGATCTCTTCTATGAACTCGCCGTCCCGGCCCATCTAGGCCGTAGCGAGGCCCAGGTTTATCATGAAACCCTGGATGAATTCAGCCTCGCCGATACCCTGGGTTTCCACGGCGCATGGCTCGTGGAACACCATTTCATGCGCGAATACTCCCACTCCAGCAGCCCGGAAATCTTCCTCGCGGCGGCCAGCCAGCGCACCAAGAACCTGCGTCTCGGCCACGCTGTCGTCGTGCTGCCCTACAGCCATGCCGTCCGTGTTGCGGAACGCGCCGCCGCCCTGGATATCCTCAGCCACGGACGCCTGGAGATGGGCATCGGTCGAGGCTTTTCCCCTAAAGAGTATCAACTTTTTGGCAGCCAAATGGCGGACAGCAGGCTTCACATGCAAGAAGGGCTGCAGATCCTTCGCCAGGCGGGTGGTGGACCCTTCAGCCATCATGGGAAACTCTACCATTTCGATGCGCTGGATATTCTTCCCAAACCCCTCCAGCAACCCCATCCACCGCTGTGGACGGCAGCCGTGAGCCCGGCGACTATCCAATGGGCAGCGCGGGAAGGTATCGGCGTGCTTTCCGGGCCGTTTAAACCCTGGTTCCTCATCAAACAAGATCTTCGTGCCTATAAAAAGAACTGGCGACAACACCACGGAGAAGGTCCTTTGCGAGCCGGCCAAAACGCGGGTTTTGCCATGACCATTGGCTGCCTGTGTCTGGAGGATGCGGCGGAGGCACGTCGTTGGGCCGAGGGCTTCACCTGGTATTACCAGCGGCTGCTGGACCAAACACGGCCGGTCCTCGCACAACTAAAAGAAAGCTATGAATACTATCATCGTCTTGGTTTTCTCGAACCACTGCTGCGTCGTAGCCTCAATTTGCGGCTGCTGGAAACCATGGGCATGGTCGTCGTTGGCGACCCGGCTACCTGCCGCCAGCGACTGGCCCGCTATGCCCGCGCCGGAGTGGATCGCCTGATTTTGGCCGTCGGTGCTGGGATGGTCCCCAGCCACGTCACCCAGCGCTCGTTGCGCTTGCTCGCCGCCGAGGTGTTACCTGCCCTGCGCGGCACATCCCCCCACTGATGCAGGTACTGGTCACTGGCGCGGCAGGCCATACGGCAGCGGCTCTGCTTCCCGCCCTACTCATTCGCCCGGATATTCACCGGGTCATCGCACTGGATCGTCGGGCTCCCGCAATGCGGCATCCACACCTGCATTACCTGCCTTTGGATATCCGCGATCCGCGGCTTGTCGAGCACCTGACCGGCGTGGATTGTGTGATTCATCTCGCCTTTCTCGTGCTGAGTCCGCGCCTCGGGCCGCATCGGCGCTGGCGTGAGGAGATGCGCCAAATTAACCTTGATGGTAGTCGGCAACTGTTCCGTGCGGCGGCAAATGCCGGTGTACCGCAAGTCATCTACTCCAGTAGTGTGGCGGCTTATGGCGCATGGCCAGACAACCCGGTCCCCATTGCCGAAAGCCAGCCTTGTCGGCCTGTGCCAGGGTTCGCCTACAGCGAAGACAAGGCTGCACTGGAGCAATGGCTGGATGCGTTCACGACCAGCCAAAAGAAAACCGTTGTCTCCCGCCTGCGCCTGCATGCCATCATCGGTCCCCATGGGCAGGCATTGGTGAATGATATTGCGACGAGCCCTTACGGATTGCGTCTACGCAACCCGGACATGCCCATTCAGTGTCTCCACGAAGATGATGCGGTCACCGCTCTGCTGGCGGCACTGAGCTATGGACAGGGTGGTATCTTCAATATTGCGGCACCCGATCCCATCCCCTGGTCCAGCATTCCCCGCCGCTGGCAGTTGCCGCTCTCCCCCAGGCAACTGCACCGCGTACATACCTGGCTGCGCCCTTTTAGTACCGGCCTCGGCGATCCCGGCTGGCTGCAAGTGCTGGAAAACCCGCTTATTGTCGACATTACCCACGCCCAAAAGGCACTCGGGTGGCGCCCCCGTTATGATGTACGCCACAGCATCGCCCAGGTACGCGATGCCGGTGGGTTGGACCCAATACACCCTTGGAGCGGGTGAGCGTCCGTGGCAGAATGGCTCATGAACTTCGCCCAACGTATCCCCGCGCCGGCTCAGATTCAGCGTCATCATGATGCTTTGGTCGATCGGCTTAGCCAGCACAGCAGTAACTATCGGGACCCCGTCCAGACGGTTCCGTGGGAGAGCCTCGACGCGGAAGCGGCTTGGCTCCCGGAGGAATTGCTATCACTGTACGGATTGCCCGAATATGCGCAACTGAGTCAGGACGAACGTATCCGCCTTTCCCAGGTCGAATTCGTCTCCTTCTGCGAGCTGGGTCTATGGCTGGAGGCCCTCTTTATCCAGCGCCTGGGTGCCAACTCGCTACAGGTGATGTACCGCGATCCGGTCAGCTACCATTATCAGCTTCATGAACTGCGGGAAGAAGTGGGACACAGCCTCATGTTTCTGGAATTACAGCAACGCTCGCAACTCCCATTTATGACCCCCTTGAGTAAGCGCCCGCCCCTGGCTCGTCTTTTCGCCCGTTACGCACCTGAAGGCTCCGCGGCTTTCTGGGCAACCATTCTAATTGGTGAGAATGTGCCAGACCGCATGAATCGGCTGATCTTTGCGCATAAGGATCTGCCCGCAGCGGTGCTGGCCATTACCCACATCCATATGCGCGAGGAAGCGCGTCACATGGCTTTTGCCCGCACCACCATTCAGATGCGCAGTCAGGTCATGGGCCGCGCGAAAAAACGTTTCATCAGCCCGGTTTTGCGCGAGGTGTTTCGCCAGTTTTTGCGGACCAGTTTCTTTCCAAGCGAACAGGTCTATGCGGCGGCAGGGCTGAGCGATCCACGGATTTGGGCGCGCCGCGTGCGCCGCAACCCACATCGTATTAACCTTATGAATCAGTGTGCAGCACCCAGTCGCGATTTTCTGCGTACGCAAGGCTTTGCCTTGTGAACGGCCGTTTCCTGCTATAGTTTGAAAGTTATGGAGAATAAAATGCGATTCCATCCTGGAACTATCCTCGTCTCCCCCGACGCGCAAGCCATCTTCGAATCTGGAGAAATTGATCCGCAAGAACTGCTCCGTCATCACGTCCTGGGCGAGTGGGGTGAGGCTATGGAAGAAGACTTAATTGAAGCCAGTGAAAAGGCCATTCGCGACGGCGGGGCGGTCGTCAGTACCTGGCAGGTAAGCGGGTATACCGTCTGGATTCGTACCGATGCTGGTCGGGAAACCACTATTATTGACGTTCCACTCGACTCCTGAGGTGTGCCATGGCGGCATTGCAGATTGCAACTCAGCCCTTCGCCGATCAACGCCCCGGCACCTCAGGGTTGCGTAAAAAGGTCAAGGTTTTCCAGCAGCCGCATTATCTCGAGAATTTTGTTCAATCCATCTTCAATGCCATTCCTGATCGCGCTGGGGAAACCCTTGTTCTCGGTGGCGACGGACGTTTTTATAACCGTGAAGCCATACAGATCATCCTCCGGATGGCTGCAGCGAATGGCTGGGGCAAAGTCATTGTCGGACGGGGCGGGCTCTTCTCTACACCGGCCGTTTCCACAGTCATCCGCGCGCGGAACGCTCACGGCGGTATCATCCTCAGCGCCTCCCATAATGCCGGGGGGCCTGACCACGATTTTGGCATCAAGTACAACACAGCCAACGGCGGACCCGCGTCGGAAAAGATCACCGATGCCATCTGGGCTGCCAGTAAATCCATCCAGGATTATCAGATTCTGGAGAGCACGGATGTCGATATCGACCATGATGGGAAGTTTTTGCTGGGTGAGATGCAGGTAGAAGTCTGCGACCCGGTAGCCGAGTATGCAGAACTGATGGCCCGCATTTTTGATTTTGACGCGCTGGGACGGCTCTTGCAGGGGCCCTTCCAGATGCGTTTTGATGCGATGCACGCCATTACCGGTCCCTATGCCCACGAGATTTTTGAAAAGCGTCTGGGGGCACCGGTGGGCACAGTGGTCAATGGTATCCCGCTCATGGATTTTGGGGGCGGCCATCCCGATCCAAATCTGGTTTATGCCAAGCCCCTGGCCGATCACCTGTTCGCGGAGAACGCACCCGACTTTGGCGCTGCATCCGATGGTGATGGCGACCGTAACATGGTCCTGGGACGCCGCTTTTTTGTGACGCCTAGTGATTCGCTGGCAGTGCTCGCAGCCCACGCCACCGCGATCCCCGCCTACCGCCAAGGACTGAAGGGCGTCGCGCGCTCCATGCCCACCAGCCAGGCCGCGGATGTGGTCGCTGAGGCCCTGGGTATTGCGCACTATGAAACGCCCACCGGCTGGAAATTTTTTGGCCATCTGCTGGATGCGGGCAAAATCACCTTTTGTGGTGAGGAGAGCTTCGGCACCGGGTCGGACCATATCCGTGAAAAGGACGGACTCTGGGCGATACTGGCCTGGCTCTCAGTGATCGCACATACCGGGCAATCCGTGGCCGACATCGTCACCCAGCATTGGCAGCGGTTTGGGCGTCATTACTACACCCGTCATGATTACGAAGGGCTCCCGACGGAAACGGGCGAGCAAATCATGCAGAGCATGACCGCCCAATTACCGGTGCTCCCCGGTCAGGCACTGGCGGGACGTGAGATACTCACTGCCGATGATTTTACCTATGCGGATCCCATCGATGGCAGTGTCAGTGCGCATCAGGGCCTGCGCCTGCTCTTTGCCGATGGCGCCCGGCTGATATTCCGCCTGTCGGGCACGGGAACCGAAGGCGCCACATTGCGTATTTATCACGAGCATCTGGAAAAGGACCCGCAGCGTCAGCAACAAGACCCGCAGCGCGCCTTGCGCGACCTGATTCAGCTCGGCAGGAATCTCACCCGAATAGAAACCCTCACGGGTCGCAAGGCCCCCACTGTTATCACCTGATGAAGGAGTCCGATCATGATGAATTATGAAAGCGATAGCGATAATGGCATTGGCTACAGCGCCCTGGGGATCGCCTTGGTGGCAGGCGCGGTGGCCGGCGCAGTCACCGCCTTGCTCTTTGCCCCACAAACGGGTGATCGCACCCGCGAACAATTGCGGCATCAGGCTAATCGGGCCTGGGATCGTGTCGTTGCCTCGCGCGAGCGGATGAATGAACGGGTTGAGGAACTGCTCGACACCATCGCCATTTATAGCGAGGAGCTGGTGCAGAAGGGTAAGGAACTCAGCGACAGGGAGCGCCAACGCTTGAATGATGGTATTGGTCTTGCGCGTGGGGAACTGGACCGTTTGCGGCGCCGTCTTTCTCGTTTAGATTGACCGCGGCGGGGGGAGCGGCTATTCTCTGCGGCGACGGGGCGTAGCGCAGCTTGGTAGCGCGCCTGCTTTGGGAGCAGGATGTCGTAGGTTCGAATCCTATCGCCCCGACCAATCTTAGATGTCTGCACGACAGGGGTTGTGTCGCATCTTCCTCAGTACTCCTGTCAGAATGCACCGCATCAGTAGACCGGTCCCGGCGCTCGCATGTCTAAGGTTCAGCCTTAGAGAATACCGAGCATGGCAGCACGTAGAACCGCTACAGTCTTGTTGTTAACCCGCAACTTACTTATAGCATTACTTATATGGAAATTAACTGTCCGTTCAGTAATACCTAATATGCCTGCAACTTCACCAGCGGTCTTTCCATCACCTGTCCAGCGGAGCACTTCTACCTCCCGGTCAGATAACTGGATTTCCGTCTCCGGTTGGAATTTTTCCAAGGCGACGTGCGATAAGGCACCCAGTGCCATTTGCGACAACCACATGATCTCCATGGCTTTGCTTTCCCATTCGATGGCAGACACATTTTCTCCGGATCTTGCAAGCGTGAGGAGGCTTCCGATCCCGTTTACTCCGATGGAAGGTTGCGCCAGGCCAGCTACCAATCCGAACGAACGGGCCTCTTCCCAAAATTCCGGGGTAGCCGCAAAAACCTCTTCGGACCAGATGACCGGCGAAACTGTCCGTTTCGCGCGCTGTACTGTGGGATCAATACAGTAGTAATTCTTTAGCTTATATTGTTGCTGCCAGGCTGATGGATAGTTGCTGAAGATCATGGTTTTCGGCCGCGTAAGCGGGAGCGGCGCAGATAAACCATAGGCGCAGTAATCAAACCCCAGTGCGTGAGCGATGGGCACGAGTTCCTTCATGATCTGCGATTCGGTAGTAGCCTGCTCAAGCGCCTGCAGCAGGTCCTTTTTCCAGAAAGAATTCATAGCACAATTTCCTAACATTCTAATTTCGCAAAGCCAATCCCGTCTGGGGCTATGGCTCTCCCCGCTGCCAAGGTTAATTAGAGGATTATTGAAAAACTGCATGACCCATTCTGGATCAGGTGTGAGATCAGGGATTACTCAAGACCTCAGGTGAGCGGGTCGCGGTAGAGACTGCCGTTACCAGCGATGGGGTTACCCGTTTTGATAGCAGTACAAATTGTCACCCATCCGTATCCTTTCCAGATACCATACACTGGATAGTGGGGAGAGTCTTACCCCATTTCCTTAGCCGCCAACGGGAAACAACAGAAACTCTTTTGTAACCTCCTGTCATGGTTGACATTGTCACAAGCAGGGTGATTTGTATAACCTTGACTTTTAATAAATGGAAGAACAAATGTATTCCAAGGGAAAGTACGGGATGAAGCAGATGATAGGTGAAAATAGGGTGATTTCACAGGACGGCTATATCCGTCTGACACCAGAGGCGATGGTGGATGTCCAGCTGAAACATATGATATCCGGCCTAGATCAGGAGGAAAATGAAAGCAGGAATGGCGGTACAAGTAGAACCCGTATTACCGGATATACTGAATGGGTGAGCAATGACATTCCTTATATTTCTCTGGGTTGGGACTGGGAGCTGGATGTCATATCAGAACGGCTGGGTTATGTGAGGACAGGTGAAGCGCGAAGCAACATCATGATGATTAATAGCCACTATATAGACATTGGGAGAAGAGATACAAGAGAAATACTTGGATCAATAATTGACGTGACAGATTGGAAAATCGTAGTGCATCAATATGTTACAGAAAGATACCGTTACCTGTAAGATCTGACAGTATTTCCTCAACACTGGGCCTGCTATTTTCTCATCCGAATTCAGGCACGTTTGCGAGGATATATGCGGCTTGTATCTAACTGGTCCGAAAATTTTCTCCAAAATCAGTACAAAAGACTGGCAGAATATCGCCATCAGGTATTCGTCGAGCGTCTGGGATGGGAAGACCTTAGATCGGAAAGCGGATTAGAAATGGACCAGTTTGACCGCAACGACACAATTTATATCGTTGCAGAAGAAGATGATGGCCATATAGTAGGGTGCGCAAGGCTGCTTCCAACCACAAAACCTTATCTCCTTGGTGAGGTTTTCCCGCAACTGTACAACGGTCTTAATCCTCCATGTTCACCAGATGTATGGGAACTTTCAAGATTTGCGGCACTCGATATCAACAAAAGAAACGTGTCGTCAAGCCAGGTTTCATCGCCAATCGCAAGGCAATTGCTGGAAGAGTCAATTTCCTGCGCAGTGGCCCAGGGTGCAAAGCGGCTAATTACTGTATCTCCCCTAGGAATTGAAAGGCTGCTGTTGCGATCTGGCTTCAATTCACACAGAGCGGGTCCGCCAGTGATTATAAGTGGACATCCGACATTCGCATGCTGGATTGATCTGGAGTAGCCCGCAAGTCAAAACGTGCTGGATAAGTTCAAGAGATATCGAGCCGCATCTGGCAGCAATTGTTTTACCTTCGATAGCAGCATATTTCTAATTAACTTCAATGCGTTAATCAAAGCACTCGCGATCGTTTTTAGCCATGCGTGCCGGTCTTTGCGACAGGGCTGAACTCGGCGCGTCTCTGTAGAGTCAGCGGAGAGGAGCGGGGGATCGAAACGGATCTGCCGGTAGCTTTTCTGTCAATCATCACGAGAAGAGGAGTATCGAACATGGCAATTCAGAAAATTGGCAAACTCAGCCTTCACAACGGCGGCGGCTTCGTGGCTCGCGGGCAGGTCGCGTATATCGACGACAACGGCGAGAAGCATCTTTCGGGCTCGACGGGAGACATTCTCCTAGGGCAAACAAATGACATTGATCCGGGTGCCCTGGGCGTTCCGAATGGATCGATAATCTCACTATACGTCTTTGTGGTCTGGGGAACGGACAACGAGGCTCGCCAGTCCTTCATCTTCGAGCAGGGCAGCAAGGTGAAGGCCAACTACACGATCACGGGCACGACGCTAAGCAATACGCTGGGACTGATCAACGTCGATTGACCTTCGGGTTTTTTCCCTGCGATCTCGGGCGCGGGCGGTTTTGTAGTAGCAATCGAGTGGTTCCATGGACGGTTCGGCTTGCTGGAGCCGGCAAGGAGAGCGTACATCATGAGTGACTCAATCCATATCGACGGCGGCGACGGTACGACGTGGCGCAACTGGGCTGGCAATCTATCGTCACTGCCCGAGGAGATTCTGAAACCAGTCAGCCTGAAAGAGGTGCAGGAGTTGGTGCGCAACCGCAACGGCAACAAGATCCGTAGCTTCGGCACGGGGCACTCCTTCAGCCCGCTGGTGGTGGCCAACGGGCAGACGCTGGTGGACCTGTCGAACTACATGGAGGGCGGACGCAAGGCGTGGCGGTGGCAGAAGGACGGGCAGGACTTTGTGAGCATCCTTCCGTCGGCGCGATGGAGCGAGGTGCGCGATGCGCTCATGACGCGCGACTCTCCACTACCGCGCATGTACATGCCGAGCACAGGGGCACTGGCCTCGATCAACGCGGTGGGCTTTCTGGCTGCGGGGTGTCACGGCACCGGGTGGCACGAGAAGACGGTGTCAGACTTCATCACCGAGATCGAGTTCGTCGCTGCCGACGGTGAGGTGCACGTGTTCTCTGACGCGACCACGCCCAACGACATGCCGGCGGCGCGGGTGAGCCTGGGGCTGCTGGGCATTATCACTCGGGTGACGCTGCGGGTAGAGCCGGTCTTCAAGCTGCTGGACGAAGAGATTGTGGTGCCAACGGAGAATATCGTCGGGCCGAATCCTTCGAAGACGGGCGGCGAGATCAGCACCGTAAACCTGCACAAGTTGCTGGTCGGCAACGAGTACATCGAGCTGTTCTGGTTTCCCGGCAGTGGCTTCGACGGCAGCATCTGGGTGAAGAAGTTCAACCGGACGGATACCGAGATGCGCGACATTCCGTTGCGGCCCGACGGTTGGATCGACAAATACGCGTCGGCGGTGATGAGCTGGACCGCCGAGAACCCGATCATCTGGAACATCCTGCTTCCGCTGACCTGGAACACGATCCGCGATCGCTGCAAGGCAATTGAAGACAAGCACGGCTTTGTGGCGGAGGCGCCGCGCGTCTTCTTCTATGCGGACCAGGCGTTTCCCATCCTTGATCTGGAGGTGGCGATCCCGATCCCGGTCAAGGCGGACGGCACGTGGGAGCTTCGTAACGTCGTCGAAGCGTGGTATGCGGCGTTGAACTATGCCTACAAGGAGCAGGGGAACTTTCCGCTGACGACCTGCCTGCATGCGCGGTTTACCAAGGCGAGCCAGTCTCTACTGTCTCCGGCGTACTCGGCCAACCCGGAGGACCGCGTGTGCTGGATCGAGATACTGAGCGCATATCCCAAGGATGAACCGGATCCGGGGAAGCGTTCCCACGCGATGAAAGCACACATGGCCATGATCGAGGAGGTGGTGCCGAAGTGGATCAAGGACGGCAAGGGGCGGCCGCACTGGGCCAAGAACTGGCAGTACGTGCAGCCGACGATAATGATGCACGATCTTTATCCGGCGGAGAATCTGCGCGCCTTCAATACGCTGCGCCAGAAGCTCGATCCCGAGGGCGCTTTCATGAACGCATTTTTCGAGCATCAAAATCTCTTCTCGCGTTGACGGGAGGCCTTACGAGTAGGAAGGTGGGGAGCTTAGACGATTATCCCTAACCGCGTCCTTCAGCCCTTTGCCGGCCTTGAACGACGGGCTTTTTCGCGCGGGAATATCAATGGCCACGCCTGTTGCGGGATTGCGCCCCTGCCGCGCGGAGCGGTCCGCCACGGAGAATGAGCCGAAGCCTACTAAACTGACACTCTCGCCAGCAGCCATAGCGTTCGTTACCGCATGAATAACCGCATTGATGACCGCCGCCGCCGTCTGCTGTGAAACGTCTGCCACCTTAGCGACCTGATTTACCAATTCCTGCTTGTGCATAGGGATACTCCTTCGTTAGCTAATGACGCTTTATAGGTTTAGTCGAAGAATGTTGGCGACTCAAGGTTTCGTTCCCTCCGGATCATTTGAACACATCTCAGTCCTCGTCAAACCATACCCACAGCGCACGCTGCCGGCGACAACCCCATATCGACCGCAATTCCAGATGAATGTACTGCGGTGGTGGTCCAGTCGGAAGAAAAATACGTGTTTTTTTCTATAACAGTTTTATAGCCTATTTATAATACAATTGGTTATACTCAACACACTGCCAAATTGTAGAGGCTGCAAAGATCTGATATTCTTTTTTTATTTCATAATGTTACGGTGGTTAACCTGGTGCTTTTTGAACAGGATGTCGTAAGTTCGAATCCTATCGCCCCGACCAATTAAAGCGAAGTGAACCATGCCTGAGCCCAAGGAAGTAGAAGCAGCCTTCTGGCGACAGCCTTTGCCCAACCTTTTTCATGCGCTCAATAGCCGCCCTCATGGCTTGACCACAGCAGAAACCGCTTCGCGACTGGCATCTTTCGGCCCGAACGCGCTGCGGCCCGCGCGACGCGGCGCGCTTTTCCGGCTGTTTCTCTCCCGTTTTCGCAATCCCCTGGTCATTATCCTTCTGGTCGCCAGCGCGATTTCTGCCGTAACGGGCGACAAGGCCAGTTTCCTGATCATCAGCGCCATGGTGGTGATGAGCGTAGCCCTGGACACCGTGCAGGAATACCGCGCTGGGCAGGCGGCCGAGCGGCTCAAGCGATCCGTCGCCGTGCGCGCCACCGTCTTGCGCGATGGGCGCCCGTGCGACATTCCGATTTTCGAGTTGGTGCCAGGGGATGTGGTGCTGCTGACCGCAGGCGATTCGGTCCCCGCAGATGGGCGGCTAATCGAGGCACGGGATTTTTTTGTCAATCAGGCACTCCTCACCGGTGAGCCGTACCCGGTGGAAAAACATGCGACCGAGCTTTCCGGGGAAGCAGATCTGGACACCGCCGATAATGCGGCCTTCATGGGCACCTCCGTTATCAGTGGCAAGGCGACTCTCCTCGTCTGCCGCACCGGCCTGGGCACTGCCCTCGGCGAGATCGCCGACAGCCTGGCCAGCAAGCCACCCCCGACTTCCTTCGAACGGGGCACACGCCAATTCGGCATGCTGATCATGCGCCTGACGGTTTTGCTGGCCTTATTCGCGCTTTTCGTCAACACCGCGTTTCACCGCCCCCTGCTGGAGTCCTTTCTGTTCGCCGTCGCACTCGCGGTGGGGCTCACGCCGGAACTCCTACCGATGATCGTTTCGGTTACCCTCGCGCGCGGCGCCATCCGGATGGCCAGGAAAAAGGTGATCGTCAAACGCCTGGCGTCGGTGCAAAATCTGGGATCGATGGACGTGCTCTGCACGGACAAGACGGGAACGCTCACCGAAGCGCACATCCGGCTCGAGCGCCACGTGGATCCCTTGGGGCGTGAGAGCGGTAGGGTGCTGGAATTAGCTTATCTCAACAGTCATTTCGAGACCGGGCTGAAAAGCCCTCTGGACGACGCCATTCTCGCCCATCAGGAAATCAACGTCCGTGCCTGGCGAAAAATTGATGAAGTACCCTTCGACTTCGAGCGGCGGCGGGTCTCCGTGCTGGTGGAAAAAAACGATAGCCGACTTTTGGTAGTGAAGGGCGCTCCCGAGGACATACTTCGACTTGCCGTGGCGTATGAGGTGGAGGGGGTCCAAACCCCATTCGACACACCGACACGGGATCGGGCAGGGGCATTGTGCGACGAGTTGGGACAGAAAGGCTTTCGGGTGCTGGGTATCGCTTGGCGAAGTGTGCCGCTTGACCATCCCCACGCCGTGGTGAGCGATGAAACCGAGTTGGTATTTGCGGGCTTCGCCGCTTTCCTGGATCCCCCAAAGGAAACCGCCGCGCGTGCGGTTCGCGATTTGACCCAAAGCGGTGTAACGGTGAAGATTGTTACCGGTGACAATGATCTGGTCACCCGCCACGTCTGCGCGCAGATCGGCCTGCCAGTGAGCAGGGTCCTGACCGGCGCCGAGATCCAGAAGATGGACGACTTCGCCCTGCAGGCGGTGGTGGAGGAAGCGAACCTATTTTGCCGTGTTACTCCTGCGCAGAAAAACCGCGTCATCCTGGCCCTCAAAGCACGCAGCCACGTCGTGGGCTTTCTCGGCGACGGCATCAACGACGCTCCCTCGCTCCATTCCGCAGATGTGGGGATATCCGTGGACAGCGCGGTGGACGTAGCCAAGGATGCGGCGGACATGATCTTGCTCGAACGCGACCTCGATGTGTTGTATGAAGGCATTCGAGAAGGGCGGCGTACCTTCGGTAACGTGCTGAAGTACATCATGATGGGTACCAGCTCCAATTTTGGGAACATGTTCAGTATGGCCGGTGCCACCCTGATCATCCCCTTTTTGCCCATGCTGCCAGTACAGATCCTGCTCAACAACTTCCTTTACGACCTCTCGGAGGTTGCGATCCCGCTGGACAACGTGGATGAGAGCTATTTATCACATCCTCACAAGTGGGATATGGCCTTCATTCGCAACTTCATGATGGTGATCGGCCCGATCAGTTCGCTTTTCGACTTCCTCACTTTTTATGTCATGTTGCATGTTTTCCATGCTGGCGAGGAAATGTTCCACACCGGCTGGTTCATCGAATCCATCGCCACCCAGGTTCTGGTAATATTTGTCATTCGTACCCGCTTTAATCCCTTGACCAGCCGTCCGCACCCCGTGCTGGCGGGAACCTCATTAGCCGTGGTCGCGGTGGCGGCCCTACTGCCTGCGACCCCACTAGGCGCCGCACTGGGATTTGTGACGTTGCCATTGGATTTCTTCGCGATACTTATGGCCATGGTCATCGTGTATCTGATGGCGGTGGAAGGGGTGAAGAGATGGTTTTACCGACGCTTGGCGTAACGTCCTGGATGAGTTCCAATACGTCTCAGGTAAGAGGTCCGGCGGGGCATCTACTCAACCCTGGTAACGAGCACCCCGTGTTTTGGCCGACGCCGTGCCGCGCCGAAGTATTCCACAGGGCAAAAATTTCCGAGGGTTCGAGAACACCTCGATCTTATTTGGACACCCTACACAAGCAAGCCATCGACCTCATCAAGAGAGGATCAGGTCCGGCCCACGGTTGGCCAACTGACTTTTAAGCAGGGATAAAAAAGACAACGCAACATGGTTTTTTGCACCGCTATATATAACTGATAACACATGTTTTATTGGCGGATCTATGGGGAGTGTACAGTCCCCTGATTTGGGGTCAATCCCATTTAATCCAGACACAAAACTCACTCCCAAGCCACAGCTTACCGCATTACGAATGGCTGCAAGACCATTAAACTCATAGCGAATTTCTGGGCGTACGCCATGTTTTGAAATAGCATCAATGACATGCTCACGGATCCCTGAACCTTCTTCCCTCCAAATTAACGCTTCTTCACTCAACCAGCTTATCGGAATTGCTTTTCCATACGCAATCCAGCGATGTTTCTCCGGTACCAAAATTCTGATATCAGTCTCTATAAGCGTTTCCTGAATCCACCCACCAGTATCGCCTAATGCCTTGTCATCCTCCACGAAAATAAGGTCTGCCTGATTGCGATTGCGCTTGGCCTGCCGACTGTTTGTTGTCGTGAGACGAAAACTGACATCTGGATGCAATTTTCTGAAATCTGCAACGGCTTTAGGAATAAGTGTTTCAGCATTACTATGGCTGGCTATCAGAGCCAAGCTACCGTAAAGACGGCCCGATTCGTTATCACCCAAATACTTTATGGCTTCCAGGGCCGACTCTACCTGCTCAGCGATATGCAATAGGGACAGCCCCGCTGGCGTGGGGGTTATCCCGCGGTGATTGCGTAGATATAAGGTGTGTCCAATACGATCCTGCAACTGCTTGAGTCGCTGGGATACCGCAGGCTGACTCATGAACAAGGCATCAGCTGCCTCGTGCAGGTTACCTTTACGTGCAGCTTGGGCCCACACCAACAGTAGTTCTGGATCGATTTTTTTAGTCGACATGA
>NZ_JALNYM010000003.1 GCF_023229925.1 Acidithiobacillus sp. | reverse complement strand
AGGATCAAACTCTCTCGTTCAATCCATCTTAAAACAATACTGCTCAGGGTATCTATCAGCACCTAAGCACTGATAATACCCCTGGGCCTAAACCCCACACATCTCCACTCGGCTGGGAAAGAACAATACCACGTAACCACGTACTGCGAATCTTGGTAGCGGGGGTAGGATTTGAACCTACGACCTTCGGGTTATGAGCCCGACGAGCTGCCAAGCTGCTCCACCCCGCAACAGGGTTTGTAACTATATCAGGCGATCTACTTTACTGTCAACACCCAATGTATTTGCTGCTCTCTCTGGGTCCTCTGCCCCGCCGAGAGGACGAACTATACACGGGGGTATGGGGGCACGCAAGCGCTTTTTTTGCCCCCGGAGAGGAAGCGCCTGTTCAGGGCGCTGGGGTGGCGATGGGGGTCGGCGCAGGTGGCGGCGTCGCGGTATTGGCATTCTCACCATAGGGCGCAAAATCATAGGGCTGGGCAGGCAATTGGGCGACCTCCGCGGACAGAGTAGGGGCGTTGATATTGATGGCCGTGGGTATGGTATTGGGCTTTTCTACCAGATCGATGACTTGCTGCCAGTTAATCGTCCAGCTTTGCTGAACCTGCTTTTCAAAAAGACTGATAGCATCGACCGCGCGTTGTTGCGCGTTGCCGCCTTTGTTATAGGCTTCTATGGGTGCAAAACTTTGCAGGTAGAGCTGGCCGTTGCCACTCGTCCCGACAATATATGGCTGATCTATGGTCGTCACCGGCGTGTTCACCTTTACCATTTTAAAGAGCTGGACTTCGTTTTCAGGATAGACGTGGAAGCAACCATGGCTGACCCGCATGCCCACCCCCCAAGGCTTATTGGTACCATGAATGAAAATCTGCGACCAACCCGTTTCCAGCGCCAGTTCACCCATGGGGTTGTCAGGGCCGGCGGGAAAGAACGCGGGTATGGGTTCTCCGGCCTTGGCGTGTTCCTCCTGTATGTTTTTGGGTACTGTCCAGGTGGGATTCCTGACTTTGGCAATGATGCGTGTGCTGCCCAGCGGATTCGGCCATTTTGGCCGGAAAATGCCTACCGGATAGGTATAAACCACGTTCTGACCCGCGGGGAAATAAAACAGTCGGCGCTCCGGGATATTGATGATGATCCCCGTCCAGGGTTTGGGGGGAAGAATATATTGGGTGGGAACCAGCACATGGGTTCCGGCGCCGGGAAGCCAGGGATCGACACCGGGGTTCGCGGCGCGGATTTCGTTATAGCCAACATCGTAATGGCGGGCAATGTCGAGCAGGGTATCCTGATGCCGGGCGATGACCACCTGAAGTTGGCCGACCATGTTGCTGCCGGCAGCGGGCAGGGGAAACTCCGCGGCAAAGGCAGTGCTGGAAAGCAGCATCGAACAACTGGCAAGAAGACTGGGGATAATGGGATATTTCATGGTGCAGTATTTTCCTGGACTTGTTGAATATGGGTAAGATCGATCTCGACATTACCGTCGGACCGGCGCAGACGCAGCCATTCCCTGCCCTGCGCAGTCCAAACGTCGAGAACAATGCCGGCTTGCCATGTGCCATCCGCCATGTGCAAACGCATTGGACGACGCTGCATCGCGGCCAACTCTAAGGCGCTGTGCAGTGCACAACTCACGGGTTCGTAAGCCGAATGCACGGGCTCAGGCCTTAACGACGCCCATCCCGCCGAGGTAGGGACGCAAGGCGGCGGGAATCCGGACACTGCCATCGGCCTGTTGATGATTTTCCAGAAGCGCAACCAGGGTGCGGCCGATGGCAAGGCCAGAGCCATTGAGGGTATGGGCGAGCTGAGGCTTACCATCTTCCGCGCGATAGCGTAACTGCAGGCGACGTGCCTGAAAGCTTTCGAAATTGCTGCAGGAGCTGATTTCCCGGTACTGATTCTGGCCCGGCAGCCAGACTTCCAGGTCATAGGTCTTGGCAGCGCTGAAGCCTAAATCTCCCGCGCAGAGGGCTACCACCCGGTAGGGCAGCTCCAGAAGTTGCAATACCTTTTCGGCATGGGCGGTAAGTGTTTCGTGGGCCTGAGCGGAATCTTCGGGACGAACGATCTGCACCAACTCCACCTTGTCGAACTGATGCTGGCGGATCATGCCACGGGTGTCGCGCCCATAAGCTCCCGCTTCGCGCCGAAAACAGGGAGTATAGGCACAGAAGCGTTGCGGCAGGGTGCCGACAATCTCACCGCGCAGAAGATTGGTAAGCGGCACTTCGGCAGTGGGAATCAGGTAATAGGGGTCGTCCCTTAAAGCGAAAAGGTCTTCTTCGAATTTGGGGAGCTGCCCAACGCCGAAGAGGGAGTCAGCGTTGGCGAGAAAGGGCGGCGCAATTTCGCAGTAGCCGTGTTCCGTCGTATGCAAATCCAGCATGAATTGCGTCAGGGCGCGCTCCAGACGGGCACCGAGGCCACGCAACACCACAAAGCGGGCGCCAGCGAGGCGGGCGCCCGCCTCGAAATCAATAATACCCAAGTCCTCGCCCAGATCGACATGGTCGTGAGGAGGGAAATCGAAGGCGCGGGGCGTGCCCCAGTGACGCAACACCACATTGTCACTTTCATCGCGGCCATCGGGCACTGAATCCTGCGGGATATTGGGCAGGCTGCTAGTCAGGTTCTCCCATTCGGCAAGGATGCCTTCCTGGGATTGTTCCAGGGTCCTGATTTCCTCGCCGTGCTGCGCCGCCGCGGCCTGCATCGCGCTGGTATCGAGCCCCTGACGGCGCGCCTGACCGATCTGTCTGGAGGCTTCATTGCGGGCGTTGCGCACTTCTTCAAGCTGAATCTGCAGGGTTTTGCGCTGCTGGTCGAGGGTTCTCAGGGCCGTCACATCCAGAGTGAAGTGACGGCGGGCGAGGCCTGCGGCTACTTTTTCTGGTCCGTTGCGCAGCAAGCTGGGATCAAGCATGGGGTTTCTTCTCTCGGACAGGTTGACGATGAGCATTTATCCAGCGTAAACGCTCCTGAATACGGGTTTCCAGGCCGCGGTCGCTGGGGTCATAAAAATGGGTCTGACGCAGGCCGGGGGGCAAATAATGCTGCTCCGGGGCGATGGCATCGGGATAGTCGTGATCGTATTGATATTCCTTGCCGTAATCCAGTGTTTTGAGCAGTTTCGTGGGCGCATTGCGCAGATGGAGGGGCACTTCTGCACTACCACCGGCCTTGACCGCGGCGCACACAGCATTCCAGGCATCGTAGATGCGGTTACTTTTGGGGCAGCTTGCGAGATAGACCGTGGCTTGCGCGAGGGCCAGCTCCCCCTCGGGCGAGCCGAGAAAGGCGTAGGCGTCCTTGGCGGCGAGGGCCATATCTAGAGCCCGCGGGTCAGCGAGGCCGACATCTTCAGAAGCCATGCGCACCAGACGGCGGGCGAGGTACAAGGGATCGGCACCCCCATCGAGCATTCGCGCCAGCCAGTAGAGGGCCGCATCGGGGTCGGAACCGCGCAGCGACTTGTGAAAAGCGGAAATTTCGTCGTAAAAAGCTTCACCACCCTTGTCGAAGCGTCGCCAGGATTGACCGCTGGCTGCGGCGACGATTTCGGCAGTGATCTGTGTGTTACCCGCCCGCACCGGGGCCAGTTGTACAGCGAGGTCGAGCAGATTGAGGAGACGACGGGCATCGCCGTCGGCAGCAGTCAGCAAACCCTTGCGTACTTCCGGGGACATCTCTATCGCCCGGTTACCCAGACCGAGCACACTATCAGCAAGTGCGTGATCAAGCACCGTGCCGAGTTCTTCATCACTCAGCGCCTTGAGAACGTAGACGCGCGCCCGGGATAGCAGGGCGTTGACCAGGGCGAAGCTGGGGTTTTCCGTCGTCGCGCCGATGAGGGTCACGACGCCTTCTTCCACATGGGGCAGCAGGGCGTCCTGCTGGCTTTTGTTGAAGCGATGAATTTCATCAATGAAGAGGACCGTGCCCTGGCCCAGGGACTGGGCGGCCTCGGCGCTGCTGACGGCGGCACGGATTTCTCGTACTCCGCTGTTGACGGCAGACAGAATCTGGAAGTGCTGGCGAGCAGCATGGGCGAGGAGTTGCGCCAAGGTGGTTTTGCCACTGCCCGGCGGACCCCAGAGAATCATGGAGTGCAGATGCCCGGCCTGCACCATGGTCCGCAACGGACCTCCCTTGCCGAGCAGATGGTTCTGCCCGACGTAGGCGCCCAGCGTCTGGGGACGCATACGGGCCGCCAACGGGCGAGGGTCGCTACCGGACAATGCTGCCATAGGCGTTCTGCTCGGGCAGCCTATCCCTTAAAAGTCCCGGGAAATGGCGGCGCCAAAGTTGAGGGTGCTGGCTTTGTAGTTACCACCATAGATAGGATTGTCGGAGGTCGTAGATCCGGAAAGGGCATAAGAAGCACCCAAATCATAGTGCCAAGCACCAACGCCAATACCCAGTCCAAAGGCGGCCAGATTACTGCTCGTGCCAGGTACTGCCGCATTTATGCTGGCGCCATTAGTAGGACTACCTTCGTGAGCCAAACCACCGCGGAACTCCAGATTCTGGTTCAGATGATAGCTGAGCCCGATACGATAGGCCATGGAGGATTTCCAGCCGAGGCTACCATAGCCGGGTAACTGGGCGTTACTCCAGTCATTCCAGTCCACATCCAATTCAGTGGCAAAGCGCGGGGTGAAGCGATAGCGGACACCTGCCTGCACGCGACTGGGGAGGTCAATACTGCCGCCGCCTGAAGAAATGTTGGCCGTCGAGCGGTAACTGAGTCCCGCATTGAGGCGCTCCGTGGTGTAGAAAAGCCCGACGTTACCGCCGACACCCCCACCATTGCCGGAGTGAGGGCCAAAGGTTGCACTGAGCGTCTGGTAATAATCCAGACCCACCCCAACGCTCAGATTAGGCAGCAGCAAGTAGGCAACACCCGGATTCACATCAATGATCCGCAAGTCATTCTTCAACGGCAGGGATTGTGTGGGAAAAGTCCCGGCAGGCCAGGTGTTGTTGATATTGAAGGGCGAAGTGATACCGAGACCGACCGCCAGCGGGAGGTCATTAAAACGATGGGTCACAAAGAGATTGGGCAGAATCTGCAGATTGCTGCTGGCGTCGTAAGTAACATTGCTGTTATTCACTGTGTAAGTAGGGCGCATCGCGAGTATATCCAGGCCCACCCGAGTACCCGGGAAGAAGACCATGTCCGCAGGATTGTCGGCAAAGCTACTGACGGGCCCGCCATCGGCTACCGTGGCGCCTGCTTCCGAAAGTCCCACCACGGAGGTCGGCGCGGCAAAACCTGCGGCATGGGATTGCGCAGCCACTAACAGGCCGAGGGTAACAAGGGCGAGGCGGGTCTTCAAAGCCGACATACAGTACTCCAGAAAAAATTATTGCGAGAGAACATCCACACCGGCCGGCGGAGTGAACTGGAACTCCTGCGCCGAAATGGGGTGATTGATTTTAATATGCTCAAAGCGGAGGACGGTCTGTTGCTGAAACGCATCTTCCATGCGCATCTGGCGCAGTGCGCCCTGCGCATCAAAACCCATGCGCAGAGCCGTGAAGCCTTGATCCTGACCCGTTCTGGGATGGAGCAGGAGCCAGTGGAGACCGTCTTTTTGACCTAGGTCAGCAATCTTGAAGCGCTGGCGGAGGTCATCGCTGCCAGCGATCAGCGCCGCAGGGGTCGATCCGAGGGCTTTGCCGAGAGGTTGTACCGTGGCCTGTTCCAGAGCGGGTTCGTAGAGCCAGACCTTCTCACCGTTGGATACAATGGTTTGCCCGTTGTTACCGCTATAGTCCCATCGAAATTTGCCGGGGCGGGAAATCCACAGCTTACCACTGGTACGCTTGACGATCTGGCCGTCATGGTTGGTTACTTCCTGATTGAACTGGGCCGTGATGGTATGGGTTTTCTGGAAAAAATCCTGCAGCATCGCCAGACCCGTGGCGGCGGCCGCGTACTGGATACCGCCCAAAATCAGCAGCGCCACCAAAAACCAGCGAGCCAAACGTAAGACCGGTAATGGGCCGCGCGTAAAGCGCAAATAGTCAGTCCCGACCGGGCGGTGCTGCTGCATAGATTTCTCTGCTCCCGTTACTTTGCAAGGGACCGACCACACCAACCCGCTCCATCTCTTCGATCATGCGGGCGGCCCGATTATAGCCCACCTTGAGTTGCCGCTGCACGTAAGAGATGCTCGCTTTGCGACTGCTGGTAACGATGGCTACCGCCTGATCATAGAGGGGATCAGCATCTTCCTCGCCTTCGCCCTCCATGCCCTCACCATCGCCACTGTCGTTGCCCTGCAAAATACGCTCGTCGTACTGTGGCGCGCCTAACTGACGCAGGGACTCTACTACACGATGAACTTCCTCATCGCTGACAAAGGCCCCATGCACCCGCAACGGATAACCGGAGCCGGGCGGCAGATAAAGCATGTCACCCTGGCCCAGCAAGGTTTCCGCCCCCATCTGATCGAGAATGGTACGCGAGTCGATACGCGACGAAACCTGAAAGGCAATGCGGGTGGGGACGTTGGCCTTGATCAGGCCGGTGATGACATCCACTGATGGACGCTGTGTCGCCATAATGAGGTGCAGGCCGGCAGCGCGCGCTTTCTGGGCTAGGCGGGTAATCAAGGTTTCCACCTGTTTACCGACCACCATCATCAGGTCCGCGAACTCATCAATGATCACCACGATAGCAGGCAGCACACTCAGCGCGACGGGCTCGCCATCCATATCTTTATCCGGACCCGGCAGGGGATGTCCCGAAGCCACCGCGTCCCGCACTTTCTGATTATATCCGGCTAGATTGCGCACTCCGGCAAAGGCCATGAGCTTATAGCGCCGCTCCATCTCCGCCACGCACCAGCGCAAGGCGTTCGCGGCCTCCTTCATATCCGTTACCACCGGCGCCAGCAGATGGGGGATGCCCTCATAGATGGACAACTCCAACATCTTGGGGTCCACCATAATCAGACGGACGTCGTCAGCAGTCGCCTTAAAGAGAATACTGAGAATCATGGCATTGACGCCCACAGACTTGCCGGCGCCGGTGGTTCCGGCCACCAGCAGATGGGGCATCTTCGCCAGATCGGCGGACACCGGCTGACCACCGATATCCTGCCCCAGTGCCAGCGTTAGATGGCTTTTGCTCTGGGTAAAACTGTGACTGGAAAGCACCTCGGAGAGACGCACCGTGCGCCGCTTGAGGTTCGGCACCTCGATGCCCATGGTGGCCTTACCGGGAATGGCTTCTACCACACGTACCCGCGCCGCCAGCACGCGCGAAAGGTCTTTACTGAGACCGGCGATCTGGCTGACTTTGACCCCCGGTGCCGGCTCTATTTCAAAACGGGTAATCACTGGTCCGGGATGGGCCGCCACCACGGTTGCCTGCACCCCGAAGTCGGCCAGCTTTTCTTCCAGCATGCGCGACTGCTGCACCAGCACTTCGGGCTGCAACTGTGAACCAGGGTCTTCCGCATCTGCCGGATCGAGCAAGGCAAGATCGGGAAGACCATCAGCGCGCGGCGGCCCTACGGGTGCGGGCAATGGTAACTGTCGACTACTTTTAACGGCAGCGCCAGCCGATACTGCTCCGCGCTTTTTGGTGGAGAAGAAGCTCGGTGCTGCTGCCGGGGATGGCTTTTGCGCTGCGGGCCCAGGCGCCGTAACCGACACCGCTTGGGCTGGTACACGCCGTCGCAAAGGCCAGCGCAGGCGCCAGTGTGGTCGCGGCAAGGAGAAATGCAGGGCGCTGATATATGCCGCCATAGCGCGCGGTCCCAGGCCGGTGAGCAGAAACACACCGAGAACAAACAGCGCCAGAAATAGCAATGCACTACCACCCACACCAATGAAAGGTTGAGTAAGGACACCGATTTCCTGACCGAGAATGCCGCCCGCGCCGGCCCCGGCAACAGGCCACCAGTCCGCTGGCCAAGTCAGCGCGAGGAAGCTGCTCAGACCCAGCGCGATGGCGACAGCCCCCAGAGGCGCCGCCCAGCGGCCGGGATGCTGACGAAACCAGCGCCGCCACGTCTGCCAGACCCACGCTCCCAGCGCAACCGGGAGGAGCCAGGCGATCATGCCAAAAATCTGTACCAGAAAATCAGCGAGATAGGCACCAGTTTCGCCGCCCCAATTATGCACCGGGCCACCCTTGCCACTATTAAACCAACTGGGATCGGCCGGGTGAAAACTGAGCAGGGACATCGCCATAAAGGTCGCCACCGCAATCAGCACCAGCAACAGCGCCTCGCGGCGCCATGGTTTGGCGCGCGATAGTTGAACCGGCTTTGCAGGGGCAGCAGGCCGGGAGCCTCGAGACGCATTACGGGCAGCAGAACTCATGCTGGCACGCTAAACGACCCCTGCACGGGTGTCAAGGAGATGCCAAAGAAGAAAGGCAAAGAAATGCCATTGTTAGCAGCTTCTAATGGATCAGATGCAGGCGTTCATTTCACGATTCCCGATGCCACCTCCCTGTGGAAGGCGGGGACAACAGCGCGGGAATGGTGTTAAGCTTCCGGCCAGTAATTCGCATAAGTCTGGACGGGTTCCGCCGTGTGCGCAGCTCGTCCAATACCGTTCCACTCCGGCAGCGAGGTATCCATGAGCGATCCGAAAAGTGTCATCGATGAAAAACATTGTCGCCTACTCATCCTGGGCTCCGGTCCCGGTGGCTATACGGCGGCTATATATGCGGCACGCGCCAATCTGAGCCCGATACTAGTACAGGGCATGGAGCCCGGCGGCCAACTGATGACCACCACGGACGTGGACAACTGGCCCGGTGCGGCAAATGGCATCATGGGTCCGGAGCTCATGCAGGAACTGGAAAAACAAGCGCGGCGCTTTGATACCGAGGTTTTATTCGACCACATTCATACCGCAGACCTGAGCCAACGACCCTTTCGCCTCAGTGGAGACCAGCATTGTTATACTTGCGATGCGCTGATTCTCGCTACAGGTGCATCTGCCAAGTACCTTGGTTTGCCCAGCGAAGACCAGTTTCGCGGCAAAGGCGTTTCCGCCTGTGCGACCTGCGACGGATTTTTCTATCGCGGACAGGCGGTCGCGGTAGTCGGTGGCGGCAACACTGCAGTGGAAGAAGCGCTCTATCTCAGCAATATCGCCAAGCACGTAACGGTCATCCACCGTCGTAACCGGTTCCGTGCCGAAAAAATTCTGCAGGACAAGCTGATGGCCAAGGAGAACGTCACCATTATCTGGGACCACTCTGTGGACGAGGTACTGGGTGACGACTCCGGGGTCACCGGCTTGCGGATTAAGCATGTGGAAAACGGCAGTACCCAGGACCTGACGCTGATGGGGGTGTTCATTGCCATCGGCCATCAGCCCAATACCAGCATCTTCAAGGGACAACTGAAGATGGACGAAGGGGGTTACCTGATTACCCGCGGCGGGCGCGACGGCATGGCAACAGCCACCAGCATTGAGGGTGTGTTTGCGGCGGGCGATGTACAGGACTATGTCTATCGCCAAGCAGTGACCAGCGCGGGCAGCGGTTGCATGGCTGCGCTGGACGCGGAGCGTTGGCTGGAGCAACAAGAGGACTGAAACATGAGGCGGCGGCGGCCAGATCAGCCGGAGAAGCAAGAGCCAGTGACCGATGCAGCAGAAGCAGATTGCTTCCTGCGGGCGGTGGCCGATGTCCGGCCCCTGCCAGCCCCGCCGCCTCCCCCACGTCCTGCACCACCACCGCCCCTACCGCTACAGCGGCACCAGGATGAGCTGGCCGTTCTCGAAGCACTCGGCCACGGCCTGAACGGCGATGAAGTATTGGAATCTGGAGACGAGTGGCTTTATTTGCGGTCCGGGCTGTCTCCGGCCCTGCTACGGGACTTGCGCCGGGGACGGTTCCGGATTCAGGAGCGGCTCGATCTGCATGGCTGTACCGTTGAAGAGGCTCGTACTGAACTGGCGACATTTTTGCGGGAAGCGCGGCAATGTCGCTGGACCTGCGTCTGCGTCATCCATGGCAAAGGACTGGGATCCCCTGGTCGTATTCCCGTCCTGAAAAGACTGGTGGGTGGCTGGCTGATGCGTCACCGGGAAGTACTGTCCTTTGCTCAGGCTCGCCCTGAAGAAGGGGGCAGCGGCGCATTGCGTGTTCTGCTGGGCTGGCCTCGTCGAGGATAAGCAATCCAACCATAGCTTAGGCCTTTAACCGGGCACTGTAGCCTTCTTCTTCAACAGCATGAATCAACGGACCTGGGAGCAGCCCATCTCCCTCAACCCAGGCTGTCGCGGCGTCGAAATCGACCGACACCTGCTGCACACCCGGGATATTTTGCAACGCTTTTTCCACCGCCATAACACAATGTTTGCAGGTCATGCCCTGTACGGACAATTCGAGACATTCCATGGGTAGCCATTCTCCTTGTTTGGTTATAACGTGTTTTACCAAAACACGCTCAGCGCTATGCCACGCTGTAGGGCGACTGGCTATCCTGCCGCTCCCAGCGCTCCCGAACAGGCATGGCACCTCCTGCGTCGGCCAGGGAGGCCAGAATCGGACAATTTGCAACGGAGCCGTGACCGGGACAACGCTCAGCCTGCTGCGCAAGGGCTGTGCGCATCCGTTGCAAATCAGCGATCTTGAAATCAATCTCGGCAAGTTTTTGCTCGGTGAGTGCTTTGACCTCACCCATGTCATTCTCGACACTGCTGCTGATATCCAGCAACTCCTTCACCTCTGCCAGAGAAAAACCGAGATTCTGGGCACGCCGGATAAAACGCAGACGAGCTTCCGCTTCGCCGTCATACAGACGATAGTTGGACTGGGTCCGCTGCACCGGCCGAATGAGTCCAATCCGCTCATAATAGCGCAAAGTCTCTGCGGCAAGCCCTGCTTCACGCGCCAAACGACCAATGGTCACTGGGGTTTCCATATTATATCTCTCTCCCTGATATAACGCTTCTGAGCATAGTGTCCATTGTAAAGCATCTAGTCAACACAAAGGTCAAGCCTCGCTGCGTCGGCCATTTCCTGCCCGAAAAGGCTCTCCACACAACTCGTAGCGAAGGCTCCGGCAGGGAGAAAAAAGCTCAAGACAAGAGTCTGTGTATCTTGCCAGTGGCTAGTCAGGTTCTCGGGACGCGCGCGCAAGGGACGCCGGGCAGCATCTAGTCCCTGTTCCGCAAGGCATTGTGCCCAGCGCAGGCCGTCACCCGCTGCACCAGCGATGATGGGTCGGGCACTTAGTGCCGATGCCTCTAGCACTGCGGCGACAGTGGCTGGTGCCAACCCACCACGGCCCGGCAGAGGACCGGTAGGATGCAGGTCCCAGTCGGCGGCACGCACCTGCAAATCCGTCAGACCATCGTCTTCCGCCAAAAAAATGCTGTGCGAACCCGCCAATTGCACGATTTCGCCCGGCAGAATCTCCGTCCAGTTAGCTTGCCGCACCCGCTCAGCGAGGACCAGATTGAACAGGGCGGCACGGGCAGCGGACCAGAGCAGGCCGCGCCGATGGCGGTCTACCCGCATCGGCTGCCCGGATAGCAATCGCGCAGCCTCCTGCAAATTACGATGCCCAAAGCGCTGGGCACCAAAATAGTTGGGGAACCCACCTTGTATGAGATGTTGCAGACGGGCATCCCAGAGACTGCGCTCTCCTGTGGTGGCGCGCAAAATGAGCTGGAAGTGATTGCCACGTAACACACCCCGACGCAATTTACGGTCGTGGCGGCTGATCTGCCGAAAGTGCAGACAGTCGTCTTCCAGACTGGCCCAGTCCGGATCAGGCCCCGGCGTGGCTGGCACCGTAAAACTCTGCTGGGTAATGGCATGGCGATCCTTGAGACCGGCAAAGCCCACATCGCGGACCGCCACACCCGCGCAACGCGCCAGGCGGTTGGCCACATCCTGGGTATTGAGGCCGCGCTTCTCCACCACCAGCCAGTGATGGGCGCCCAAACCGGATGCGGTAAAGGGCAGCAGTTCCGTGACCTGAAAGTCTTCTGGAGTTTGTCGCAATCCGGCGCTGAGCAAACCGCCCTCTGCGGGATAGATGCGCGGCGGACTTTCAGACATGCTGTATCAGAACGACGGCGTGGGCAGCAATGCCTTCACCCCGACCGGTATACCCCAGTTGTTCGGTAGTGGTCGCTTTGATGTTGACCACATCGAGCTCCACGGCGAGGTCAGCCGCAATATGGGCGCGCATCTGCGGGATATGAGCTGCCAATTTGGGACGCTGACAGACGATGGTCGCGTCCACATTGCCTACCGAAAAACCTTTCTCCTGTACCAACTGGTGACAATGCCGGAGCAGGAGCCGCGAATCTGCGCCCGCGAAACGGACGTCGGTGTCGGGAAAATGGCGACCGATGTCGCCCAGGCCCGCCGCCCCCAGCAGCGCATCGCAGATGGCGTGAAGGAGTACGTCAGCATCGGAGTGGCCAGCAAGGCCAAATTTGTAGGGGACCGTCACACCGCCGAGAATAAGGAGTCTACCGGTCACCAGCGCATGTACGTCAAAGCCATGACCAATACGCAGTTGCATGGGGTTATTCTTCATCACGCGCTGCAAGAACGGCGGCTGCCAGCACGAGATCATCCTGCATGGTGACCTTGATATTGTCACCATGCCCGTGAATCAAACGGGGGCACCAGCCCTGCCATTCCATCGCCGAGGCCTCATCGGTGATCTGCAGATTCTGTCCACGCGCCGCTTCCAGCGCAGCCAGTAGAGCACCGAGGGGAAAGGCCTGTGGTGTGAGGGCGCGCCACAATTCCTCACGATCTACAGTGCCCATGGAATGCGCATTCTCTGCACGCTTCAGCGTGTCGGCAACCGGTACGGCGAGAAGAGCGCCCTGGGGCGAATGCGTCAAACTGTCGAGCAGGAGCAACAGGTCTTCGCGACGCAGACAGGGCCGAGCGGCATCATGCACCAGCACCCAGTCGCCCCCCCCTGCCCCCTGCCGCAGCAGCGCCTCCAAACCAAGACGCACCGAATCCGCGCGCTGAGCACCGCCGACGACAGGGGGCAGGAGCGGCCCTTGCACAGGTCCCAATAACTCCCGCCAAGTACCGGTCGCAACATCCTCACCTGGCAGAACCAACTGAATGCCGGCAACACATGGCTCCCGAAGGAAGACCGCCAGAGTATGGGCAATGACGGGACGGCCGCGCAGCAGAACGTACTGCTTGGCCTGCGCCGCTCCAAACCGCTGTCCCCGCCCTCCCGCCGGGATCACTACCCAGACGCGCTCCATGTGAACCTCCCGACTTTCATAGACCAAAACTGTAAACCGAAGTATCCGCAGTCTTTCGAGAAGACGCAACAAAGCAGCACCCCGTTTTGCAGTTTCCACAGCACCCCTTTACACTAGGACCCTTCAGAGTCCCCACATAAGATCAGACATTCTTGGATCGAAGTCTTTCTCTCGGCACCCCGCCGCGCGCCGGGGCGGCACGCGCATTTAGTCAAATTTACGGTGCTGCGGATAGCTGGCTGGCGGCGCAGATGGCGCGTCAGTGGCAGCGCCCGCTGCTGATTCTGCTGCCGAATGCCCGCGACGTGGAGGAATGGCAGCGCGAGTGGCGTTTTTTTGCACCGGACTTACCATCGCCGCTGATTTTTCCGGATCGCGAAATCCTTCCCTACGATCGCCTGGCGCCGCCGGCAGATGCCACGGCCACCCGGCTGGCTACCCTCGCTACTCTGCCGGAATGGCGTGGCGTTTGTCTCGCCCCACTATCCGCCGTCCTGCAACGCCTGCCACCGCGCAGTTTCCTCGACCAGCACGCTTTTGTCCTCGCCGTCGGCGACCACCTCAGCCCAGAGGGTTTCCGTCAGCGTCTGATCGACGCCGGCTATCGCAATGTCAGTGAGGTTTCGGAGGCCGGCGAATTGGCCTGGCGCGGCGGGATCATTGATCTTTTTCCCAGTGGCAGCCCCTCGCCTTACCGCATTGAACTCTTCGACAGATTAGTGGAGAGCATCCGCGCCTTCGACCCGGAAACCCAGCGTACCCTGCAAAAAGTCGAGCGGGTCTCTCTGCTCCCGGCGCGGGAGGTGCCGGTGGACGCTGCCGCGCTGCAGGAATTTCGCAGCCAGTTCCGCGCCCGCTTCAGCGGTGATCCACAACGTGCCGAGATATACCGGGCGGCCAGTCGCGGACAAGTACCCCAAGGCGCCGAGCATTATCTCCCGCTCTTTTTTCCCGAGAGCAGTCATCTGCTGATGCACTTTCCCAAAGACGGTGTCATCTTTCTGCCCCCCGGCCTGGAGGCATCCGCCCGGCATATTCGCGAGGACTGGCGGGAGCGCTACGAGGAACGGGCTCATGACACGGCATATCCCATACTGCCACCCGACGAACTGCTCCTGCCCCCCAGTGAATGGGAGGATGTCCTGCGTGGTCGGGCTCTAGTATACGGGCAACAGGAAGGCGACGCGGAGCATCTGCCGACTGCACCCCTCCCCGGTCTCCATGGCAGCCCGGAATCGCCACTGGCCTCACTCGATACCTTTCTGCGCCACCTGCCGGCAGCAGGCCGGGTCATCCTCGCCGCTGAATCGCCGGGCCGCCAGGAAGCCCTGTCAGAACGGCTTGGCAAGAGCGGACTGCTCCCCACCCGGGTTCAGGACTGGCCGGAGTTTTTGGCGGGTACGGAACGGATCGCCATCACCGTGGCGCCCCTGGAACGCGGCTTGCTCATCAAGGAAAATGGCCTGGTCAGCCTGGCGCTGGTCTCCGAGGCGCAAATTTTTGGTGATCGCGTCTTTGCCCAGCGGCGCAGCACCAACGCCCGGCAGCGCAGCATTGAAGGCTTGGTCCGCGATCTCGGCGATTTACAGCCGGGTGACGCCGTTACCCATGAGGAATACGGCATCGGCCGTTTTCAGGGCATGGCCACGCCCTTTGCCGCGCAAGGCGACATCAATGAATACGTGGTCCTGGAGTACGCCAACGGCGATCTCGTCTACGTCCCGGCGGATCATCTGGATCGCATTGCGCGCTATGTCGGTAACGGTGCGACGGAGCCGGTGCTTTCCCGCCTGGGCAGCAATCACTGGGAAAAAGCCAAGGCCAAGGCGCGGCAAAAGGCCATTGACGCCGCCAGCGAACTGCTGGATATCTATGCGCGCCGCGCGGCGCGCACCGGCCGGGCTTTTGCCGCACCCGATGACGCCTACTGGGAATTCGTGTCCCGCTTCCCCTTTGAGGAAACCCCGGATCAGCAGCAAGCCATCGACGCCGTCATTGCCGACATGACCAGCCCCCACCCCATGGACCGCCTGGTCTGCGGCGATGTGGGCTTCGGCAAAACGGAGGTGGCACTCCGCGCGGCCTTTATGGCGGCGCACAGTGGTGCGCAGGTGGCGGTGCTGGTACCCACCACCCTGCTCGCCCAACAGCATTACGAGAATTTCCGGGACCGCTGCGCCGGACTGCCCCTGCGGGTGGAAGTGCTCTCCCGTTTCCAGAATGCCAAAATGCACAAGCAAGTGCTCGCCGCCGTGGCCGCCGGGGAGGTGGATATCCTCATCGGCACCCATCGCCTGCTGCAAAAGGATGTCGCCTTCCACGACCTGGGTCTGCTGATTCTGGATGAGGAGCATCGCTTCGGCGTACGCCAGAAAGAGCGAATCAAGGCACTGCGTGCCGAGGTGGATATTCTCACGCTGACTGCCACCCCTATCCCGCGCACCCTGAATCTCTCGCTGGCCGGCCTGCGTGACTTATCCATCATCGCCACCCCCCCCCAGCGCCGCCAGCCGGTACGCACCTTTGTGCAGATCTGGGATGAAGCGACAGTGGTCGAAGCATGCCAGCGCGAACTGCATCGCGGCGGCCAGGTATATTTTCTGCATAATGAGGTGCGCGACATTGAGCGTATGGCCAGCACTCTGCGCCGCCTGTTACCGGAAGCGCGCCTGCGCGTGGCCCATGGCCAGATGCCCGAGGGCGAACTGGAAGCAGTGATGCTGGATTTTTACCATCAGCGCTTCGATATCCTCCTCAGCACCACTATTATCGAGTCAGGTATCGACAATCCCCACGCCAATACCATCCTCATCAACCGTGCCGACAAATTCGGTCTGGCCCAGCTCCATCAATTGCGTGGCCGGGTCGGTCGTTCCCATCAACGCGCCTACGCCTACCTCTTCACCCCGGACCCCCGCGCGATGAGCGACGATGCCCGGCGCCGCCTCGATGCCATCCAATCTCTGGAAGATCTGGGCGTTGGCTTTGCCCTGGCCAGCCACGATCTGGAAATCCGTGGGGCGGGAGAACTGCTCGGCGAAGAACAGAGCGGGCATATGGATGAAGTCGGTTTCACCCTCTTCATGGAATGGCTGAGCGATGCGGTGGAGGCCATTCGTGCCGGACGTGATCCCCGCAGCCTGGAAGAACAGCGTACCAGTGGCCCGGAAATCCATCTCAACACGCCTGTGCTGATACCTGATGACTACCTGCCCGACGTGCACTTGCGCCTGCAACTTTATAAACGCCTCAGTGACGTGCGCAGCGATGCCGCTATCGGTGAGATCATGGTGGAGATGATCGACCGCTTCGGGCCCATTCCTGCACCGACCCGCACCCTGCTCTGCCAGACCCGGTTGCGTCTGAGTGCCATCCAGATCGGCATCGAACAAATCGACGCCGGTCCCGCTGGCGCCCGCCTGCAATTTGCCTCCGAAAATCAGGTGGCCCCTGAAAAAATCATCCAACTCATCCAGCAGCCTCACAGTATCTACCAATTGGACGGCGAACACCGGCTGCGCATTCGCCGCGATCTACCCGACGGCGAAGCGCGCTGTCAGGAATTATTGCAACTCGTTGACCAACTAAGGATTCAGCCATGAGCAGCACGCGCCTCGCTATTCTCAGCCCCGCCTCACGCGGCCCCATGAGCCTGCCAGCTAGCATGGGCCAACTGGTGGCGGATGTGGAAAGCCACCAGGAACTCTGGGGCTGCTGGCTGCAAAGCTGGAATTTGCCGGTCACCGTTAGTGAAATCGCCCCATTCCTCGACGAACTCGCGCGCCAGGCGCTGCATCAGGAACGAGAAGTGATCTGGGCTCCTATGAGCAGCGCCAGCAGTGCTGTACGTCTGGTGCTGCATGGTGCGGCACAACCCGAGGCACTGCGCCGGACACTGACCACCCTGCATCTGCAAAGCCTTATGCCGGGCCGCGTGCTCCATTGCCAGGGAGACGATCTGGCCCTCGTCCTGCACGGTCCCAGCGGCCCCTTGGGCGCCAGCAACCACCGTCTCATTGAAGCTCTGGAAGGCGTCTTTCTGGATGTTGCCGTGACTCCTCTCTGGGGCAAGGGTCATTTCCGATTATTGCTGGCCGATATGGACTCGACCTTGATCGGCATTGAATGCATTGACGAAATGGCCGACCACCTTGGTCTCCGGCGGCAGGTCGCCGCCATCACCGAGCGCTCCATGGCCGGCGAACTGGATTTTCAAACCTCCCTGCGCGAGCGGGTACGTCTGCTGGCCGGTACGCCAGCGAGCATCATCGATACCATCATCCGTGAGCGCTTGCGGCTCAGTCCCGGTGCCCGAGAACTGGTGGCAGCGGCTAAGGCCCAAGGGCTGGAGGTCGGTGTCGTGTCCGGCGGCTTTACCCAGTTTACCCGCCACCTGCAAGAGGCGCTGGACCTCGACTACGCCTTCGCCAATACCCTGGAGATCATCGACGGGCAAATCACCGGCCAGGTGCTCGGAGACATCGTCGATGCCACCGCCAAGGCCGATCTCCTCGACCTGCTGGCCATCAGTCTGGGCACCGATGCCAGCCATTGCATCGCTATTGGCGATGGCGCCAATGACCTGCCCATGATCCGCAAGGCGGGCGTTGGCATTGCCTACCATGCGAAAGCCGTCGTCCGCGCTCAGGCGGATTTTCAAATTCGCTATGGTGGTCTCGACACAGCATCTACCTATCTCGGCTGGGACAACGCCTGAGATCCGCACGCCGACAGCTGCCATTTGATACTTGATTTTGTTTTAGACCATGTCTATACTCAGCCCATGTTCAGCACAAGGCGATCGAATGCACATCGGCAATGGTGCCGCAACTGTAGCATAAACAGGAGACTGAGATGAAACTGACCAGCATAGAAGGCCAAAGCGTTCCCCAGGTCGTATTCCGCACCCGCGATGATAATCAGTGGCGCGATGTCAGCACCGACGAACTTTTCAAGGGCAAGACCGTGATCGTGTTCTCCCTGCCCGGCGCCTATACCCCAACTTGTTCCTCCAGCCATCTGCCGCGCTACAACGAACTTGCGCCGACCTTTCGCGAAAATGGCGTAGATGACATCCTCTGCATGTCAGTGAATGACGCCTTCGTCATGGATGCCTGGGCCAAAGAACTGGCTGTCGAAAACATCCACCTGATTCCCGATGGTAATGGTGAATTCACGGAAGGCATGGGCATGCTGGTGGACAAGAGCGAACTTGGCTTCGGCAAGCGTTCCTGGCGCTACTCTATGCTGGTGAAGAATGGCGTCATCGAAAAAATGTTCATCGAGCCCGACAAGCCCGGTGACCCTTTCGAGGTGTCTGATGCGGATACCATGCTCCACTACCTCAACCCGGAGGCACGCGACCCCGAGTTCATCACCGTCTTTACCCGCGAAGGCTGCCCGCATTGTGCCCGCGCTAAAGCACTTTTGAAGAGGCACGGTATGGCTTTTGAAGAGATCAAAACAGGTATGGGTACCGGCGTCAGTTCGCGGACGATTCGCGCGGTGAGCGGACGTTCGACTGTGCCGCAAATCTTTATCGGCGGCAAACACATCGGCGGTGCCGACGATCTGGAGAATTACTTCGGCGGGAAGTAAAGTCTTAACACCTACTCCAGGTGGTTACCCGCTCTACCCCCCCGCAAAACGGAGACGTTATGACGCAATCCTATGATCTCATTGTTATCGGTGGGGGCAGCGGCGGCATCGCCATGGCCAACCGCGCCGCCCGCTATGGGGCAAGCACCGCGCTGGTCGCCGCCGGTCCATTGGGCGGCACCTGCGTGAATGCAGGCTGCGTCCCCAAAAAAATCTTCTGGAATGCCGCCCACCTTGCCGGGCAAATGAAAATGGCGGAAGAATACGGCTTCGATGCCGTAACACCCCGCTGCCACTGGGAACTCCTGAAGCAGCGGCGTGACGCCTACATCGAGCGACTCAATGACCGCTATGCTCAGGGCCTGAATGGTAATGGCGTTACCTTGATTCGCGGGCATGCCCGTTTCTCCGGCGCGCATCAGGTCCGTGTGGATGACAACACACTAGAAGCCGAGCATATTCTGATCGCCACGGGCGGACAGCCGGTCTGGCCCGACATTCCGGGTGCCGAACTGGGCATCACCTCAGACGGGTTTTTTACCCTCGAAAAGGCGCCGCGCTGTGTTGCCGTGGTCGGCGCGGGTTACATCGCGGTAGAACTCGCAGGGGTACTCAACGCGCTCGGCAGCGACGTTTCTCTGGTTATGCGTCGCAAGCATTTCCTCAATGATTTCGAGTCGATGCTGCGCGAAAATCTCATGGATGCCATGCTCCATCAAGGCATCAATCTCCTTGCCCAACGCCAGGTCCGGGAAGTGGAAAAACGCGCCGATGGCTTGTGCCTGCACTTTCAGGACGGTGACTGCCTCGGTGGGCTGGACGCCATCATCTGGGCTATCGGCCGCCGCCCGAACAGCGCCGACCTTGACCTCGAGCTCGCGAACATCGCCGCTGCCCCGCAGGGTTTTATCCCCGTGGATGCTTTCCAGAATACCCAGGCATCCGGCATCTATGCTGTTGGCGACGTCACCGCTGGCCCGGCACTCACGCCCGTCGCCATCGCCGCCGGGCGTCGTCTCGCCGACCGCCTCTTCGACGCCCAGACAGCGCGTCATCTCGATACCCATCTGGTACCCACCGTGATCTTCAGCCATCCCCCCATCGCGACCATTGGGCTCAGTGAGGCAGCTGCCCAGGAGCAATACGGAGAAGAGGCGGTCAAAGTCTACCAGACAATCTTTACCCCAATGCTCCGCGCCTTTTCGGCGGAACCGGAAAAAGCCGCGATGAAGCTGGTCACGGTGGGCAGGGAGGAAAAGATTATTGGCCTACATGCCATCGGTGACGGTGTGGACGAAATGCTTCAAGGTTTTGCGGTAGCCCTGCACATGGGCGCGACCAAACAGGATTTTGATGACACCATTGCCATCCATCCCACCAGCTCCGAGGAATTCGTCACCATGCGCTGATGGCTTCCGCGATATATCGACAGAGGGGGATGTCATCGACACGAGCCATTGGATTACTTTTTGTGATGCAAATGGTTGAGCGCTTCTGGTCCCACGGAAGTAGTACAACTGCACTGCCGACTGTCCGCGAGCAAAGGCACCGCATTTTCCAACACTTTTCGCACCCGCCCCATTCCCTCGTGCATGACCGCATCAATAGCTTCCATGGTGATCGGTTCCGCCGACTTGCCCGCCGCCGGATTGACCACCAGCGACAAGGGCGCGTAGCACAGACCGATTTCCCGTGCCAACACCGCTTCCGGAGCCCCGGTCATCCCCACCACATCTCCACCGTCCCTTTCGATACGGCGAATTTCGGCGATGGTTTCCAGGCGCGGTCCTTGGGTAGCCGCATAGGTACCACCGTCAATAACCACGATATCCGCAGATCCCGCCGCCTGCAGCAGGCGCTCACGTACCTGCTGACAATAGGGCTGAGAAAAGTCGATATGAACCACCATGCTTTCCCCACCCTCAAAGAAGGTGCTGGGACGCCCACTGGTGTAATCAATTAGCTGTTCAGGCAGACAGAGGACGCCTGACTGCATGGCAGCAGTGATTCCACCCACCGCCGCCACCGCAATAACATGCGTCACACCGACATGGTGCAGCGCCCAGATATTGGCGCGATAATTGACCCTGTGCGGAGGGATCGTGTGCCCATAACCGTGGCGTGCGATAAAAACGACTTCTTGCCCACCCAACTGGCCAAAAGTCAGGGGGCCAGACGTCTCCCCGAAGGGGGTGCGGATCACCCGACGGTTGCGAATCTGCAAATTTTTGAGCTGAGTCAGACCGCTGCCACCGATAATGCCCACCACACCCATCAGCCGTCCTCCGGCAGAACAAAAATACCCGGTGCGTTCCGCCCCAGGCCGCGTGCATCCAGCCCGTAACCGAACACAAAGCGGTCCGGCACTTCCAGCCCCACATAGTCCACCTGTACATCAATCGCGCGAGGACGGACTTTCCGCACCATCACCGCCGTATGAATGGCCGCAGCGCCCTCCGCCTTGCAGTATTCCTGCAAGGCTTGCAGGGTGACGCCCTCATCAAGGATATCGTCCACCAGCAAAACCACAGCACCTGCCAGTGGTTCTTTGGGGCGCGTACGCCACTGCAAGGTACCACCACTGGTTTCCGCACCGTAGCGACCGACTTGTACGCAGTCGAGTACCAGGGGAAAATGCAGCTGAGGCATCAGTTGACCGACCACTACGACGGCACCCGTCAGCACACAAAGCAACACCACCGGACGCTGCGGCGACAAATGTTCTAGGTCTTTATTAATGGCAACGGCCATCCGCTGGATGGCCGTCTCCACCTCTTCCGCGCTAAACAGATGCTCAGCGGGCCCTAAATGGGTAGGTGTCATAATGGCGTTAGTAGGTAAAGGTAACCACGTCGTCGTCCATGGCCTGCTCAATGACATAAGCACCACCGACGATGTCCTGGATTTCGGGAATCAGGTCTTCCTTGGTGCATTCCCACAATTCAAGGGTCGGAGTGCAAACAAAGAATTTCACACCCGCCTCATGGGCATCCTTGATAAAGTCATAAACACTCTTGGGGCTGCCCGGCATAACAAACATTTTTTCCGCAACACCCTTCTTGGCCAGCTCGCCAGCGCGTGCGGTCAACACAACTTCAACCTCAAAGTCCATCGCGGCAGCCACTGTTGCCTGAAAGAAAGGCGCACCCAACTCCTGGGGGTTGGATGGATCAGTGTTCACCATAACCATCAACAATTTATCAGCCATGTATATCTCCTTAAAAAATTCGGCCCGCCCATCATAGCCGTCCCAGTCCGGCGCCGCGCCATGAAATGATTGATTACACCATAAAAAGTCACGGGACCATATCAAGCATTCTTAGATATCGGTTTCCTGTGCCTCAATACGGCGCGCCCGGCTGGCCCGGGTCAGGATATCCCGCTCCTCTGCCAATGCTCGCTTGGCTACCTGAATAGCCTCCAGCAGATCCTGGCGTTTGGACTCGACCAAGTCACTGCCCGCATCCATCAGGCGTGCGGTCTTTTCCTGGATTTCATCAATGAGCACACCGATACGTTCTTCGGCCAGCGACTCCATATTGCGCAGGCGATCCCGTCCCTTATCCATAGCGCGACGCAGTTCCTGGCGCGTCTCTGCACCACTGGCCGGGGCAAGCAGCAGGGCGCTGACCGCGCCAATCAGCACGCCAATAACAAAACCTTCTGCATTCTTCATTGTCGTCTCCTCGCTGTTTCCAGCTAATGTTTCCGGGAAAAATAACGCCATCCTGTGCGTAGCGCTCGGTACCACAATCCTAGCTCATGAACCGGCCGAACCAGGGCATCCGTCGTGTCCATGATCTCCTCACTGAGATACCTGAGAGTGGAATCCACCCGCCCCATCTGTATTCGCCCAGTCTGGGTGATGTGTTTGATGTCCGCCAAGGCTACCTTGATATCAAACACCAGCGGTCCGACGTCCTGTTCAACCCTGGCCAACAACCTTTCCAGGCGCAGGTGGACCCGTATCAGCACAGCCGTTGTCACCGCGATGATCAACAGAATAATAATCATGACAATAGCAATGATGGTTACTCCCGCACTGACACTCATCCTTTCCCCCAGAGCCTCCGTATATCGAAAGCAAATCCCTTAACGCAGAAAGAGCAAACACATCAATTATAACCCCATGGCCCACCCCGCCATCTTGCCTTATTATAAACTGCACCTGCAGCCTGGGTAAAACCGTAAGTACCGATGTGACGCGGTGGCTTTATCAGAATGCTAATACATGCCCCATCACGACCATTCCGGCGATACTCAGCAATCCCAAGGCCACTCTGCTCCAAATCTTGCGAGCACCAGTCAGCACATATCGTGGATGTCGGTAGCGATAAGTTTGCCAGCCCCCCCAGAGCAGGCCCAGCCATAATCCGGACAGCAACCAGGCCCCAAACACATCACTAGGCCAATCTACCCCCAGGATCAGGCGACTCCAGGAGATGGCTGCGACCAATACCGCAAGCAACGTCACCATCGCCAGACGCAGGCCACGATGCCGCACCATAACAAGGAGGTACAAAGCCAAAAGGCCATAGACCATCACACTGAGGCCCACGTGCCCGCTTGGGAACGCAGGCAACAGCATTTCTGTCGCCGTCGGAGGCCGGGCACGTGCCGTAGTCACTTTTACCAACTGAACGAGCACTGCGAATACTACGGCGCCTGAAACCAGCAGAATGCCATCGAAAAAACGCCATGCAGCGAAGCAGGCAACCGCCATCACTGCTACCAGCCAAGGCAGAAAATCTGGGCCGCCAAGCCGGGTCACCCCGACCCAGAACGGTTGCCAGACAGGGTCCCGGGACTGTAGAATCTCCGCCTCCCAACGGGCATCCAACAGCGCCCCCCGACGCAAGAGCACACCCGCGAGAAAATCACCAGCGTAAAGCCAGAGCAACGCTGCCACCCCCAAGCCGAGCAGCAGTAAAGTCAACAGCTCCCAGCGTTGTGGTCCGCGCAAATTTCAAAACCTTGTATGAAAGCGTCGCCACAACAACAACGCGGCAATCAATACTGCAGCGATGCTCAGCACCAGCACCGCCGCCGCGCCATAGTCCTTCGCGCGCGCTACCAGGGGGTGATATTCCGGGTTTACCAAGTCAGCCAGAGATTCTACGGCGCTGTTGAGCAGCTCTGCCGCCAGCACTGCACCCATGAGCAAAATACCAACCCCCCACCAGATGAGCGATGCCTGAGTCCAGTACAGAAGAATCACGCCCACCACAACTGCCAACAACTCTGTCCGAAAACTGGCCTCCTCACGGGCAGCGACCCACAGCCCATACCCCGCAAAAAAGGCACGCCGCCAGAGTGTACTGTTTTTTTTCACCAGCCCCCCTGTTCGCGCAGAGATAAGGGTTCGCCGTCGCCGACTATAAAGTGATCCAGCAAGCGCAGGTCAACCAGTTGCATGGCCTGATCCAGACGCCGGGTGAGGGAAAGATCCGCCACACTGGGTTCCGCCACGCCGGAAGGGTGATTGTGCGCAACGATGAGGGCTGCCGCATTCAACTCCAGGGCGCGCTTCAGCACTTCGCGAATATGCACGGTAGCGCCGTCTATGGTCCCCAGGAACATCTCCT
The DNA here is from genome assembly GCF_023229925.1 of Acidithiobacillus sp. NCBI lineage: Bacteria > Pseudomonadati > Pseudomonadota > Acidithiobacillia > Acidithiobacillales > Acidithiobacillaceae > Acidithiobacillus > Acidithiobacillus sp. The sequence goes on along the minus strand of NZ_JALNYM010000003.1, from coordinate 244,412 downwards.
CAAAACGCAGCACCCGATGGCGATTATCCAAAAAGATCACAGCAAAAACCTCACGGCAGCGGTCGCGCAAAGTGGCAGACAGATACTGTCGCACCCGCTGCGGCGAATCAAGGCTGTCTCCTCGCTGCCATTCCTCGGCGAGATGACGCTTACCCATTTCCAGCACCGCCTGCAAGAGCGCGTATTTGGCATCCCCGAGCCCTTTGTGCACACAAAAATCTTGATGAGACGCGGTAAGTAATGCCCGCAGGCTACCAAAATTCTGCAGCAAGTCCCGGGCCAGATCCACCGCACTTTTACCCACCACACCCACCCGCAGAAATATCGCCAGCAGCTCTGCATCCGACAGAGTCGCTGCCCCTTTTTGCAACAGTCTTTCCCGCGGACGTTCGTCCGTTGGCCAATCAGTGATGGCCATACGCTCCCTCCTTCCCTTACACTAGGAATGTGATGATGGAAAACGTATTCAACACGACAGAGCCCCTCGCTGGCAAACGAATTCTTTTGGGTGTAGGTGGCAGCATCGCCGCCTACAAGAGCCCGGAGATCGTGCGCGCCCTGCGCCAGGCAGGAGTAGAGCTGCGCGTGGTCATGACACGGGGCGCTGCTCAGTTTGTAACGCCGCTCACTTTGCAAGCCGTGAGTGGGGAGCCCGTGCGTAACGACCTCTTTGCCGCCGCCGAAGAGGCTGCCATGGACCACATCCGCCTGGCACGCTGGGCCGACGCCCTCCTAATCGCACCCATCTCCGCCAATGGAATGGCTCGTCTCGCCCAAGGCTTGGCCGATGACCTGCTCAGTACCCTCGTTCTCGCCAACCGTGCGCCGCTCTTTCTCGCACCCGCGATGAACAGTGCCATGTGGGCACACCCTGCGACGCAGCGCAATGTCGCCCAGTTGCGGGCGGATGGCGCCCACTTTTTGGGTCCTGACAGCGGCAGTCTCGCCTGTGGTGAGGAAGGTACCGGACGACTGTTGGCACCAGAGCGCATGGTGGGTGAACTACGTCTCGCTCTGGCCAAGAAAACCCTGCGTGGGCAACGCGTCCTCATTACCGCAGGGCCAACCTGGGAGGCGATCGATCCCGCTCGCGGTCTAAGCAATCGCGCCAGTGGCCGTCAAGGTTTTGCCATCGCCCAGGCCTACGCGGAAGCAGGGGCGGATGTGTTGCTGATTACCGGCCCAACCCATGAGCAAACGCCGCCGGGAGTAAGCCGCCAGGATGTTCTCTCTGCACAGGACATGCTCGCGGCCTGCCTGCAGGCACTGGACACGCCCACGGATATCTTCATCGCCAATGCTGCCGTCGCAGACCACAGGCCGAGTCAGTTCAGCGCGTATAAACTAGGCAAAACGGATATCGCAAACCCTTTGCCTCTCAGCATTAATCCCGATATTGTCAGCATGGTCCATCAGAACCCTCGGCGACCACGCTATATAGTCGCTTTTGCCGCCGAGACCCACAACCACCTCGCCGCCGCAAGCATCAAGGCGCAGCGCAAGGGGGCGGACATCATCGTAGTCAACGATATTAATTCTGCCGATATCGGGATGGGTGCTACCGAGAATGCCTGCAGTATTTTGCAGGGCGAACGGGTACTGCAGATCCCCCGTTGCAGCAAAATGGATCTCGCGCGCCATCTGGTGTGTCACCTCAGCACGTTTTTTCCACCTTCCGTTACGGAGTCCGAAGACCTTACATGAACAATCTGCAAATTCGCATTCTTGATCCACGCATCGGCCAGGAATGGCCCCTCCCCCATTATGCCAGCGCCGACGCCGCAGGCATGGACCTGCGCGCCTGCCTGGACGCCCCGCTGCAACTGGCTCCCGGGCAGGCAGACCTGGTCTCCGCCGGGTTTGCCATGCATATTGGCGACCCGCAGGTTACCGCGCTGTTACTGCCGCGCTCGGGTCTCGGACATCGCGGCCTGGTACTGGGTAATCTGGTCGGTCTCATTGACGCGGATTATCAGGGACCACTGAAGATTTCCCTGTGGAATCGTGGCACTACAGAGATAGTCATTGAACCAGGTGAGCGCGTAGCGCAAATGGTGCTGGTGCCGATTATTCGCCCGAACATTACAGTGGTTACCCGTTTTACCACGAGCGAACGGGGCGTCGCAGGCTTTGGCAGCACCGGACGTCAGTAGACGCCAATATGTCAGGAGCCGTTATACCGCCAAGCTTCTCCGCATATCCTAAAAATAGTTAATAAAAAACCGGCCTCGCGCATCAGGCCGGTTTTTTTCAGAACCATCTCTGACTATTCAGTAGTGGCTGCTTGCCGATCTACAAGCTCAACAATAGCCAACGGCGCATTGTCACCAGCCCGAAAGCCGTACTTAACAATACGCAGATAACCGCCTGGACGCGCCAGATAGTGTGGGCCGATATCATCAAACAACTTGACCACCGCCTGGCGATCACGCAAACGCGAAAACGCAAGGCGCCGCTTGGCCACTGTCGCATCCTTCGCCAGCGTGATCATCGGCTCCGCAAAACGCCGCAGCTCTTTCGCCTTGGGTAACGTGGTAACAATTCGCTCATGATGAAACAAGGATACCATCATATTGGCAAACATCGCCTGCCGATGACTACTATTACGATTTAACTGTTTACCACTCTTACGATGACGCATAACCCCATTCCCTCTACAAAATTTCTAACGTTAACTGCTGATAGAATCCGCATCGGCAGTTCGCCCAGGCACCGGTGGCAAATTCTCCGGCGGCCAATTGTCGAGTCGCATCCCCAACGTAAGGCCATGCGCCACTAAAACTTCCTTTATCTCGTTGAGAGACTTGCGTCCGAGGTTCGGTGCTTTCAGAAGCTCCTGCTCCGACTTCTGAACCAAATCTCCGATGTAAAAAATATCCTCGGCTTTCAAACAGTTCGCCGATCGTACCGTAAGCTCCAAGTCATCGACCGGGCGAACCAACAATGGCGTAAGACTCTCATTGGCCTGCGCCTGCAACGCCGCGGGTATTTCCTTCGCTTCCGCACCGGCTAACACACCGAGCTGACTGCGGAAAATACGGGAAGCCTCTTGCACCGCCCAAATCGGGTCGACCACGCCATTCGTCTCGACATCGAGTATCAGACGGTCCAGGTCAGTACGCTGCTCTACCCGGGCACTTTCCACCAGATAGCTTACGCGCAGTACAGGACTGAAACTCGCGTCCAGGGCCATCACGCCGATGCGCTTTTCATGACTCTGTCGACGCGTGGCTGCTGCGTCATACCCCCTGCCCTCGTCAATACGCAAATGAAGCACCAGTTCAACGTCACGGGTTAAAGTGGCAATCACTTGATCCGGATTGGCGACCTCAATGCCGTGTTCAGATACGATATCTGCACCCGTCATTTGACCCGGGCCACGCTTACGCAGCGTCACCACCGCGTCTCCGCGCCCATGCGCACGAACTGCCAACATTTTCAAGTTGAGCAGAATATCCACGACATCTTCCTGCACCCCTTCGATGCTGGAATATTCATGTAACACCCCTTCAATCTCGACTTCCGTAACCGCCGCACCTTTGAGAGACGATAACAACACTCGGCGCAACCCACTACCCAAGGTGTGACCAAAGCCACGCTCCAAAGGTCCGAGGGCAATACGCGCACGGTGTGCTGAAACTTCTTCCACATCGACGCCCTGCGGACGCAACAGCTCTCCTACCTCAGTCATAAGCGTTCCTCAACCCCCGGTCTTACTTAGAGTACAACTCCACGACGACCTGTTCGTTCAAATCCGGAGCGATATCTTCTCGCACCGGTACCGCTTTGATAGTGCCCTTGAGTTCGGCAGTGTCCATACTCACCCATTCCGGAAAACCACGGCCAGCCACAGCCTCTACCGCAGAGACAATACGCATGTGCGCCCGAGCCCCTTCCGCAACGCTCACCACGTCACCGGCGCGGACCTGATAAGACGGGATATCCACACGACGTCCATTCACCAAAATGTGACCGTGGCGAACCACCTGCCGCGCCTCAGCGCGAGAGGCTCCGAACCCTAAACGATAGGCCACATTGTCAAGACGCAACTCCAGAAAACGCAGTAACAACTCGCCGGTAACGCCCCGCGTCTGACTGGCACGCTGGAAATAGCGACGGAACTGTCCTTCCAGTACGCCATAGATACGACGGATTTTTTGCTTTTCACGTAACTGACCGCCGTACTCACTGACACGTCCGCGTCGCTGCCCATGCTGCCCTGGGGCGTAGGCTCGTATACTCACTGGACATTTATCAGAAAAACACTTCTCGCCTTTGAGAAATAATTTTCCACCTTCGCGCCGACACAAACGACAACTCGGACCGGTATATTTAGCCACAGATAACCTCCACCTAAAAATTAAACACGCCGCTTTTTAGGCGGACGGCATCCGTTATGGGGAATCGGCGTCACGTCGCGAATGCTCGCAATACGGAAGCCGATAGAATGAAGCGCACGTACCGTACTCTCTCGACCCGGTCCCGGTCCCCGCACTTCGACATCCAGATTCTTAACACCATATTCCTGCGCCTTTTTGCCCGCATTTTCCGCTGCCACCTGTGCAGCAAAAGGTGTACTTTTACGCGAACCGCGGAACCCCGACCCTCCAGAGCTGGCCCAGGTTAAAACGTTACCCTGACGATCACTGATCGTGATAATCGTGTTGTTGAATGACGCATAAATGTGCGCGACACCATCAAGAACGTTTTTTTTGACCTTCTTTCGCACACGGGAGTTTGCTTGTGTTTTCGCCATTGTTAGAATCTTCCTGCTTAACGCGTAATGGACTTAGCGGGACCCTTGCGCGTACGCGCATTGGTCTTTGTCCGCTGGCCGTGAACGGGAAGCCCGCGGCGATGACGTATGCCGCGATAACAACCCAAATCCATCAGACGTTTGATATTCATGGTGACTTCGCGGCGTAAATCGCCTTCCACCAGGAACTTCGCAACCTCTGAACGTATGCGTTCCAGCTCAGGCTCGCTGATATCCTTGACTCGCATATCAAAGGCGATTTCCGCAGCGCTCAAAACATACTGCGCACGCGCCCTACCAATGCCATAAATATAGGTCAAGGCAATTTCTATTTGTTTATTGTTCGGAATATTTACACCAGCGATGCGGGCCATCCGCAATTCCTCCAAGAGACTGAGTGGGTTGACCCCACAGACCAAACCGTTTCGTCTGCCGCCTTAACCTTGGCGCTGTTTATGGCGGGGCTCAACACAAATCACGCGAACCACACCATTACGACGAACAATTTTGCAGTTACGACAAAGCTTCTTAACCGACGCACGAACCTTCATGACTATCCCCTATTTGGCACGATAAATGATGCGACCCTTGGTTAAATCATAGGGCGTCATCTCTACGGTAACCTTATCCCCAGGTAAAATGCGAATATAATGCATCCGCATTTTTCCGGAGATATGTGCATTAACGACATAACCATTTTCCAAGCGCACCTTGAACGTCGCACTTGGCAAATTCTCTATTACCTCACCCTGCATTTCCAGGGTATCTTCTTTCGACATTTAGCCTGCTGCCCCTACCGCTTTCACGATTCTAGAGAATACTTCATCGGCTTCGCCCTCCCCACTCACCAGGCGATAGGTTGGTCGTTCGTGATAATAAGCGATCAAAGGCGCAGTCTCCGCCTGATAGACAGCCAGCCGTTTACGAATTATGGCAGGTTGATCATCATCACGTTGCAACAACGCACCCCCACAGAGATCACAGACCCCATAAGCCGCGGGTGCGTGGTAGCGTATGTGGTAGATCGCCCCGCATTTCGAACACACCCTGCGCCCGGAGAGACGTTCCACAATTCCTTCGTCGTCTAAATCTAAATGCAGCACCGCACCGATTTCATCTCCATGCGCAGCCAATAACGTATCAAGCGCATGTGCTTGATGAATGGTCCGAGGAAATCCGTCGAAGACCACCCCTGCCGCTGCATCTGGAAGACTTAACCGCTCCCCAACTATACCGATGATAATCTCATCACCCACAAGCGCGCCAGATTCCATTACGGCCGCCGCACGTAGTCCGATTTCTCTACCGGACTGAATCGAGGCGCGGAGCATATCACCAGTGGACACATGAGGCAAGTCCATCAACTGAGCAAGCCTCTGGGCTTGGGTACCCTTACCGACACCAGGCGCACCAAGAAAAATCAGATGCTTTGCCACTATCACCGCCCACTTAGAGGGTTTTTACGAATCAACCCTTCGTACTGATGCGTCAACAGGTGACTCTGAATCTGCCCCATCAAGTCCATCATCACCACTACGACAATCAGCAGACTGGTACCACCAAAATAGAACGGCACGTTGTACTGAACAATGAGAAACTCTGGTAGCAGGCAAACCAAGGTCAGATATATGGCGCCCCAAAGCGTGAGCCGAGTAAGGATACGATCCATGTATTTCGCCGTATGTTCACCAGGGCGGATACCCGGCACAAAGGCTCCCGACTTCTTCAAATTATCTGCGGTGTCCCGAGGATTAAACACCATCGCGGTATAGAAAAATGCAAAAAACACTATCGCCGTGGTGAATACGACCACATACAACACCGAACCTGGACTTAAGGCCTGTCCAACGCGCGCAAGCCATTCCATTCCCGGCACATTAGCGAACCACCCAGATAATGTTGCCGGCAAAAGGATGATGCTAGAAGCGAAGATCGGCGGAATTACGCCTGACATATTCACCTTGAGCGGCATATGCGTGCTTTGGCCCCCATATATCTTGCGGCCTACTTGGCGCTTTGCGTATTGGATGGGAATACGTCTCTGCGCACTCTCCATAAATACCACAAATCCGGTCACGCCAAGCGCAAGGACGAAAAGAGCTACCACGAAAAGCGGCTGAAACTGCCCGGTTTTGGTTAGCTCAAAAGTTGTCCCTATAGCCTCGGGGAGGCCAGCGACAATACCCGCAAATATGATCATGGAAATGCCGTTACCGATCCCCCGCTCCGTAATTTGTTCTCCAATCCACATCAAAAAGACTGTGCCGCAGGCGAGCGATATGGTTGTCGTGAACAGAAACAGTGGACCTGGATCAATCACCACAGGAAGATGTCCGGCGTGCATTTTCTCAATCGCGATAGCGATTCCCAAGCCTTGCATCAGAGCAAGTATGACCGTGCCATAACGTGTATATTCCGTTATTTTTCGCCGCCCCGCCTCCCCTTCTTTTTTTAACTCTTCCAGCTTCGGGAAAACCGACCCTGCCAACTGGAATATAATCGATGCGCTGATATAGGGCATGATCCCTAAAGCGAAAACTGTCAGACGGGAAAGCGCGCCACCTGAGAACATGTTGAACATGCCCAGGATGGTTCCCCGCTGCTGATCAAAGAACGCCGCCATGGCGGCCGGATCGATTCCCGGCACCGGTATATGCGCTCCAACACGAAAAACGAGGAGCGCGCCCAGCAGAAAAAGAATGCGGTTACGTAACTCATTGATCTTTCCGCCACCCTGCGCGGCGCCGCCAATGCTACGTAACCCGGCCATTAACCTTCTACCTTTCCGCCGGCGTTTTCAATGGCTGCGCGGGCGCCAGCGCTTACGCGCAGGCCACGCACAGTCAAAGCCTGCGTGACTTCGCCGGTCAAAATAACCTTAATCGCATCCGGCGTGCCACGAACGATGCGCCGAAGCAGCAAGCCTTCAATATCTACCACGCCGTCAATTGCCGCGGACTCCAGTTGAGACAACGTCACCTCAACGACGCGCGCTCCCAATGCGTTACGAAACCCGCGCTTGGGAATACGCCTTTGCAAAGGCATCTGCCCACCTTCGAAACCCACCTTATGGTAACCACCGGAGCGGGCATGCTGACCTTTGTGACCACGACCAGCTGTTTTTCCTAAACCGCTTCCGATACCACGTCCAACGCGGCGACGGTCTTTTTTCGAACCCTCTGCGGGCGCAATCGTATTTAATTTCATCACAGCTCTTCCCACCGAAGTAGATAGGGGATTTTATTGACCATTCCACGAATCTCCGGGGTGTCCAAACGCTCTACCGAATGATTTGTATGACGCAGCCCTAATCCCAGCACGACACGACGATGCTTCTCAGCGACGCCAATCAGACTTTTTACCAGAGTAATACGCAAATGCTTACTCATCGTGCCCCCCTTCACCGCGGATTTCTTTCAGGCTTTTTCCACGTTTCATAGCGATAGCTTGAGGACTAGCCAGTTTATTAAATGCATCAAAAGTCGCGCGGACGACATTGATAGGGTTATTGGACCCAAGCGATTTAGCCACCACGTTCCGCAGCCCTACCGCCTCACAAACCGCACGCATCGCGCCGCCGGCGATGACGCCGCTACCTTCCGGCGCCGGCCGCAGAATGACGCGCGCGGCACCATGGCGCCCCTCTACCGGGTACGGTATTGTACCGCCCTTCATCAAGGGTATACTCGTCATCCAACGACGGGCCTGGTCAGTCGCCTTTTGAATCCCCGCCGGGACCTCTTTAGCCTTTCCACGGCCGAAACCAACCTTACCGTCTCCATCGCCCACCACCATAAGTGCCGCGAAGCCGAACTGCCGTCCGCCTTTAACCACCTTAGAAACGCGGTTGATATGAATAAGTTTTTCCTGCATTCCATCGTTGGGCTGCGTGTCGCGATTTTCCCGTGCCATCTTAGCTCTCCATCAGAACGACAACCCGCCGTCGCGGGCTGCGTCGGCCAAAGCTCTCACCCGACCATGGTAACGATACCCGCTCCGGTCAAATGCCACCTCCTTAACGCCCACGGCCAGTGCCTTCTCTGCAACCCGTTGCCCGATAGTTGCGGCGGCTGCAACATCTGCGCCGCGTGGCATTTGTGCGCGAACTTCACCCTCTAGGCTCGATGCCTGCGCAAGAACCTTTCCCTGGCTGTCATCAATCACCTGGGCATAAATATGCTTGCCCGAACGAAAAACACAGAGCCGTGGTTTGGCCTGCGATGCAATGCGAGCCCTGGTTTTACGGGCCCGACGGAGCCTCGACGAATTTTTATTCATAGTAGTAAGCCTCAGCCATTATTTCTTTTTCGCTTCTTTACGTCTAACATTTTCACCGGCGTAGCGCACACCCTTACCCTTGTAAGGCTCCGGAGGACGATAGGCGCGAATATCTGCAGCAATCTGACCAACTTTCTGCTTATCGATGCCCCGAATGACGATTTCCGTCTGTGTCGGTGTTTCGATGGTGATATCGTCAGGCACCAGATAATCCACCGGGTGGGAAAAACCAAGACTCAAACTGAGCGTTTTACCCTTCGCTTGGGCCCGATAACCGACACCGATAATTTCCAATTTTTGTTCAAAGCCGTGTGAAACACCGTGTACCATATTGTTCAGAAGCGCCCGCATCGTTCCCGCCTGGGCGTTTTTGTCTTCCGCCCAGGTCAGTGACGCCACACCGGCATCCATCTGCAATTCTACAGCGGGGTGAAAAGGAACGGAAATCTGGCCTTTTGGACCTTTCACCACCAGCCGGTGTTCCGCAATATGGACTTCGACGCCCTTGGGTATAGACACTGGCTGTTTCGCTACACGAGACATTTTCGTCCTCCCCTTAGGATACAACGCAGAGAACTTCACCACCGATACCCGCAGTACGCGCCGCGCGATCAGTCATAATTCCCTGAGAAGTCGAAATAATTGCAATACCGAAGCCATCACGTACTCGTGGCAAATCTTCAGCACCACGGTAAACACGAACGCCAGGCCGACTGACCCGCCGAATCTCCACAATGACACCGGCACCCGCGTAGTACTTCAAAGTTAGGTTAAGAACGGGATGCCCGTCTAACACATCTTCTTTCACATCCAGGATGTAACCCTCTTCCATCAACACTCGCGCAATGGCGCGTTTCAGCTTGGAAGCAGGCATCTGCACTTTCGCCTTATTTACCTGTTGCGCATTACGAATGCGCGTCAGCATATCAGCAATAGGATCCGTCACGCTCATCGTGTTTCCTCACCAGCTCGCTTTAACGATACCGGGAATCGACCCAGCCGATGCGTGCTTACGAAAGCACAAACGGCAGAGGCCAAACTTCCGATAGTAACCGCGTGAACGCCCGCACAATTTGCACCGGTGATACGCACGCACCTTAAATTTCGGAGTCCTCTCAGACTTCGCGATCAATGATTTCTTTGCCACGCGTCAAACTCCTTCAAGACCGGAAGGGCATCTTGAAGGCTTTCAAAAGCCCAAGGCCCTCTTCATCATTCTTGGCGGTGGTAGTAAATACCACGTCCAACCCGCGCAAACGATCGATTTTATCATATTCAATTTCAGGGAATATGATCTGCTCTTTCACGCCCATCGTATAATTTCCACGCCCATCAAACGACCGCGGTGAGAGACCGCGAAAGTCTCGAATACGGGGAATCGCCACACTGACCAGGCGATCCAAAAACTCATACATAACGATCCCGCGCAAGGTCACCATACATCCTATCGGATAGCCATCGCGGATTTTAAAAGCCGCTACAGACTTTCGTGCACGCGTGACCACCGGTTTCTGACCTGCAATCTTGGTCATATCGCCAACAGCCGCCTCGAGAATTTTTTTATCGCCGACTGCCTCACCCACACCCATGTTGAGCGTGATTTTTCGCAGTTTCGGAACTTCCATAACGCTGCTGAAGCCGAAATCCTGCATCAGTTTGGGCGCAATGGACGTTTTATACAACGAATGCAAACGTGCTTCCATATTATTTCCCTTGCTTAACGGCGGCCAACAACTTCGCCGTTGCTCTTAAAAACACGTACCTTCTGGCCGTCCTCAAGTACCTTATAACCAATTCGATCCGCGTTGCCAGTCGCAGCATTAAAAATTGCCACGTTAGATACATGAATTGGCGACTCTTTTTCAACGATACCGCCAGCTTTGCCCATGCGATCAGGACGAACGTGACGCTTTATCATGTTCACCTTTTCGACCACCACTCGTGATTCTTCTCGTAACACTTTGAGCACTCTACCGCGTTTGCCCTTGTCTTTACCGGCAAGAATCACGACTTCATCATCCTTACGTACCTTCAACATGGTCATCCCCTACAGCACTTCCGGCGCCAATGAAATTATCTTCATAAAGTTAGCCCCGCGCAGTTCGCGTGTTACCGGGCCAAAAATGCGAGTACCGATAGGTTGCAGCTGGTTGTTTAAGAGCACCGCTGCGTTACTGTCAAAGCGAATCAAAGAACCGTCTTCTCGCCGCACACCCTTACGCGTGCGGACGACGAGGGCATTGTAAACATCGCCCTTTTTTACCTTACCGCGCGGGACAGCATCTTTGATACTCACCTTGATAACATCGCCGATATCCGCGTAACGCCGGTGTGATCCGCCAAGAACTTTAATACACATTACTTCGCGGGCACCACTATTGTCTGCAACGTTCAGCCTGGTCTGCATCTGTATCATGCGTTATCCCCTTCCACAATGCCCTCGGCAATCACTTTCACCAAACGCCAGCTCTTAGTTTTGGACAACGGACGACATTCTTCGATTTTCACCGTGTCCCCGATACGACAGGCATTTTCCGCGTCGTGGGCATGAAACTTCTTGGATCGACGAATATATTTTTTATAGAGCGGATGTTGAATACGGCGTTCAACATTTACCACAATGGTCTTATCCATAAGGTTGCTGACTACCGTACCAACCAAACTACGTGGGTTTTTCGCCTCGATCATGCGTGCACTTCCTTCTTCACGGTGATGGCTGTCCGCACGCGAGCGATATCACGACGTACCGTGCGCAAACGCGACGTTTTAGCTAATTGCCCAGTTGCGTGTTGCATACGCAACCTGAACTGCTCCTCAAGAAGAAGCATCAATTGCGCCTGGCAACCCGCCAAATCAAGTTGTTGAACTTCCTGAGCTTTCATCCCATCACCCGTCTACTCACAAATATCGTCTGTATAGGAAGCTTAGCTGCACCCAGCGCGAACGCCTCACGGGCAACCTCTTCAGTCACACCTTCCATTTCATAAAGCACTTTGCCAGGCTGAATCAATGCCACCCAATATTCTGGATTGCCTTTACCTTTTCCCATGCGTACCTCGGCCGGCTTTTTACTGATCGGCTTGTCCGGAAAAATACGTATCCAGATACGGCCGCCGCGCTTTACGTGGCGGCTAATAGCGCGGCGGGCCGCTTCGAGCTGACGGGCCGTGATACGACCGCGAGCAACGGCTTTAAGACCAAACTCGCCAAAGCTTACTTTGTTCCCACGAGTAGCAATGCCACGATTGCGACCTTTGTGTTGTTTACGAAATTTTGTACGTTTAGGCTGCAGCATCGGAAACTCCCGTCACTTCTGGCGGGCAGCGGCCGTTTGCGCCGTGCTCCACTCCAGGATTTCGCCCTTAAAAATCCACACCTTTACGCCGATTATGCCGTAGGTGGTGTTGGCTTCCGCGAAACCGTAGTCAATATCAGCGCGCAACGTATGCAGCGGAACGCGACCCTCCCGATACCATTCGGTACGGGCAATTTCTGCACCGCCAAGACGACCGGCGCAGTTGATACGCATGCCTAACGCACCAAAACGCATGGCGTTGGTGACCGCGCGTTTCATCGCGCGCCGAAACATAATGCGGCGAACGAGTTGCTGCGCAACACTCTCAGCTACCAACTGCGCGTCCAGCTCGGGCTTACGGATTTCTTCCACATTAATATGGACAGGAACCCCCATACGCTTCTGCACGTCATGACGAAGTTGTTCAATATCTTCGCCTTTTTTGCCAATAACAATGCCGGGTCGGGCGGTGTGCACGGTAATACGCGCACTGCGCGCGGGGCGCTCAATAATAATGTCAGAGACTGCGCCACCGGCAAGTCGTTCACGGATAAACTGACGGACCTTGATGTCCTCCAATAATTTCTCTTGGAAGTCGCCTTTACCATACCACCGGGAATTCCAATTCTTAATGATTCCCAGACGCAGTCCGATTGGATTGGTTTTCTGTCCCATATGTTCCTCAGTTAACTCTCTGCGACGACAACGGTGATATGGCTGGTGCGCTTGAGTATCCGCGAGCCGCGCCCTTTCGCTCTAGCCGCAAAGCGTTTGAGCACCGCACCACCGTCAATCATGATCTGCTCGACAACCAGAGTGTCGACATCAGCGCCTTCGTTATTCTCGGCGTTAGCAATAGCAGACTCCAGGCACTTGCGAATCGGGAGCGCGGCCTTTTTCGTGGTGAAGCGCAGGATTTCCAGCGCTTTACCCACCGGCTGTCCGCGTACCAGATCAGCGACAAGACGCGCTTTTTGCGGGGACATCTGAAGACCTTTTAGCACTGCTGACGATCTCATCACACTCCCCTTTAGCGCTTAGCTTTCTTGTCGGCAACGTGACCCTTGAAGGTCCGCGTCAGAGCAAATTCGCCGAGCTTGTGGCCAACCATATTTTCGTTCACAACCACCGGAATATGCTGGCGGCCGTTATGGATGCTAATGGTTAATCCAATGAAGTCAGGTGTAATCGTCGAACGGCGCGACCATGTCTTTATCGGACGACGGCTGCTGCTCGCCTGAGCACTCTTTACTTTACGGTCCAGATGTTCATCAATGAACGGACCTTTTTTAATCGAACGTGGCACGTGAAATCCCCTTAACCACTAACGCGAACGACGACGCACAATCATATTGCTCGTACGTTTGTTTCTACGGGTACGATGCCCCTTAGTCGGCTGACCCCACGGCGACACCGGATGACGACCACCAGAGGTGCGCCCTTCTCCTCCACCATGCGGGTGGTCCACCGGGTTCATCGCGACACCACGAACCGTTGGCCTTACACCACGCCAGCGCGTCGCACCGGCTTTACCCAATTGGCGGGAGCCATGCTCTTCATTCCCAACCTCACCTATCGTAGCGCGGCAGGATACATGAATTCGCCGTACTTCGCCAGAGCGCAAGCGCACTTGGGCATAAACTCCGTCACGGGCCATAAGCTGAGCAGATGCACCAGCAGAACGAGCGATCTGCCCACCCTTACCTGGCCGCATCTCAATGTTGTGCACCACGGAACCGACAGGAATACCGCGGAGTGGCATGCAATTACCCGGTTTTATGGGCGCCTGCTCAGCGGAGAGCACCGCATCACCGACGGACATGCCCTTTGCAGCGAGAATATAGCGACGTTCGCCGTCAACATAACAAATCAATGCAATGTGAGCCGACCGATTGGGGTCGTACTCTAAGCGCTCTACCTTACCAGGTATGTCCACTTTATTGCGTTTGAAATCTACCAGACGATAGTGAGACTTGTGTCCACCGCCCTGATGACGCCGAGTAATACGCCCACGATTGTTGCGACCGCCACTATGGGACTGTGACTCAACAAGAGCCGGATACGCATTTCCCTTGTGGAGGCGTGAGTCGACTGTTTTTACCACGAACCGCCGTCCCGCAGAAGTCGGCTTGGTTTTAACTAGTGCCATGTTTTATCCCTCCTCCTCAGGCGACGCCGTAATCTATGCTGCTGCCCTCGGCAAGCCGTACATAGGCCTTCTTCCAGGACGAGCGGCGGCCAATATGGCTACCCATCCGCTTTTCCTTACCCGTATAGTTACAAGTCTGAACAGAGAGAACCTGAACCTCAAAAAGTTTTTCGACCGCCGACTTGATTTCCAACTTAGTAGAATCGCGCGCGACCTTAAACACAAACTGATTCGCCTGCTGCTGCACCATCGTACTCTTTTCACTGATAATAGGCGCCAGCAAAACAAGATACTTACGCTCAGCGTTCATCCGTACACCTCACCTAACCGAGCTGCCGCCTCGGTATCCAGCAACACTCGACCATATTGGAGCAGATCTGCAGGCCCGATATCTTGCCAACCGGCGATACCCACTCTCGGGAAGTTTCGCAAACCTAGAAAAAGATTTAGCGGCACCTCACCCATAACGAGCAGGAAATTATCACCACCCGCACGGCTCAACCAGTCTTTTGCCAGGCGGCTACGTGGCTCAGCTAGATCTTCCTGTTGAATAATCTGCAGACGGCCTTGTCGCAATAATTCCGCTAGTGCCGTACGCATCGCCCCAGCCCACATCTTCTTGTTAACTTTTTGCGTATAGTTTTCGTTTCCACCAGGAAATGCTCGTCCACCCCCACGCCAGATCGGGCTGCGAATACTACCAGCGCGCGCCCGCCCCGTACCCTTCTGTTTCCACGGCTTGCGTCCACCACCACGCACTGCCGCCCGATTCTTCTGGACGGCGTTCGCCGAACGCATACCGGCCATCTGGGCCACCACAACCTGATGTAACAACGCCTCATTATAAGGCACTGCGAATACACCATCAGCGACCTCGACATCGCTACTTTTCCCGGTGGTTACTTCCAAGCTTTGCACTTGCATTATTTTTCTCCTAACCACGCACGGCAGGACGAACAATCACGTCCCCGTCACGGGCACCGGGAACAGCACCCTTAATCATGAGCAGACGACGATTCAGATCAATACGCACCAACTCCAGATTGAGCGTTGTGACCTGCTCGGCACCCAAATGCCCTGCCATTTTTTTGCCCTTGAATACTCGTCCAGGCGTCTGGCGACACCCGATGGAACCAGGTGCGCGGTGCGCCCGCGAGTTACCATGGCTGGCCCGATTACTCCGGAAATTATGGCGCTTGATGGCACCAGCGAATCCTTTGCCTTTGCTAACTCCAGAAACATCCACGCGCTGGCCTTCCGCAAAAATGTCGAGGCCAATGTCCGCACCGCAGGCATAAACAGCATCATCCGCCATACGAAACTCTCTTAAAATTCGCCCCGGGGCTACTCCGCTCTTGCGAAAATGTCCCGCCAAAGCAGCGGTTACCCGCTGTGGACGGCGTTCACCGGTTGCCACCTGCACTGCCTTGTAACCGTCAGTGGCGATATCTTTAACCTGTGCCACCGTATTCGGTGCCACATGAATGACGGTTACCGGCAGCACACGTCCGTCTTCTGTGGCGATGCGCGTCATACCAACTTTCCGTCCGATCAGGCCCATTACCATTGTATCGTCCTTTAAATAATTACAGCTTGATCTCGACATCTACACCGGCCGCGAGATCAAGCTTGATCAGGGCATCCACTGTCTTGTCGTTGGGATCCAGAATGTCGAGCAACCGCTTGTGGGTACGCTGTTCAAATTGATCACGTGCGTTTTTATCGACGTGCGGCGAGCGTAAAACCGTAAAGCGTTCAATTTTTGTAGGAAGAGGAATTGGCCCACAAACACGCGCACCGGTCCGGCGCGCCGTTTCAACGATTTCCGCAGCAGAAATATCAAGCATGCGAAAATCATACGATTTAAGGCGAATGCGAATTTTAGAGCTGTCCATTACTCGACCACCTTTGAGACCACGCCAGCGCCAACGGTACGGCCGCCTTCGCGGACTGCGAAACGCAGACCTTCTTCCATCGCGATCGGTGCAATCAACGCCACCTTAAACAGAATGTTGTCACCCGGCATCACCATTTCTACTCCTTCCGGCAACTCCACCGCACCCGTTACGTCGGTGGTACGGAAGTAAAACTGCGGACGATAACCATTGAAAAATGGTGTATGACGACCACCTTCTTCCTTGGACAACACATATACTTCGGCCTCAAAACGCGTGTGCGGCTTGATGCTGCCGGGCTTGGCCAGCACCTGACCGCGCTCTACATCATCTTTCTTGGTGCCACGCAGCAGCACGCCGACGTTGTCTCCAGACTGGCCCTGATCCAGAATCTTGCGGAACATTTCGACGCCAGTGACAATGCTCTTGGCCGTGTTGTGAATGCCAATAATCTCAATTTCATCGCCAATCTTGACAATTCCACGCTCAATACGACCCGTCACCACCGTGCCGCGGCCGGAAATCGAGAACACGTCTTCGATCGGCATCAGGAACGGTTTATCGATGGGACGCTCCGGCATGGGGATGTAACTGTCCATGGCATCCGCCAACCTAAAGATAGCAGGCTCGCCGATGTCGCTCTGGTCCCCTTCCAGCGCCTTCAGCGCGGAACCAATGATCACCGGAATGTCGTCGCCGGGGAACTCGTACTTGGAAAGCAATTCCCGCACTTCCATTTCCACCAGCTCCAGCAGTTCGGCGTCATCCACCATGTCCGCCTTGTTCAGGAACACAACAATAAAGGGTACACCCACCTGGCGAGCAAGCAGGATGTGTTCGCGGGTCTGCGGCATGGGCCCGTCCGCTGCCGAGCACACCAGAATAGCACCGTCCATCTGCGCGGCGCCGGTGATCATGTTCTTCACGTAGTCGGCGTGTCCTGGACAGTCAACGTGCGCATAGTGGCGATTTGCGGTTTCATATTCTACATGCGAGGTCGCAATCGTGATCCCGCGTGCCCGCTCTTCCGGCGCATTGTCAATCTGATCATAGGCGCGAATCTCACCACCAAACTTCGCCGACAACACCTTCGTCAGCGCCGCCGTTAATGTGGTCTTGCCATGGTCCACGTGACCAATCGTTCCCACGTTCACATGCGGCTTCGTCCGCTCAAATTTCCCTTTGGACATCTTGAACTCTCCTGTTACGACTAGCGCTGACTTTTCTTGACAATGGCCTCGGCGACATGGCCGGGGACTTCCATGTACTTCTCAAACTGCATGGTATAGGTAGCCCGGCCCTGAGAAAGCGAACGTACTGTCGTCGCGTATCCAAACATTTCCGCCAGAGGAACTTCGCAGCGGATCATCTTCGCCCCCGCCTCGTCTTCCATACCTTGCATCATTCCGCGGCGACTATTGATGTCACCGATGATGTCACCCATATATTCTTCCGGAGTTACCACCTCGACGGCGAAAATAGGTTCCAACAATACCGGATTAGCCTTCGCCGCACCCGCTTTGAAGCCCATCGACCCCGCGATCTTAAACGCTGCCTCCGAAGAGTCGACGTCATGATAAGAACCGTCAAAAAGGGTGACTTTGACGTCCACCACAGGGAAGCCGGCAATGATACCATTTTCTAGTGCTTCTTCAACACCCTTTTCTGTTGGGTTGATAAACTCTTTAGGTACGGTGCCACCGACGACTCCGTTCTCAAAGACGAAACCGCTTCCCGGTTCAAGAGGCTCTAGACGCAACCAAACGTGTCCGTACTGTCCGCGCCCACCTGACTGCCGGACAAATTTGCCTTCTGACTCGACGGTTTTACGGATCGTCTCGCGATACGCCACCTGGGGCGCCCCCACAGTCGCTTCGACGCCGAACTCGCGTTTCATGCGGTCGACGATGATCTCCAAGTGCAACTCACCCATACCAGAAATAATGGTCTGCCCAGATTCTTGGTCGGTACGCACCCGGAACGATGGATCTTCCTGAGCGAGCTTACCTAAGGCGATGCCCATCTTCTCCTGATCCGCCTTGGTTTTAGGCTCGACTGCAACATGAATCACCGGCTCGGGAAATTCCATCTGCTCCAAAGCGATCGGCTTGCTCAAATCACAGAGCGTATCTCCGGTGTAGGCAGTTTTCAGGCCGACGGCAGCGGCAATGTCTCCCGCGAACACTTCCTTGATTTCGTGACGCTCGTTAGCATGCATCTGCAGTACGCGACCAATACGTTCTTTCTGGCCACGTCCTGGATTGAGCACCGTAGAACCAGCAGTGAGCACTCCCGAATAAACCCGGAAGAAGGTGAGCTGTCCGACAAAGGGATCCGTCGCGATTTTGAATGCTAGCGCAGAAAACGGCTCGCTGTCGTCGGCCGATCGAACGATTTCCGCTCCGCTATCAGGATGGGCACCTGTCACCGGCTTGATGTCCGCGGGCGACGGCAGGTAGTCTAGCACAGCATCCAACGCTGCCTGCACCCCTTTGTTTTTAAACGCACTTCCGCACAACACCGGTACTACGGACCCGGCAATCGTCGCCTTGCGTAAGGCCACCTTCAATTCCGCAATGCTAATTTCCTCGCCTTCAAGGTATTTCATCATTACGTCTTCGTCGGCGTCAGCGATGGCCTCTACCATGAAATGACGCGCCGCTTCGGCATCGGCTTGCAAAGCAGCAGGGATATCTTCTTCCGTAAACTGGGTGCCCTGCAACGCATCATCCCAGTTGATGGACTTCATCTTCATCAGATCGATGACACCGCTAAAGTGATCTTCTTCACCAATGGGTAGCTGAACCGGGATCGGATTACCCCGCAGCTTGGTGGCAATCTGCTCAACAACCCGCTTGAAGTTCGCACCCTGGCGATCCATCTTGTTCACGAAGGCAATACGGGGGACACCATATTTATTCGCCTGTCGCCATACCGTTTCAGACTGGGGCTGCACACCACCTACCGCACAAAATACCGCCATAGCACCGTCGAGCACCCGCAGTGAACGCTCCACTTCAATGGTGAAATCGACGTGGCCTGGCGTATCAATAATATTGATACGGTGTTCCGCGCGCTGCCCGTCCATACCCTTCCAAAAACACGTGGTCGCCGCGGACGTAATGGTAATACCGCGCTCCTGCTCCTGGGCCATCCAGTCCATGACCGCAGTACCTTCATGCACTTCGCCAATCTTATGAGAGACGCCGGTGTAGAATAAAATGCGCTCAGTGGTAGTCGTTTTGCCGGCATCAATGTGCGCCATGATACCGATATTGCGATAACGTTCGATGGGGGTTGTGCGAGCCACGTTTCAGTCCTTGTGCGTAAGGTGCAACCAATTACCAGCGGAAATGAGCAAAGGCCTTATTGGCTTCTGCCATACGGTGGGTTTCCTCGCGTTTACGAACCGCATTACCGCGATTTTCGGCCGCTTCGAGAATTTCCGCCGCAAGACGATTGCCCATGGACTTTTCGTTACGCTTACGCGCCGAGTCGCGCAGCCAGCGCATGGCCAGGGCCATCCGTCGATCCGAACGGATTTCTACAGGCACCTGGTAGGTGGCACCCCCGACGCGGCGGCTTTTTACTTCTACGACAGGCCGCACGTTGTCGATAGCTTTGCGGAATATTTCAAGCGCGTCGCTTTTGCTACGCTCCG
This sequence comes from Acidithiobacillus sp., assembly GCF_023229925.1. Lineage (NCBI taxonomy): Bacteria > Pseudomonadati > Pseudomonadota > Acidithiobacillia > Acidithiobacillales > Acidithiobacillaceae > Acidithiobacillus > Acidithiobacillus sp. The sequence continues at coordinate 224,378 of NZ_JALNYM010000003.1, read as the reverse complement.
CCACCATTTCCAGAGCGCCGTAAACGATTTTTTCAGCGGTACTCTTTTTGCCATCGCGCATCATTACGTTGGCGAACTTGGCAATCACTTCTTCTTTATACTTCGGATCCGGCAGGACAACCCGCTTGGGTACTTCACGACGTCTTGGCATGGCGCAACAACTCCTTCAATCAATACTTACTTGGGACGCTTGGCGCCATACTTGGAACGCGACTGCTTACGGTTTTTAACACCGGCAGTATCCAGGGTGCCACGCACGATGTGATAGCGCACACCGGGAAGATCCTTTACGCGACCACCGCGAATCAGCACCACCGAGTGCTCTTGCAGGTTGTGCCCCTCACCTGGAATGTAACTACTGACCTCAAAACCATTCGTGAGACGCACACGGGCGACCTTACGCAACGCTGAGTTGGGCTTTTTAGGGGTCGTCGTGTAGACACGGGTACACACCCCCCGCTTCTGCGGGTTAGCGTCCAAGGCAGGTACCTTGCTTTTTGCGACAGGTCGCTTACGTGGCTTACGCACGAGCTGATTTAATGTGGGCATTTACAACCTCCAGAGTACGATGATGACACCCAGCCTCACCGATGAGAGGGCGCATTCTAGTTAGACTTACCTTGACTGTCAAGGCAAGTCTTGGTCACACAACAAATTACTGGCCATCGGTTACCGACATGGAGAGATCACTCCCCACAGTCTTTTCCGTGGACTGGACAGGCTCCCCGCGATTCAGTCGCCGACGATGCGCATGATAGGCGAGCCCCGTCCCTGCGGGTATCAGACGTCCGACAATGACGTTTTCCTTCAAACCACGCAAGTCGTCCACCTTACCTGATACTGCCGCTTCAGTGAGCACGCGGGTGGTTTCCTGGAAACTCGCCGCCGAGATGAAGGATTCCGTGGACAGACTTGCCTTGGTGATGCCCAACAGCATCGGGGTGAAACGTGCCAGTTCTTTACCTGCCGCTTCCAGGACGTTATTTTCATCCTCCACCCGCACTCGGTCGACTTGGTCCCCGGGAATGAAGGTGCTATCGCCACTTGACGTCACTTCGACCCGTCGCAGCATTTGGCGCAGGATCACTTCGATGTGCTTATCATTGATACGCACACCCTGCAGACGATACACATCCTGCACTTCATCGACAATATAATTGGCGAGGGCCTGCACACCCAACACCCGCAAAATATCATGCGGAACCGGCTGGCCTTCTACGAGCTGCTCGCCAGGACTGACCCGTTCGCCTTCGTAAACGGTTACGTGACGGCCTTTAGGAATAAGATATTCGTGCTGGTCTCCATTCTCATCGGTGATAATCAGTCGCTGCTTACCCTTGGTGTCTTTACCAAAGCCGATGATGCCCTCGTGCTCCGCGATAACAGCGAAGTCCTTGGGACGTCGTGCCTCGAAGAGCTCAGCCACGCGGGGCAGACCACCGGTAATGTCTCGAGTCTTGGTGGTACCTACCGGCAGACGGGCCAGAATGTCACCAGGATGAATTTCCATACCTTCATGCACCGCGATAATCGCCTTTGCCGGCAAGAAATAACGCGCAGGCAGATCAGTGCCGGGCAACTTCAAATCCTGACCACGCTCATCCAGCAAGCTGATCACCGGTCGCAAATCACGCCCCTGCGGGGGACGCTGTTTGGCATCAATGACGACGAGCGTCGACAGGCCCGTGATTTCGTCGGTTTGAATGGCCACACTTGCGCCTTCCACCGCGTCTTTCAAAGAAATTTTGCCGCCGACTTCACTGACGATGGGGCGTGTATGCGGATCCCACTCCGCCACCCGCCGACCGGCGGTGACGGCAGCGTTGTCATCCATCAGGATGGTCGCGCCATAAGGCACCTTGTAACGCTCCTTCTCACGTCCCTGCTCGTCGGTGACCGTCACCTCCCCATTCCGCCCTACCACCACATGGCGACCGCTGGAATGCGTGACCAGACGCAGGTTGGGCTGGTAACGAAAGAAACCACCCTGCTTTATATCGATGCTGCTCTGGGCGGCGGATCGGCTGGCCGCACCACCGATGTGGAAGGTGCGCATGGTCAGCTGAGTACCGGGCTCACCAATCGACTGCGCCGCAATAACGCCAACCGCCTCACCGGCGTTCACCAGATGGCCACGCGCCAAGTCACGTCCGTAACAAAGTGCGCAAACACCATGACGTGAACGGCAGGTTAACGGTGAGCGCACCTTTAGAGCATCCACACCCAGTTCGTCCAATTGACCGAGATGCTGCTCGGTCAGCAACGTATTTCGTGCAATAACGACGCCGCCGGTGTTAGGGTGAACAACATCTTCCGCCACAACGCGACCCAATACTCGGTCACGCAGCGGTTCGATGATCTCGCCGCCCTCGACAAGAGAAGTCATGGGCAAACCATCTTCCGAGCCACAGTCGGTCTCGACCACGACTAAATCCTGGGTGACGTCCACCAGACGCCGCGTTAAATAACCAGAGTTCGCCGTTTTCAGCGCGGTGTCGGCAAGACCTTTACGAGCGCCATGCGTAGATATGAAGTACTGAAGGACATTGAGGCCTTCACGAAAATTCGCGGTGATGGGGGTCTCGATAATGGAGCCATCGGGCTTCGCCATCAGGCCGCGCATACCAGCAAGCTGACGAATCTGCGCAGCAGAACCACGCGCACCGGAATCGGCCATCATAAAGATAGAGTTGAACGAGTCCTGCTGGACCGAATTTCCATCTGGCAAATACACGGTATCCTTGCTGACTCGATCCATCATCGCCTTGGCGACTTCATCGGTAGCACGCGACCAGATATCGACTACTTTGTTATAGCGTTCGCCCTCGGTCACCAAACCCGAAGTGTATTGGTCTTGAATGGCTTTAACCTCATCCTCGGAGCGGGTCAGAATACCTTCTTTTTCCGGGGGGGTTACCATGTCTCCGGCGCCGAAGGAAATGCCCGCGCGAGTTGCCATGCGAAAGCCGGTATACATCAACTGGTCGGCAAAAATGACAGTATCTTTAACACCCAGGCGGCGGTAACAGATATTGATCAGCTCGCCGATCACCTTTTTCTTCAACACCCGATTGATCACGCTAAACGGAAGGCCTTCAGGAAGAATATCCCCAAGTAGGGCACGTCCCGCCGTGGTATCCATACGTTCCCCACGAAAACGGACGATAATACGAGCGTGCAGGCCAAGGTTGCCTGTCTCATACGCACGCCGCACTTCTGCCGTGTCCGCGAAAATACTGCCTGTCCCCTTCGCGTCCGCACGCTCCTGACTGACGTAATAAAGTCCGAGCACAATATCCTGAGATGGCACGATCACCGGCTCCCCGTTGGCCGGACTCAAAATATTGTTGGTAGACATCATCAATGTCCGCGCTTCCAGCTGTGCCTCCAGTGAAAGCGGGACGTGCACTGCCATCTGGTCGCCATCGAAGTCTGCGTTATATGCAGCACACACCAAAGGGTGTAATTGAATGGCCTTACCTTCGATCAGTACCGGCTCAAAGGCCTGAATACCCAAACGATGCAAGGTCGGCGCCCGGTTAAGCATGACTGGATGCTCGCGAATCACTTCTTCGAGGATATCCCAAACTTCCGGCTTTTCCTGCTCCACCAAACGCTTGGCAGCCTTGATGGTGGTCGCCAGACCGCGCTCCTCCAACTTATTGAAGATGAAAGGCTTGAACAACTCCAGGGCCATTTTCTTTGGTAATCCGCACTGGTGCAGGCGCAACTCAGGCCCGACGACGATGACGGAGCGGCCGGAGTAATCCACCCGCTTACCAAGCAGATTTTGGCGGAAACGGCCCTGCTTGCCCTTGATCATATCCGCGAGCGACTTGAGCGGACGTTTATTAGGTCCAGATATGGCACGCCCGCGCCGACCATTATCGAGCAGCGCGTCTACGGCCTCCTGCAACATACGTTTTTCATTGCGAACAATTATGTCCGGCGCTTTCAACTCCAGCAGGCGTTTGAGCCGGTTATTGCGATTAATGACGCGTCGGTAGAGATCGTTGAGATCAGAAGTCGCAAAACGGCCGCCATCCAGTGGCACCAAGGGGCGCAGATCTGGTGGCAACACCGGGAGAACCTCCATAATCATCCATTCAGGACGATTACCCGACTGTTCAAAAGCCTCCAGGATCTTCAGACGCTTACTAAGCTTCTTGGTCTTCGTATCAGAGTTGCTCTCTCGCAGTTCATTGCGGATCTGCTCAATTTCTTGTGTCAGTGGTATGCCGCGTAACAGATCGCGGATACCTTCTGCACCCATTTTCGCGGCAAACTCGTCACCGTGTTCTTCCAGGGCATCCAAATATTGGTCTTCGGTGAGGATATTCCCACGCTCAAGGGCGGTCACACCCGGATCAACCACCACATACGCTTCAAAATAAAGGACACGTTCGATATCTCGCAGAGGCATATCGAGAATCATGCCCATGCGGCTCGGTAGCGATTTGAGGAACCAGATATGCGCGACGGGACTGGCAAGCTCAATATGCCCCATCCGCTCGCGCCGAACTCGTGCCTGAGTCACCTCAACACCACACTTTTCACAGACTACGCCTCGGTGTTTAAGACGCTTGTATTTGCCGCAAAGGCACTCGTAGTCTTTGATCGGCCCAAAAATCTTGGCACAGAACAAACCTTCGCGCTCCGGCTTGAAGGTCCGGTAATTGATCGTCTCCGGCTTTTTTACTTCGCCAAAGGACCATGATCGCACCTTATCTGGAGACGCGATACCAATCCGAATCGCATCGAATTCTTCTTGCTGATCGTTCTGTTTGAAGAGCTTTAGTAAGTCTTTCAACGCATTCATCCTTGCCCGCCGCGGGCGGAAATTTTACTTGGATTGCTCCAACTCAATATCGATACCCAAAGAACGCAATTCTTTCAATAACACATTGAAAGATTCCGGCATCCCGGCATCCATGCGGAAATCACCCTTGACGATGGACTCATACATTTTGCTGCGCCCGCTCACGTCGTCCGACTTCACGGTGAGCATTTCCTGCAGAGTGTAAGCCGCACCATAGGCTTCCAGCGCCCAGACCTCCATTTCACCGAAGCGCTGACCACCAAACTGGGCCTTACCACCTAAGGGCTGCTGGGTAACCAGACTATAAGGTCCCGTGGAGCGCGCATGCATCTTGTCATCCACCAAATGATGAAGCTTGAGCATGTAGAGATAGCCCACTGTTACCGGGCGATCAAAGGCGTCACCAGTCCGACCGTCATACAGCGTAACCTGACCGCTGCGCGGCAAATCGGCCAACTCCAACATATCGCGGATCTCCTCCTCGGATGCACCATCAAAGACGGGAGTCGCCATGGGCACACCACTGCGAAGATTTGCCGATAGCTCGCGAATTTCCTGATCGGTCAGGCTGTCGATATCTTCTTTCTTGCCAGAACGGTTGTAGATTTCGGCGAGGAAGGCGCGCATCTCTGCCATAGCGACCTCGCTATCCAGCATCGCGCCTATCTTCTTACCCAGCCCCTTAGCCGCCCACCCAAGATGCGTTTCGAGAATCTGCCCCACGTTCATACGCGAAGGCACGCCCAAAGGATTGAGCACGATATCTACCGGGGTGCCATCGGCAAGATAGGGCATATCTTCTACAGGAACGATCTTCGAGACCACGCCCTTGTTACCGTGGCGTCCCGCCATCTTATCGCCCGGCTGCAAGTGCCTTTTAATGGCCACATGCACTTTTACCATCTTCAGGACACCCGGACTCAAATCATCCCCTTGCGTCAGCTTGCGCCGTTTTTCTTCAAGTACTGCGTCGAGACGCTGGCGCTGTTCCTCGAGTTGCGCGCGGATCTGCTCCAGGGCGTCGTTGCTCTCTTCCGTACGCAACCGGATCTCAAACCATTTAGTACGCGGCAAATCCTTCAGATAAGCCTTTGTCACTTTGTTTCCGGCCGCAAGACCGTTAGGACCACCCTCAGCAACCTTACCAGTAAGCTGACGCTCAATGCGCTGATAACTGTCTTCTTCAACGATACGATATTGATCGTTCAAATCCTTACGAATCCGTGCGAGCTCGTGCTCCTCGATGGACTTGGCACGGGCATCCTTCTCGATACCATCGCGAGTAAAGACCTGCACGTCGATCACCGTACCATACATACCGGCAGGCATCCGCATGGAGTTATCTTTCACGTCTGAGGCTTTTTCACCGAAGATCGCCCGCAGGAGTTTTTCTTCTGGCGTCAGCTGGGTCTCGCCCTTGGGCGTGACCTTGCCCACGAGAATGTCACCGGGCGCCAATTCCGCACCGATTACGACTATGCCGGACTCATCGAGGTGGCGCAGCGCGCCCTCTGCGACGTTGGGGATATCCCGAGTGATTTCTTCTGGTCCCAGTTTGGTGTCACGCGCGAAGACGGAAAATTCCTCAATATGAATGGTAGTGTAACGGTCTTCAGCCACTACGCGTTCCGAGATCAAAATAGAGTCCTCGAAGTTGTATCCGTTCCAAGGCGTAAAGGCCACCAAAATATTCTGGCCAAGAGCCAATTCACCCATCTCTGTGCTCGGCCCATCGGCAAGCACGTCACCGCGACTGACCACATCACCGACTTTGACCACCGGGCGCTGATTCAACGTCGTGTTCTGGTTAGAGCGTGCATACTTCACGAGATTGTAGATATCTACACCGGGCTCTTCGGCTAGGGTTTCTTCATCACTGACGCGAATGACGATACGCGCACCATCGACGATATCCACCACACCGCCACGTCGTGCGACAACAGCCGCGCCCGAATCAATGGCGACTACCCGCTCCATGCCCGTACCCACCATCGGTGCGTCGGAACGCACCGTCGGCACTGCCTGGCGTTGCATGTTAGAGCCCATCAAGGCGCGGTTAGCGTCATCATGCTCTAGGAAAGGGATCATACTGGCCGCTACCGAGACGATTTGCCGCGGCGAAACATCCATGAACTGAACTTGGTCAGGGTTCGCCAGGGCAAATTCGTTCTTGTGTCGGCAAGATACGAGCTCGTCGGTCAGCATGCCACTTTCATCCACCGCCGAGTTCGCTTGAGCAATCACATAATTGCCTTCTTCAATGGCCGAAAGATATTCGATCTCATCGGTCGCGCGGCAATCGACAACGCGCCGATAGGGCGTTTCGAGGAACCCATAGGAATTAGTGCGTGCATAGCAGGATAAACTATTGATCAGACCAATATTCGGGCCTTCTGGCGTTTCAATCGGACAGATACGGCCATAATGTGTCGGATGTACGTCACGCACCTCGAAGCCTGCCCGCTCGCGGGTCAAGCCACCCGGCCCGAGTGCGGAAACCCGGCGTTTATGGGTGACCTCCGAAAGCGGGTTGGTCTGATCCATAAACTGGGAGAGCTGGCTGGAACCGAAAAACTCGTTGACCACCGCCGCAATTGGCTTGGCATTAATGAGATCCTGAGGGGTCAGTCCCTCACTCTCGGCCAGCGCTAGGCGATCCTTCACGGCTCTCTCCACACGTACCAGACCGAGGCGGAACTGGTTCTCCATCAGTTCGCCGACCGAGCGCACACGCCGGTTACCGAGATGATCGATATCATCGATCTCGCCGACGCCATTACGTAGCGCAAGCAGCACTTTGAGGACCGCAATGATATCTTCGCTACTAAGCACGCCGGGACCAGTGATCTCCTCTCGACCCACCCTGCGATTGAACTTCATGCGGCCTACGGCAGACAGATCATAGCGATCCGGACTGAAGAACAGGCCCTGAAAAAGGTTCTGGGCCGCGTCCTTCGTCGGCGGCTCACCCGGACGCATCAGGCGATAAATTTCCATCTGCGCTTCGTGTGCATCACGCGACGTGTCGACGCGCAACGTCTCCGAAATGTAAGGGCCACGATCCAGCTCATTGATATATAGGGTATGCAGTGTGAGCGATGGTCCCTGACGCAGAGCCTCCAAGACCTCGCCGCTTACCGGCTCGTTAGCCTGCACGAGCACTTCGCCGGTTTCTGGGTGCATGACATCTTTCGCGACGACTTTACCCAGAAGGAAGGCATCAGGCACAGGGATCTCGTGCAGACCCCGGACATCGGCAAGTGCCTTTGTTTGACGCGCAGTAATTCGTTTACCCGTCTGCACCAACACTTCACCGGTCTCTGGATTGGCGATGTCAAAGGTCGCCACTTCACCCTGCAAACGTTGGGGAAGTAAGACATACCGCAGATCACCGTCAATTATGCGGAAAGTCTCTGTATCAAAAAACATCTCAAGAATATCCTGAGTGCTGTAGCTTAGGGCGCGCAGAAGGGTCGTTGCTGGCAATTTACGACGACGATCGATGCGTGCATAGACGTGATCCTTGGGATCAAATTCAAAATCTAGCCAGGAGCCTCGATAGGGAATGATGCGCGCGTTAAAAAGGAGTTTTCCCGAAGAGTGGGTCTTACCACGATCATGATCAAAGAAAACGCCCGGCGAACGATGCAATTGCGAAACGATAATACGCTCGGTGCCGTTGATTACGAAGGAACCATGCTCAGTCATCAAGGGCAGTTCGCCCATGTAGACATCTTGCTCCTTCACGTCTTTAACACGTTTGGCCCCCGTGGTGTCATCCTTTTCCATGACCGCCAAGCGCAAGCGCACACGCAGCCCGGCACAGTACGTCAGTCCACGCTGACGGCACTCCACCACATCAAATACCGGTTTTTCGAGACGATAGGAAACATAATCCAGCGTGGCGTTGCCAGAATAGCTCTCCATCGGAAAAATCGAACGGAAAACAGCTTCTAAACCCGTTTCCTTTCGCGCCGCCGGGGGCACGGATTCCTGGAGAAACTCCCGGTAGGAATCCATCTGCGTAGCCAGCAGATATGGCACAGCAAGAATGCTTTGGCTTTTGCCAAAGTCTTTACGAATCCGTTTCTTTTCAGTAAAAGAGTAGGCCATGGATGCTCCGCGCGACGACTGCATGGTTCAGGGACAAGCGGTTAAAGTTGCTTTCCGCAAACAATGAGGGGCTGGCAGCGCTTTACGCCGCCAGCCGATAAGTTTACTACATTTTAACTACGGATTACTTGATCTCCGCCTCGGCACCGGCCTCGACGAGCTGCGCTTTGACGCTTTCCGCTTCTGCCTTGGCTACGCCTTCCTTCACTGGCTTCGGTGCACCATCGACGAGATCCTTCGCTTCCTTCAGGCCAAGACCAGTAATAGCCCGGACCACCTTGATGGTGTTGACTTTGTTGGCACCAGCGCTGGTAAGGATGACGTCAAATTCGGTCTGCTCTTCTACAGCAGCGGCACCTTCACCGCCTGCGGCGCCACCGGCAGGCGCCGCAACCGCGACCGCCGCCGCAGAGACGCCAAACTTCTCTTCCATTTCTTTGATGAGTTCAGACAGTTCCAGAACGGTCATACCAGCGATAGCGTCTAAAATTTCTACTTTGGACAATGCCATTTTACCAACTCCTTATAGTTCAATGTGAGTTAAGCAGCGCGTTGATCGCGGACTGCTGCCAAGGTCCGAACAAAACGGCTTGGGACCTCGTTAAGGGTGCGGACAAAGCCGGAAACCGGTGCCTGCATAGTGCCAAGCAACTTAGCCAGCAACTCTTCGCGTGAGGGCATTTTGCTCAACTGCGCTATTGCCGCTGCATCGATCTGCTTACCACTGAGCACACCACCAGTAATGACCAGTTTGTCGAAACGCTTTGCGTGGTCGGTAAAGAGTTTAGCGAGCGCAACGGGGTCTTCCGCTGCTGCAAACACCAAAGGACCTTTTAACAAGTGGTTCATCACCGCGAAAGACGTTCCCGCGAGCGCGCGCTTCAATAGCGTGTTCTTCACAACCTGCACATGCACCGATTGTTTTTGTGCTTCTGCCCGGAAAACGGTCATTTGTGCCACTGTCAAGCCGCGATACTCTGCTACCACTGTGGCTTGCGCCCCAGCAAGTTTGGCTTGCAAAGTGGTGACGACTTGTTCCTTTTCTGCGAGTTTAAGACTCACGTGAATGTCACCTCCTATCTAACCAAGGCGGCCAAAGGGTTTGGCACGCCGTCGCCTACGCAGGGAAAATCATTAAGGCTTGCGCCCCCTGCGGTCTTCGTACGCCGGCTTGCGCCGACCTTCCCGCCCACAGACGGAAATCTTTAACCGAGGCCACCGATATCCACGGCGACGCCAGGACCCATGGTTGGGGAAAGGCTCACCTTACGAATATATATGCCCTTACTAGTGGCTGGTTTCGCTTTACGCAGGCTGTCAATCAGCGCCAAAAGATTTTCATGCAACGCCTTCACCTCGAAGGAGGACTTGCCGATGGTGCTGTGCACAATACCGCCCTTGTCAGCACGATAACGCACTTGCCCTCCCTTGGCGTTGATTACAGCAGTCCGCACATCTGCAGTCACCGTTCCGACTTTAGGGTTCGGCATCAAACCACGGGGGCCGAGTACAGGACCGAGTGTGCCCACCACACGCATGGCATCCGGCGTAGCAATCACCACATCAAAGTCCATCTGACCGGCCTTCACCTGCTCCGCAAGATCTTCCATGCCGACAATATCGGCGCCAGCCTCACGCGCATCGACTGCTTTATCGGCTGTCGCGAAGACTGCCACCCGCATTTGCTTACCAGTACCATTAGGAAGTACCACGGCGCCACGCACTACCTGATCTGATTTACGCGGATCGATACCCAAGCCCACCGCTACATCTACCGACTCATCGAATTTTGTCGTGGCCATTTTCTTAACGAGTTCGAGAGCTTCCTCTATCGCGTAACGGTTATTTCGATCCACCATCGCCTTGATGGCAAGTGTACGCTTAGACTTCGTCGCCATGTTTCAGCCCTCCACCGTCAAGCCCATACTACGGGCAGTACCACGCACGCTGCGCTTTGCTGATTCGATATTCTGCGTATTGAGATCAGGCATTTTCGTCTTGGCAATTTCTTCGACCTGCGCTTCGGTCACTTTACCCACCTTCACCGTATTGGGGCGCCCGCTCCCCTTTGGCAAACCCGCCGCTTTCATCAACAATACAGCGGCCGGTGGTGTCTTTACTTCAAAAGTGAAGCTTTTGTCTGCAAAAACAGTGATCACCACCGGTAACGGCAAACCAGGCTCAACGCCCTGTGTTTGAGCATTAAACGCCTTACAAAACTCCATGATGTTTAATCCACGCTGACCCAAGGCAGGACCAATAGGCGGGCTTGGATTGGCTTGAGTGGCCTTCACCTGCAGCTTGATATATCCGGTTATTTTCTTTGCCATTAACTTAACTCCTGCGAGGTGCGAACGCCGTCAGGCTCCCTCTGTTGAAGACGATCAGGCCTTTTCGACTTGACCAAAATCCAATTCCACAGGTGTAGAGCGACCAAAAATGGTCACCGAAACCCGCAGCTTGCTCTTTTCGAAATTAACCTCTTCGACAACGCCACTAAAATCCTTGAACGGACCGTCTACAACGCGCACTTGTTCACCCGCATCAAAGCTAAATTTCGGACGCGGCTTCTCAACGCCTTCCTTGATGCGGTCCATAATGGCGTCGGTTTCCGCCTCACTCAGCGGATGTGGGCGCCCCACAGAACCACCGACAAACCCAGTGACCCGCGGCGTGCTTTTGACGAGGTGCCAAGTGACATCGTCCATTTCCATCTGCACCAATACATAACCAGGGTAGAACATCCGTTGCGAGTTCGTCTTTTGGCCATTTCGCATTTCTACCACTTCTTCGACGGGTACAAGGATCTCACCAAATTTATCGGCAAGCCCTTCCCGATTGGCACGCTCGCGGATTTCGCCCTGCACCTTTTTCTCGAAGCCCGAGAACGCATGAACCACATACCAACGCATAGACATTTAGGCGACTCCTCCGAGTAGTAGCCGCACCACCCCAAGGAGTGCCATATCCACCAGCCACAGGAAAAGCGCGATAATCGCGATCAGACCCATAATGACGGCCGTACTACGCAAGACCTCGGGACGCGTCGGCCAGACCACTTTCAGCAACTCCACGTAAGCCTCCCGAAAAAAAACCAGAAGTGCCTTGCCGCTGTTACTGGAAGCGGAAAGCCCTGCGGCAACCAACAAAGCCAGAATCAACGCAGCACCAGGGTAATACGTACCGAGGTGGATGGGGATGAGGAAATAGGCGAACACCCCGAGGGCAGCCAATCCTGCCGCAAAATAGAGCTTCACTTTTTCCGACATGAACACCACACCTTTTCATAATGGCAGGGCAGGAGGGGCTCGAACCCCCAACCTGCGGTTTTGGAGACCGCTGCTCTACCAATTGAGCTACTGCCCTGCAGACGGCAAACGGCGGACAGTGCCGCCGTTCAACACAACAACATGAAACTTACTCGACCACCTTTGAGACCACGCCAGCGCCAACGGTACGGCCGCCTTCGCGGACTGCGAAACGCAGACCTTCTTCCATCGCGATCGGTGCAATCAACGCCACCTTAAACAGAATGTTGTCACCCGGCATCACCATTTCTACTCCTTCCGGCAACTCCACCGCACCCGTTACGTCGGTGGTACGGAAGTAAAACTGCGGACGATAACCATTGAAAAATGGTGTATGACGACCACCTTCTTCCTTGGACAACACATATACTTCGGCCTCAAAACGCGTGTGCGGCTTGATGCTGCCGGGCTTGGCCAGCACCTGACCGCGCTCTACATCATCTTTCTTGGTGCCACGCAGCAGCACGCCGACGTTGTCTCCAGACTGGCCCTGATCCAGAATCTTGCGGAACATTTCGACGCCAGTGACAATGCTCTTGGCCGTGTTGTGAATGCCAATAATCTCAATTTCATCGCCAATCTTGACAATTCCACGCTCAATACGACCCGTCACCACCGTGCCGCGGCCGGAAATCGAGAACACGTCTTCGATCGGCATCAGGAACGGTTTATCGATGGGACGCTCCGGCATGGGGATGTAACTGTCCATGGCATCCGCCAACCTAAAGATAGCAGGCTCGCCGATGTCGCTCTGGTCCCCTTCCAGCGCCTTCAGCGCGGAACCAATGATCACCGGAATGTCGTCGCCGGGGAACTCGTACTTGGAAAGCAATTCCCGCACTTCCATTTCCACCAGCTCCAGCAGTTCGGCGTCATCCACCATGTCCGCCTTGTTCAGGAACACAACAATAAAGGGTACACCCACCTGGCGAGCAAGCAGGATGTGTTCGCGGGTCTGCGGCATGGGCCCGTCCGCTGCCGAGCACACCAGAATAGCACCGTCCATCTGCGCGGCGCCGGTGATCATGTTCTTCACGTAGTCGGCGTGTCCTGGACAGTCAACGTGCGCATAGTGGCGATTTGCGGTTTCATATTCTACATGCGAGGTCGCAATCGTGATCCCGCGTGCCCGCTCTTCCGGCGCATTGTCAATCTGATCATAGGCGCGAATCTCACCACCAAACTTCGCCGACAACACCTTCGTCAGCGCCGCCGTTAATGTGGTCTTGCCATGGTCCACGTGACCAATCGTTCCCACGTTCACATGCGGCTTCGTCCGCTCAAATTTCCCTTTGGACATCAGACACTCCCCAAGAATACCAGACCCAAGTAAAGACCAAAAAATATGGAGCCCACAACCGGATTCGAACCGGTGACCTCTTCCTTACCAAGGAAGTGCTCTACCGACTGAGCTATGTGGGCCTGAACACTGGAGCGGGTGATGGGAATCGAACCCACACCATCAGCTTGGAAGGCTGAGGTTCTACCGTTGAACTACACCCGCACAATATAACTCACAACTACGCCCTGCGCTCAGCAATTAAAACATCTACAGCAGCAATTGGTGGAGGGGGGAGGATTCGAACCTCCGAAGGCAGAGCCGTCAGATTTACAGTCTGATCCCTTTGACCGCTCGGGAACCCCTCCCACGATTAGCGGCGCATTGTGCGGCTTAGACGTTTCCTTGTCAAGCAAGTCGGGCGGCTGTGGGTGGCGGTCATTTTGGGCACAGCGGTCAGCATTTTGATGATTCATGCATATCTTGCGCCTTCGGCGCCTTGACAAAGTTGCCCATTTACAACATCCTCCATAAGAGTGGTAAAGATTTTTTGCCGGGCAGATTCGCCAGGGCTTGAGAGAGGAGGGTTTCAATAATGCAACATATTAAACAAATTGCGCTGTTGGTTGCCATCAGCGGGGGGCTTCTCGCCAGCGCCGCCTATGCGGACGATGGCTACGTAGGTTATGCAATAGAACACGGTGCCAAGCCCGTTGTCACCAGCACGGGCATCTGTGTACGTGGCGGACGCCCGGTCACTGACGGTCCTGTGCCCGCCTACTGTGCCCCGGCACCGGTCGCAGTGGCGGTCGCACCGACGCCTCCCGCGCCAGCACCCGCGCCCATCGCACCTGTAGAGCGGACGATTCTAGTCAGCAAGCCGATCACCATTACTGGAATTAACTTCAAGTTTGATTCATACAAGCTTCTGGATCATGACATCAAGGTCCTTGACCAGGTGGCGAGCTTTGCAAAAAACCACCCGAATGCCGTACTCGACGTCAACGGCTATTGCAGCAAGGTGGGCACTTATGCGTACAATCTTAAGCTATCCAAACTGCGTGCCCGAAGTGTAGCGCAGTACCTGAAGCAACATGGAGTGACAAGCGATCGCATGGTACTCAAGGGGCACTCCTATGACAATCCAGTAGCCACTAACGCGACCCGACAAGGTCGATTCCTGAATCAGCGTGTGGAAATCAATTCTAACATCAAGGTGCAGAAGACCGTTCAGTAATTTCCTCCCAGCGCTAAAAGGGCGGGCGAACTAAGGCCCGCTTTTTTATTCCATGGCGGTGCGCGGCGTCATTTCCGTGATAGACTAGCCACCATGCGACAATCCTTCCTCCGTTTTGTACGTACGCTGCACATCACCCGCGTTCTCGTGCGTTATCGCCTGGACGATGTGCTCTATTTCCTCCCTTTGTTAAAACCCTATCAGGCTATTCTACGCCTAAGTCCTATGGCTTGGCTGGGACCGCGTCCGCAGGGCACCTTCGCCGAACGCTTGCGTGAGGCCCTAGAAACCCTGGGACCCACCTTTATCAAACTCGGACAGATGCTTTCAACCCGCCGAGATTTGCTTCCCGAGCATATTACTCAGGAACTCGCGAAACTTCAGGATGCTGTACCCCCCTTCCCGTCAAACGTCGCTCGGCAGATTATCGAGGCGGCACTTGGTAAACCGATTGAAGCGGTCTTCTCTCAATTTGAAGATCAGCCTGCTGCTGCGGCGTCCATTGCCCAGGTACACTTTGGACAGTTACTGGACGGCCGTGAGGTGGCAATCAAAGTCCGACGCCCTGGCCTGCAGTGGATTATTGATCAGGACCTGGCGATACTCGCCCTGCTCGCGGATCTCGCGGAGCGCTATTCTCAGGAGGGTCGTCGCTTGAGAATACGCGCGGTTGTCACCGAATATGCCAAAACCATTCGCGGTGAATTGGATCTACTACGTGAGGCGGCCAACGCCAGCCAGTTGCGGCGTAATTTTTCTGCCGAGACAGACCTACTCTATGTACCTGAAATATACTGGGATTACTGCGCGCCACCAGTATTGGTAATGGAGCGCATCTATGGCATTCCTATCGGTCAGCGCGACGCATTGCATAACGCAGGCATTGATTTTGACCAACTCTCGCGACGCGCCGCAGAAATCTTTTTTCGCCAGGTCTTTCGCGACGCATATTTCCATGCGGACATGCATCCCGGCAACGTCTTTATTGATCCGAAGAATGGACGCTTTATCGCCGTTGATTTTGGTATAATGGGCAGCCTGGATGACGCGAGCCAGCATTACCTCGCTGAAAATATGATTGCATTTTTCCGGCGCGACTACCGGCGCGTAGCAGAAGCGCATGTGGAAGCCGGATGGGTACCACCAGACACTAACGTACAAGATTTCGAAACAGCCATTCGTGCCATTGCCGAACCAGTATTTGAAAAGCCCCTGAATGAAATATCCGTCGCCAGTCTCTTGCTTCGCCTCTTCCAGACGACGCGCACCTTTCAAATGCAAACTCAGCCACAACTCCTGCTACTCCAAAAAACACTGGTCAACGTCGAAGGCATTGCCCGCGATTTCAACCCGGCACTCAACATCTGGGAAGTCGCGACACCGCTGTTGACGGAATGGCTCAGTCGTCAGCGCGGGCCGCAGGGCTGGTGGTCCGAACTTAAACAATACTTCCCACAATGGGGATTGGTGCTGCCCGAAATGCCGGTACTCCTGCACAACATCCTGCGCCAGGCCCAACAGGGGGAGCTGCCGCTGGTGATTCGCAATAACGACATCGAGGGCATTCGGCAGGAACTGCACAGTGGTTTGCAAATGCTTACCTATGGCGTAGGCGGCACATTCATTGTGGTAGGCTTAGGCATTATCGCGGCGCTGGAGCATCGGCTGGATAGCCCGATACTCAATTTGCCGGTATGGGCTTGGCTGATCATCCTGCCCACGGCACTCTGGGCCGGGACCAGTTGGGTGCGCAGCGTATTTTTCAGGCGTGGTTAAAGCATCTAAGTTACTGTTACAACAAATACGCAACCAAGCAAAGGAGGATGCCATGTGGATGGTTGTTTCTTTTTTGATAGCGGCACTGGCTGTCATTTTTGCAGTTCAGAACGGGGCACCCGCCACTATTCATTTCTTCTCGTGGACGTTTGCACAATCCCAGGGTGTAGTCCTGCTCAGTGGTTTCGTCGCCGGCTTTATTGCGAGCATGCTGATTTATCTACCCACGCATATTCGTAACAAACTAAAGATCCGTCGCCATGAACGACGTGTGATCGACCTTGAAGGGCAACTCAACGCCGAACGCGGCAAGCGGGAGTACATCGAAAAGGAACATGCCGCCGCTATGCGTGTCCAGAAAGGTAACGGCACAGCGGCCGACAATACAGAAAAAAGCACCGATTAAATGATCAGCCGCACATCAGGGCTCGACTAAGTTTTTTTTCTCGACAGCAGCCATTGTTTGAGGCTCTGGGTGCATACGCGCCAACGTTGCCAAGTTACTGGTGGCCAGGGTATTCCCGAGTGCTGCGGCCTTGTGCCACCAAAGGCTGGCCTTGCTATAATCCTGTGGTACCCCTTGCCCTAAGAAATAGAGATTACCTAGGTTGTACTGCGCGGCGGCAATACCCTGCGCTGCCGCCTTCTCCCACCAGTAAGCTGCTTTGGTTTCATTCTTACTGACACCTTGCCCGAAATAATACTGCATGCCGAGGTTATATTCGGCCTTGGCATAGCCATGGAGGGCAGCCTTCTCAAACCACTGTGCGGCCAAACCATAATTTTGCGGAACCCCATTACCTAGGGCACAACGGGTGCCAATCGTGTTTTCCAGCTTGGCGGTAGTGAGATCGGCGGGGTGGGTAGTAGCCACATCCTCCAGATCTGCCCTAGGTGTGGTCAGCGCTTCAGCCACGGGAATGGAAAGTACCAAAACTGCTGCGCCACATACAGCGAGGAGGGAACGTTTACTGAAATCATGATGAGCGCGCATAGAAACTCCAAGCTAATTGACAATATCTTCGAAGTGAAGAGGTTACACCCAAAACCTTATGCGTCGCCAGAAGTTTGTCTGGCGCCCGCCGAAACGGCATTTAGACTGGCCGCATCAGGCCCCTTTAGTGGATAGCTGAGCGTCGATCCAGGCCTCCGCTGCGTACCAATCTGCCTGGTAATCGCATCCCGCAAAGCTGCGGGCCTCAGCGAGATAGTAGGCACGTTCAGCAATCATGCGCTGACGATCGGCGGCAGAAACTGCAAGGGACTTTGAGCGCCTCCCCGCACTACGCGGCATTTTCACCGGTGCAGTGTCTTCCGCTGGTTTAGGGGCGCGAGCGGCGCGCACCTTGGGCGCAGCTGAAACTTCCTTGGGCTTTGTGACTCGTTTTTTAGGTTGTTCATCCGCCATGGCTACACTCCTGGGAACATGGAAAGACCGCCTTAGAGGTGATAGCACAAGATGGCAGATTTTTCAAAGTCAGGACAAGACCTTTTTCCGGTCGGCAGGAGCAAAAGCAGACTGGTTGCGATTTGTCAGCGACCAGCCTGCAAAGTCTCCGGAGCGCGCCATTTCTGCGCCAGCTTATCCAGGACGGCGTTCACAAAGCGATGGCCCTGCTCACCACCGAAGTCTTTACCCAGCTCTATGGCTTCATTGATGATCACCCGGTAGGGCGTTTGCGGATAGTCCCGCAATTCGTAGGCCGCCAAACGCAGAATCGCCCGTTCGACTTCGCTGACTTCATCGCTCCAGCGGCGATCCTGAACCTCCTGGGCAATGGCAGGGTCCAGCTCCGGGATTGCGGCACAAACCCCTTGCCAAAGACTTTTGAAAAAAGCAACATCGGCGCCCTGCAGGCGCTCGGGGTCAGAGATAAATTGCAACTCGATCTCGGTGCAGAGGCCAGGATTCATCTGCCACTGATAGAGGGCCTGAACGGCAGCTTGACGCGCCAGACGACGGCGACTGATTTTCATGGGGCGCTGTTCATATCTGACGCAATAACTGCACCATTTCCAGCGCAGTCATGGCAGCATCAAAGCCTTTATTGCCCGCTTTAGTTCCGGCGCGCTCAATGGCCTGCTCAATGCTATCCGTGGTCAGCACCCCAAAAATCACCGGGACCCCCGTGTCCATGGATACTTGGGCCACGCCTTTGGACACTTCGGCCGCGACATAATCAAAATGTGGAGTGCCCCCGCGAATCACCGCGCCCAAACAAAGCACTGCATCATAATTGCCACCGCGCGCGAGTTTCTGCGCGACCAGCGGCATCTCATAGGCACCCGGCACATAAACGACGTGAAGCTGTTCTTCTTTTGCACCGTGACGACGCAACGCGTCGATGGCACCCTGCTCGAGCTGTTGGGTAATAAAGCTGTTGAAGCGGCCGACCAACAGAGCAAACCGATGCTCACCAGCCTGCAAACTGCCCTCGATATGACGAATCATGACTCATCCTCGGAAACTTCCTGAAAGGGGCGCTGATCGACGATCTCCAACCCGAAGCCGCCGATACCACGGTATTGAAACTGGCTGTCGCTCAGGACCACTGCCCGATGTACTCCCAGATCAGAGAGAATCTGGGCGCCGATACCAAAGGTGCGCAGGACACGTCCGGCGTCACTCGCCTGGCCAGGTCCCTTGGGCTTTTCAGGCAGCGCGGCAACATCTCGCAGAAGTTCTTCGACACTCTCCTGATGGTGGAGGTAGACCAGCACGCCACAGCCCTCCGCGGCGATGCGCCGCAGAGCTATGGTGTTTGGACTGGCATCACCGGTGAACAGATCATTCAGTGTTTTGCCAACCTGTACCCGCACCAATATGGGTTCATCACACGCTTCCAGATCGCCGAGAACCAGGGCGAAGTGCGTTTCATTGACGACCCAGTCACGATAAACATGGAGCTGGAAGTTGCCGTATGGGGTATGCCACGGACCGCTCGCCTCGCGCTGTATGATACGCTCCCGTTCCAAGCGGTAGCTAATCAGATCGGCAATGGTGCCAATTTTGAGGCCGTGTTCTGCCGCATAGGGGAGCAGGTCGGGCAAACGCGCCATTTCACCGTCGGCGTTGAGAATTTCGCAGATGACGCCAGCGGGTTTGCAGCCCGCCAGCCGAGCAATATCTACTGCCGCTTCTGTATGACCGGCACGAACCAGTACACCCCCGGCTTCTGCCGCCAAGGGAAAGATATGACCGGGCATCACAATGTCCTCAGGCCCTGCGTCATCGGCAATGGCCGCCTGAATCGTCACGGCGCGGTCAGCGGCAGAGATACCGGTGGTGACACCGTGGGCGGCCTCAATCGAGACCGTGAACGCGGTGCCTAAGCTGGCCGTGTTGTGGCCCACCATCTGTGGAAGACGCAATTGCCCACAACGTTCGCGGGTGAGCGGTAGACACACAAGACCACGCGCCTGAGAGACCATGAAGTTGATGGCGGCAGGCGTCACAAACTCCGCCGCCATAATGAGGTCGCCTTCGTTTTCACGCCCCTCGTCATCCATCAGGATCACCATGCGTCCGGCGGCGATGTCGGCGATGATTTCCTCGGTGGGACTGATATCGGCACTGCTCATACGGGGAACCCTTTTGCGGCCAGCGAATCGCGCGTAATTTCCGATTTTAACCCGGACCTGGGGTCCGTGACCACCCAGCGCTCCAGATAGCGGGCGATGAGGTCTACCTCCAGATTGACGGCCTGTCCCGACCGCCACTGCGCGGCCGTCGTCTGCTCCAGTGTATGGGGGATGACATTGAGCGTGAACAGGTCACCATGGAGCGCATTGACGGTTAAACTGATACCGTCCACGCAGATGCTGCCCTTGGCGGCGATATAACGCAGCAGACCGAGCGGCGCGGCGATGGCAAATACCTGCGAACGTCCCGACAGGCTCACTTCACGAACATGTCCGACACCATCCACGTGGCCTGTGACCAGATGCCCTCCCAAGCGATCGGCCAGACGCAAGGCTTTTTCCAGATTGACCGGGCTGCCGGGCTTGAGACGCCCAAGAAGGGTTTTATCGAGGGTTTCGCGGGAGACATCGACGGTGAAAGTATCGCGCTGGACTTCCACCACCGTCAGACAGGCGCCGGAGACCGCAATGCTATCACCCAACAGAACATCGCTGAGATCAAGCTTCCCGGCTGCAACAATCATCCGCAGGTCGCCGCCCTGGGGCTGTACGCCACAAATCTGGCCCAAGCCCTGAATAATACCGGTAAACATCGCTTATCGCTCCTGCGGACGCAACGTCCACTTGACATCGTCGCCCAGTTGAGTGGTATTGATCACCGACCAGCGCGGCACCTCCGCGAGATTCGCATAGGGGCCGGTCGCGAGCACCGGTCGCGCATCCTGCCCGAACAGCAGCGGTGCCACATAGAGCAGCCATTCGTCGACCAAACCGGCTGTGAATAAGGACGCAGCGATGCCTGGCCCCGCTTCTACCAAAATATCATTCATTTCCCGCTGGGCAAGCATAGTCATCACTTCTTGCCAGTCCAACTCCCCTCCCGTTCCACGACAAGGAAGCAACTCCGCACCGGCGGCGCGCAGCGCCTTCCGAGCCGCGCTTGGAGCATCCGGAGAGTGACAAATCCATACCGCGCCCGGCGTATTGAAAAGCGCCGCATCGGGAGGGGTACGCAAGTGGGTATCCAAAATGATTTTCACCGGATAGCGCTGCGGAGCCACATCCAAACGTGGCGCCAGGCGGGGATTATCGGCCAGCATCGTGCCGATACCGACAAGGATGGCACTGGCACGCGCCCGCTCCAGTTGCACATCCGCGCGCGCTGCCTCCCCCGTCAGCCATTGGCTTTGCCCGTTGGCGAGCGCTGCCCGGCCATCCAGACTCATCGCCTGCTTGAGCCGCATCCACGGACGGCCATGGCGCATCCGCTGCAAGAATCCGGGATTCAGTGTTTCCGCCGCCGCTTCCAGACAACCCTCGTCAACTACAACCCCGGCAGCGCGCAGATATTCCACGCCGCGCCCCGCCACCAAAGGATTGGGGTCGCGCATGGCGATCACGACCCGCTCCACCCCCGCAGCAATCAACGCATCCGCACAGGGGGGGGTGCGGCCCTGATGGCTACAAGGCTCCAGAGTAACATAGGCGGTAGCACCACGCGCAGCATCCCCCGCTTCCGCAAGTGCGAACACTTCGGCATGCGGTTTGCCAGCCTGTAAGTGGGCGCCCCGCCCGACGACGAATCCATCTTTGACCAGCACAGCCCCCACGCGCGGATTGGGATGCGTGCTGTAGAGTCCCTGCTCGGCTAGTACCAGGGCCTCCCCCATGAAGGCAACATCCTGCTCAGTCGTCACGAGTCACGTCGACTCCCTCGCCGGGGATCCCGCCCTCTTTCATCCGCGCGATTTCGGCGCTGAAAGCGTCGACATCTTCAAAGCGCCGATAGACCGAGGCAAAACGCACATAGGCGACGGGGTCGAGGTCCCGCAAAGCCTCCATCACCAGATCGCCAATGAGGCGCGCCGGAATCTCCCGTTCACCGCGTTCGCGGATCCGCCGCTGGATCATCCGCACGGCAGCATCCACCCGCGCCGTCGCTACCGGCCGTTTGCTCAGTGCACGGGTCAAGCCCCTCTGGAGCTTGTCTTCGCTGAAGGATTCGCGTCGCCCATCGGTCTTGACGACCATGGGCAGCGCCAGCTCTGCCCGTTCAAAGGTGGTGAAGCGTTGCCCGCACTCCGGACACTCGCGCCGCCGCCGCACACTCCCGCCGTCGTCCGCGAGACGGGAGTCCACCACCCGAGTGTCGGCGTAGGCACAGAACGGACAGCGCACGGCTGCTACCTAGCCGTATACCGGGAACTGCTGACAAAGGGCTTTCATGTCCGCCTGGACACGCTCAATGACCGCCGTATCACCGGTCGCATCCAGGACGTCGGCAATGCCATTACCTAAGCGATGCATTTCGGCCTCGCCGAAGCCCCGCGTTGTTGCTGCGGGCGTACCGATTCGGATACCACTGGTGACTGCGGGCGGACGCGTGTCGAAGGGCACGGCATTCTTATTGACGGTGACGTTAGCTTGCCCTAGCGCCTCTTCTGCCTCCTTACCTGTAACCTTATCGCCCAGGTTCAGCAGGAAGAGATGGTTGTCGGTGCCACCCGAAACTGCAGCATAACCACGTCCGGCAAGCACCTTGCTCAGGGTTTGCGCATTGTGGATGACTTGCTGCTGATACACCTTGAAGTCCGGCCGCAACGCCTCGCGGAAGGCAACGGCCTTGGCAGCGATGACGTGCATCAGCGGCCCCCCCTGTATACCTGGGAAGATCAGGGAGTTCACCTTCTTGGCATACGGTTCCCGACAGAGGATCAAACCGCCGCGGGGTCCGCGCAAAGTTTTGTGGGTGGTGGTGGTGACAAAATCCGCATGGGGCACCGGACTGGGATGCAGACCCGCAGCTACGAGACCGGCGATGTGCGCCATGTCCACCATCAGATAAGCGCCGATATTGCGGGCAATTTCACCGATACGGGCGAAGTCGATCACGCGTGAGTACGCACTGGCACCCGCAACGATCATCTTCGGGCGCTCCTGCTCCGCCTGCTCCGCCATGGCGTCATAATCGATACGGCCATCTTCCGCACGCACCCCATAAGCCACCACCTGAAAGAGTTTGCCGGACACGTTCACCTTGGCGCCGTGGGTCAGATGGCCACCGTGGGCCAAGCTCATACCCATGATCTTATCGCCAGGCTGGAGCACGGAAAAATAGACCGCCTGATTGGCCTGCGAACCGGAGTGGGCCTGGACGTTGGCATGCTCGGCGCCAAAAAGCTCCAGAGCGCGGTCAATGGCCAATTGCTCGGCAATGTCTACATACTCGCAGCCGCCGTAGTAGCGCTTGCCCGGATAGCCTTCCGCATATTTATTGGTCAGCACCGAGCCCTGCGCGGCCATCACCATGGGACTGGCGTAGTTTTCAGAGGCGATGAGTTCGACATGATCTTCCTGGCGTCGGGTTTCCTTGCGCATTGCGTCCCATAGTGCAGGATCGAAATCAGCAATGGTCAGGGTTTTGGAAAACATGGCCGAACTCCTTAGAATTTTGGGAAAAATTAGGGGTAAACACTAATGGATGCGCAAGATCACGGCAAGGGTGAAAAATTGGCATGCACCATGAATCTCTTTCATCCGACACTCACGGTCCAAGTATTCCTTGGATTCAGATCTTGATGCGCACTGGCTGTGGGTGGCCCTGCAAAACGAACTTCGGCGCCGGCTTTTCTTTCTTGCCACGACGTGGCCGCTGTTTGTCCGCGAAAATATCCTGATAGGCCACATAAATGACCGGCGGACCAAGCACCCAGACCACCAAACTCAGCCACAACTGCGAGAAGGACGGCATCAATACATTACTGACCAAGATAATCGCCCAGAGGGCAATGAGGGGATCGCGCAGTTCCGGTCGGAAAATCAGGGTCAGTGTGGTTTCTACCTCGGACTCCAGCCAGCCATGCCCTTTGTGCAAGGCCAGGGCTATCCCGAAAAAGGCGGGCGAAAACCAGAAGTAGGGCATGAGCGCAAGGTCAGAAAAACGCTCGCCGAAAGCAAACCACCAGCCCCAAAACCCCTGCCCTAATCCCGATCCGTCATTCCAGGGCATCTGAATCCCCGCGAGTATCCCCCCCATGACCACCACATCCTGGCCAAACTCGAAAATCATGCCGAACACCGCGAACACCATGCCCCATAACACGGCCACATGTAGTGCGTGCCGGGTTTGTTGCGGGGTGTATTCTTCTCCTTCACTGCGCCCGGCGATGCGCAAACCGACCAGCAGTCCGAGCGGCGCCAGCGCGTCCATAAGCCAGCCAGGGAAAGGAATGGCGGTGAAAAGCATAGCCCCAGTGGCGAAGACGAGCCAAGGCTTGGGGCGCGCAGTTACCAACTCGGCACCTCCTTCCACCCAGGTCACCATTCGATCCAACCATTTCCAAACCAAAGCGCTGCTCCCGACTGAGGGCAAACGATCTGCGCACCACTCTCGTGCCAGATCAAGACAATCCTTGGTCATTTTAGCCAAGAACATGCACCATTACAAAAACCGGTTCGCCCGGGCAGTCGCAATGCTATCTTGTGGCCAGCAGCTGGCGCGATTAGACTCTTTGGGCTTTCCTTACAAAACAAAGTGCGCAATGCCAGCAAAAATACCCGCTGATTCCGTAGGATTGGTAACTCCACAGACCGTAACCTTTTCGGCACCTCTGGAACTGGAGTGTGGCCGCGACCTACCCGGCTACACCCTCACCTATGAGACCTACGGCACTCTTAACGCACAGCGGAGCAATGCCATCCTGCTCTGCCACGCCCTTTCCGGCGACCACCATGCGGCCGGTTACCACAATATGGACGATCGCAAGCCGGGCTGGTGGGAGCACCTGCTGGGGCCCGGTAAGGCCATGGACACCGAGCGCTTTTTCTTCATCTGCGCCAACTTCATCGGCTCCTGCAAAGGCTCGACGGGTCCGGCCAGCATCAATCCGGAAACTGGCACGCCTTGGGGACTGGATTTCCCGATGGTCACGGTGCACGACTGGGTGAGAACTCAGGCAGAGCTCGCCGACCATCTGGGTATTGCGCAGTGGGCTGCTGTCGTCGGTGGCAGCCTGGGGGGCATGCAGGTCATGCAGTGGACGATGGATTACCCGAAACGCTTGCGTCACGCGGTTGTTATCGCCGCGGCATCCAAGCTTACCGCGCAGAACATTGCCTTCAACGAAGTCTGCCGCCAGGCCATCATGACCGACCCAGACTTTCATGGCGGACGCTATTATGCCCACGCCACCAAGCCCCGGCGCGGACTGTCACTGGCGCGCATGATCGGACATATCACCTATCTTTCCGACAATGCCATGCGCACCAAGTTCGGTCGCGATACCCGCGGCGGCAAAGCTTTTTCCTTCGGCTTCGACGTGGATTTCGAGGTAGAGAGTTACCTGCGTTATCAGGGCTCCAGCTTTGTCGAGCGCTTCGATGCCAACAGTTATCTCTACATCACCAAGGCGTTGGACTACTTTGATCCGGCCAACGCTTTTGGCGGGAATCTGGCCGAAGCGTTCGCCTCCACACAGGCAGCCTTTCTAGTGATCTCATTCAGTTCAGACTGGCGCTTTTCCCCGGAACGCTCGCGTGAAATCGTGCAGGCCCTGTACACCTGCAATCGGGATGTCAGTTATGCCGAGATTGAGGCTGAACACGGCCACGATTCTTTCTTGATGCCCATTCCACAATATGTGGCCGTGCTCCGCGCTTATCTCGGCCGCGTTGCTGAAGAGGTGGGTGTATGACCTTGCGTAAGGACCTGGCGATCATTGCCGACTGGATTACGCCGCAAAGCCGTATTCTTGATCTAGGTTGTGGCGAGGGCGAACTGCTGGCTTACCTGCGCACTGAAAAAGGCGTACAGGGTTACGGGGTAGAAATTGAGGAGGCGCGGGTAGTAGCAGCCATACGCCGCGGCATACCGGTGATCCAGCAAGATCTCGATCAGGGCTTG
Organism: Acidithiobacillus sp.; assembly: GCF_023229925.1. Taxonomy (NCBI): domain Bacteria; kingdom Pseudomonadati; phylum Pseudomonadota; class Acidithiobacillia; order Acidithiobacillales; family Acidithiobacillaceae; genus Acidithiobacillus; species Acidithiobacillus sp. Next base: position 198,302 of record NZ_JALNYM010000003.1, on the reverse strand, counting down.
CGCAATTTTGCCGATCACAGCGTCGATACGGTAGTCCTTTCCTTGACCCTGCAGGCCTCAACCTATCCCCGTGAACTGCTGTTGGAGATGCTGCGGGTCGGACGCGAGGTCATCGTCACTTTTCCCAACATGGGGCACTGGCATGCGCGCTGGCAACTAGGTGTCCGTGGCCGCATGCCAATGACAGACGTGTTACCCCATACGTGGTACGATACGCCCAATATCCATCTGTGTACGATCCATGATTTCGAGTCGCTGTGCCATGAGAACGGGATTGCAATCCATCAGCGGGTCGTACTGAACGAGCGGCGTCGTGAAACCTGGCGCAATCGCCTGTTGCCCAATCTTTTTGGCGAAGTCGCTCTCTATCGTTGCGCCCTGATGGCACACTGACCCGCTGCAGGAGAACGCCATGTCACTGGAACTCATCAGTTTTCCTCTCTGCCCTTATGTGCAGCGCTCGGTCATCACTCTGCTCCACAAGCAGGTGGGCTTCACCCTCACCCATATTGATCTGGCGCACAAACCTGAGTGGTTTCTGGCACTGTCGCCCATGGGCAAAGTGCCCTGCCTGAAAATTGATGAACACACGGTGCTCTTTGAATCACAGGTCATCAACGAATATCTGGACGAAACCATTGCCCCCGTGCTGCACCCCGCTGATCCCCTGGAACGCGCACAACACCGCGCCTGGATCGCCTTCGGCAGCGAAATACTGAGCGACCAGTTCCAGATGATGATTGCCCAGGGGGAAGAGCGTTTCGCCGCCTCTAGTCGTCAGCTTTTTGACAAACTGGAACGGCTGGACAAAATCATGGGGAACGGCACATTCCTTGCCGGTGAAAACTTCAGTCTGGTGGACGCCGCATTGGCGCCATTGTTCATGCGCATGGAAATCCTCCATGCCCTGCGCCCATTGCCGCGCTGGGAATCCTTGGGCAAACTGCGGCGCTGGACGGCATTGCTCATGGAATTGCCAGAAGTCGCTGGCTCGGTGACTGCAGACTTTCCAGACCGTTTACGCAACTATATTAGTGAGAAGGGCAGCCTGTTTTTGCGTTCTGCCTGAAGCATTGCAGCATCACAAATTCGCCCAAAGTGAAGGAGTTGACCGTATGAGCGAGCATCAAAAGAACGAGGAACAGAGCCAGGCTCCGGTGCCGACCACCCATTTCGGCTATCAGGAAGTGCCGGAAACGGAGAAGGAGCAACTCGTCAAAGGGGTTTTTAGCAGTGTCGCCAGCAAATATGACCTGATGAATGACCTGATGTCTTTCGGAGTGCATCGCTTGTGGAAACGCTTTACCATCGATCTCGCTCGTCCCCGGCCAGGGCAGCGGGTGCTTGATCTGGCAGGCGGCACGGGCGATCTGGCGGCAGCGATTTACCCCAGGGTCAGGCCCAATGGCTCCATTGTCGTTTCCGACATCAACCCGGAAATGCTTGCGGTGGGCGAAAACCGCCTGGCCGACAAGGGTATCATCGCCGGGGTAGAATTTGTGGAGGCCAACGCCGAGGAGCTTCCCTTTCCCGACCGCGAATTTGATCTCGTCACCCTGGCCTTCGGCATTCGTAACATGACTCATCCGGAACGGGCCTTGAGTGAAATTCACCGGGTCCTGAAGACCGGTGGCCGGGTACTGATCCTCGAGTTCTCTCACCCGCGCTGGCCGGGATTGCAGAGCATATACGACCTCTACTCTTTCAATCTGCTCCCGCGCATCGGTGAATTCATCGCCAAAGACCGGGAAAGTTATCAATATCTGGTGGAGTCTATCCGCCGCTTCCCCGACCAGGAAACTTTCAAGATGATGATGGAAGATGCCGGGCTGGCTCGAGTGGAGGTGTTCAACCTGTCTGGTGGCATTGTTGCGCTGCATCGCGGATTCCGGATGGATTGATGAACGTTTTTCATTGCCATACCTAAAAATTCCCTCTTGAGCCTGCTGGCACGGCAGGGCATCATGGCGACAATTTTCGCAGAGGAGTAATGCCCATGACATCGGTCCACAGTCTCGGTTTTCCCCGTATCGGCCACAAGCGTGAGCTGAAAAAGGCGCTGGAAAGCTTCTGGTCCAAGGAAATTGACGAGACGGAATTGCAGTCTCGTGCTGCCCAGTTGCGCGATCGCCACTGGCGGATCCAGCAGACCTGCGGCATGGATCTGGTGCCGGTGGGCGATTTCAGCCTCTACGACCACATGCTCGACATGAGCTGCACCCTCGGCGCTATCCCGCCGCGTTACGGCTTCTCCGGCGGCCAAATGGACCTCGCCACCTTCTTCGCCATGGCGCGCGGCTCCAGCACCCAGCCCGCCATGGAAATGACCAAATGGTTTGACGCCAATTATCACTTCATCGTTCCTGAATTCCATGAGGGTATGGATTTTCACCTCGCCAGCGACCGCATTTTTGCCCAGGTGAAAGAGGCGCAGGCACTGGGCCTGAAGGCCAAGCCCGTTTTAGTCGGCCCCATCACCTATTTGTGGTTGGGCAAGGAGAAAGACCTTAAGGCTGAAGCACACCATGACGCACAGCATCATCATGATGACAGCGCCTGTCACGGCCATGGTGCTCCGATCGGTAATGCCTGCTTTGACCGCCTGACCCTGCTGCCCAAGGTGCTGCCGGTATATGCGGAGATTCTCGCCCGCCTGACGGAAATGGGTGTGGAATGGGTGCAGATGGATGAACCCGTCCTCGCGCTCGACCTGCCCCAGGAATGGATCAAGGCACTGGATACGGCCTACCAGACCCTGAGCAAGGGCAAAACGCCCAAGGTGCTGCTGGCGACCTATTTTGATTCCGTTGCCGACCATGCCAAGCAGCTCAAGGCCCTGCCCGTCGCGGGCTTGCATCTTGACCTGCGCCGTGCGCCGCAGCAGTTGAACAGCTTCCTCACCGACTACCCCGCCGACAAGGTGCTTTCCCTCGGTGTCGTCGATGGTCGTAACGTCTGGCGCGCTGACCTCGATGCGGTGCTGGAACTTCTGCAGCCTGCCCACCAGCGGCTCGGCGATCGTCTTTGGGTCGCGCCGTCCTGCAGCTTGCTGCATACCCCCGTAGATCTGGATCAGGAGACAGAGCTGGACGCTGAACTGAAGTCCTGGCTCGCCTTCTCCGTACAGAAGCTGGACGAAGTCGCGGTCATTGGCCGCGCTTTGGACAACGGCGCGGAGTCGGTGGCCCAGGAACTGGCGGCCGCCCGCGCCGCTGTCGTGTCCCGCCGCAGCTCGCCGCGCATTCACAACCCCGCCGTCGCTCAGCGCCTCGAAGGTTTGGGCAAGGATGACGGCCAGCGCAACAGTCCCTTCCCGGCGCGGGAAGCGGCACAGCGGGCACGCTTCAAGCTGCCCGCCTTCCCGACCACTAGCATTGGCAGCTTCCCGCAAACCTCGGAAATCCGTAAGGCCCGCTTGCAGAATCGCAAAGGCGAGTTGAGCAATGCCGATTACGAGAAGGCAATGGAAGCGGAAATCGCGCTGGTAGTGAAGGAGCAGGAGCGTCTCGGCATCGATGTGCCTGTGCATGGCGAGCCCGAGCGCAATGACATGGTAGAGTACTTCGGCGAGCAATTGTCTGGATTTGCTTTTACCCGCCATGGTTGGGTACAGAGCTACGGCTCGCGCTACGTCAAGCCGCCGTTGATTTTCGGTGATGTTTCCCGCCCCACGCCGATGACCGTAGCCTGGAGCAAGTACGCCCAATCCCTGACCCAACGACCGATGAAGGGTATGCTGACCGGCCCGGTGACCATCCTGCAATGGTCTTTCGTCCGTGATGACCAACCCCGCGAGCGTACTGCGCTACAGATCGCCCTAGCCATCCGTGATGAGGTCAAGGATCTGATTGATGCTGGCATCGGCATCATTCAGATTGATGAGCCGGCCTACCGTGAAGGTCTGCCCCTCAAGCGCAAGGATTGGGATCAGTATCTCAACTGGGCGTCGCGCGCCTTCCGTATTTCGGCGCAGATCGCCCCCGATGATGTGCAGATCCACACGCATATGTGCTACTCGGAGTTCAACGATATTCTGCCCGCCATTGCGGCCATGGATGCCGACGTGATCACCATTGAGACCTCACGCTCGCAGATGGAATTGCTGGACGCTTTCGCAACCTTCAACTACCCCAACGAAATCGGACCGGGCGTCTATGACATCCACTCCCCACGCGTACCCAGCGTCGAAGAGATGGTGAGCCTGATGGAAAAGGCGGTGAAAGTGGTCCCCGCAGAGCGCCTGTGGATCAACCCCGACTGCGGTTTGAAAACCCGCAAGTGGGCGGAGGTCACCCCGGCGCTGGAGAACATGGTCGAGGCAGCTCGTCAGATTCGTGCCCGTCACAGCTAAAATGCATCATAAGCAGCACGAAGGAGCCCCCTTTTGGGGGCTTTTTTGTGACCATTTTCCAACTTATCAAATGGCTTGATAGTTGTTGAAACTTGTTGATAAAGTCCAAGTCAAAGTCGGGCTTTCATCTGAATTCCAACCGATAGCAAGGGAGTGATAGCCATGAACAATGACGTGATCGACACCATGATCAACGGCTTCAAGGATTTCCGCCACACCTATTATGAGGAACGACCAGACTTTTTTGATGCCCTGGTGGAAAAAGGTCAAAGCCCAAAAGTCATGCTGATAGGCTGTTCCGATTCCCGAGTCACACCTACGTCGCTCTACGGCCATGAGCCTGGGGACATTTTTGTGGTGCGCAACGTCGCGAACCTCGTTCCGCCAGCGGAGCAGGACGGTCATCTTCATGGCACCAGCGCAGCGGTGGATTTTGCGGTCAGTCACCTGGAGGTGGAGCACATCATTATCAACGGCCACTCTCACTGCGGTGGCATGAAAGCGCTATTGAATGGCACCGAAGGCAAGTATGTCGGTCCTTGGGTGGACATCGCCAAGGATGCCCGTTCTGACGTGATGCGGGAATATGCTGATGCCAGCCCCGAAGAACAGACGCGCGCCCTCGAAAGAGCCAGCATTCTGGTTTCTCTGGAGAATCTGCTGACCTTTGATAGCGTGCGTCGCCGCGTGGTGCGGGGTGAACTGCAGTTGCATGGCTGGTACTTTGACATGGAAGAAGGCGCCCTCCTCGCTTACAACATGGAAAAGCAGAAGTTCGATCGACTCGCCTGAGGACACAACATGAAAAACGGTATTAATCTTTCACCATTCAAAAACCTGCGCGCCGATGTACCGGCTGCCGTGGTGGTGGCCCTGGTGGCGATGCCGCTGTGCCTCGGCGTAGCTTTGGCATCAGGAACACCGCTCATCGCCGGACTTATCGCTGGCATTATGGGCGGTGTATTGGTCCCCTTGTTCAGCCGTTCGCAACTGGCCGTCAGCGGTCCGACGCCAGCCATCGTCGCCACGGTACTGGTGGCGATGCAGACACTACCGAGTTTTTCCGCTTTTCTGCTGGCGGTGGTCATCGCCGGGGTTATTCAGATCGTTTTAGGTATGATCCGTGCCGGTGTGGTCGCCTATTTTTTTCCCTCTGCCGTCATCCAGGGGATTCTGTCGGCTATCGGCATCATCCTCATCCTCAAACAGTTTCCCTATGCCATCGGTTTCGATCTGGGCGAATTCGGCAGTCAGGACTTTATTAGTGCGCATGGTGAGAATACCTTCACCGCTGTTATCGCTGCCCTGGCGCACCTGGAATGGGGCGCCCTGCTGGTCAGCGTACTTGCCCTGTCCATCCTGATCACCTGGGACAAAGTAGCGCTATTGCGTAAACAAACCTGGCTATCCGGGCCACTGATGGCGGTGATTTTTGGCACCTTGCTCAATACACTGCTCCTCCACACCGTTCCGAGCCTGGCGGTCAACGGCCCCAACCTGGTCAGCTTGCCGATCATTCGCTCTTTCGCGGATTTGCGGGGTATGCTGCACATGCCGGACTGGGAGATGATCGGATCGAAAACCGTCTGGGTGACCGCCATCGCCCTCACTTTTATTACGAGCCTCGAAAGCCTGCTTTCGATTGAGGCAGCCGACAAGCTCGACATCTTCAAACGGCGCACGCCGCTGGACCGCGAGTTGTTGAGTCAAGGGATCGCCAATGTCGCCAGCGGCCTCATCGGCGGCCTTCCGGTGGCGGCGGTTATCGTGCGCAGTACCGCCAATGTGGCGGCAGGGGCCCGCACAAAGGCGAGTGCCTTTTTGCATGGCCTATTCCTGCTACTCGCCGTACTGTTTCTGGCGACGCTGATGAACCACATTCCGCTGGCCGCCTTAGCATCCATCCTGATTTTCGTCGGCTTCAAACTGGCCCATCCAAGCATATTCACGCGAATGTTTCGGCTCGATAAATCGCAGTATCTGCCGTTCATAATCACCATAGTCGCGATTCTGTTTACCAGTCTCATCATAGGGGTAGTCGTCGGCCTGCTGACAGGAGTGTTCTTTGTGCTCAAGGCCAATTATCACAGTGCCATAGAAATTGGACGGGAGGGTTCCGCTTACAAAATTGCGCTGAATCGGGAGGTGACATTTGTCAACAAGGCACGGCTTTCCCATATCCTGGAGCGACTGCCCAAGGGTGCAGAGGTCATACTGGATGGTGAACATGTGGGTTTCATCGATCACGATGTCCTCGAAGTGATCAGGGATTTTGAACGCTCTGCGCCCTTGCGTGAAATCCGCCTACGGGAACAGGGCTTTGATGCGCCGGTGCTGAAGGCCCCCGTCTGAGACCGACATGTGCGGAAACAGGCCATCGGAGTTCCTCATAGTTCCACCGCCCGACCTGATCGGCTAATGTACAAGGCTCCCGATGCCCGGCCGCCGAATATGCTTGACGTGAATACCGTAATAACGGCTCGGGAAACGGGCGGCCAAGCACCGCACTCTAAGTCATGTAAATTTTCAGTCCGCCGACGGTAACAGCGGCATACCGAGTTCTTTGAGGAAAGCGTTGTGTTTCGCGGTCGCGATCTGGATAGCCCGCTCGATGTCCACCAGGCGCGCATGGGTCGCCGCGAGGTCGATCTCTTCCCCGACCACCGCCGTGCTGATGTAGCGGGAGATGTTCAGGTTGAAGTCGTTTTTCTCGATCTCCGCCATCGACACCCGCCGCGAGTAGCGCGTCTCTTCCTTGCGGAACTGGTAGGTATCGACAATCCGGTTGATGTGTTCCTTGGTCAATTGGTTCTGGCGCTTGCCTTTTACGAAGTGCTCGGCGGCGTTGATGAAGAGCACGTCGTCGGGCTTCTTGCACTTCTTGAGCACGAGGATGCAGACCGGGATGCCGGTGGAGTAGAAGAGGTTCGCGGGCAGGCCAATGACGGTGTCGATGTGGCCGTCCTTGAGCAGCTTGGTACGGATGCGTTCCTCGGCGCCACCACGGAAGAGCACGCCATGGGGCAGAATGATCGCCATCACGCCTTCGTCTTTGAGGAAGTGGAAACCGTGCAGCAGGAAGGCGAAGTCGGCGGCGGACTTGGGGGCAAGGCCGTGGCTTTTGAAGCGCACGTCGTCGGCCAGCGCGTCGGTGGGTTCCCAGCGGTAGCTGAAGGGCGGGTTGGCGACGATGGCGTCGAAACTCGGCTTCTTCGCCGGGTTCAGCTCGCGCAGCAAGTCCCACTCGTTGAGCAGGGTGTCGCCGTGGAAGATCTCGAACTCGGTGTCCTTCACCCCGTGCAGCAGCATGTTCATGCGCGCGAGGTTGTAGGTGGTGATGTTCTTTTCCTGGCCATAGATTTTGCCGATGGTGCCGCCGGCCTTGGCCACCTTCTTGCGCACATTGAGCAGCAGCGAGCCGGAGCCACAGGCGAAATCCAGCACGCTGTCCAGACGCTTCTTGGTGCCGGTCTTCGGTTCCTGGCTGTCCAGCGTGACGATGGCGGAGAGGATGTCGGAAATCTGCTGCGGGGTGTAGAACTCGCCCGCCTTCTTGCCCGACCCAGCGGCAAACTGGCCGATCAGGTATTCATAGGCATCGCCCAGCGCGTCGATGTTCGTGGAAAACTCCGCCAGCCCTTCGGCGATTTTCTGGATGATGGTGCAGAGCTTGGCGTTGCGGTCAACGTAGGTCTTGCCCAGCTTGGGCGAACTCAGGTCGATCTCGGAGAACAGGCCCTGAAAGGTGCTCTCGAAGGATTCCGTCTCGATGTATTTGAAGCCCGCTTGCAGCGTGTTGAGCAGCTCGCCGTTCTGGGTGCGAGCCAGGTTGGCGATGCTGTTCCACAGGTGCGCGGGCTGGATGACGTAATGCACCTTGCGCCGCATCTGCTTCTCGAAAGCCGGGATGTCGTCCAAGTTGTTGGCATACCAGAGCGCCAGCGGCACCTTGCGCGCGTCGCCGCCCACATCGGGATAATCCCGGCCCAGCTCCTTCTTCGCCGCCGTCTCGTAGTTGTCGGAGAGGTAGCGCAGGAAGAGGAAGGACAGCATGTAGTCGCGAAAGTCATCCGCATCCATCGCCCCGCGCAGTTGGTCGGCGATGCTCCAGAGGGTGTTGCCCAGTTGTTTTTGGTTTTGTTCGGTCATGGCTTATCTTTTTTGTCTTCCCGAGGGGGCAGGGTCTTGGTGTGCTTTGCCAGTTTCTTGTCTTCCGACTTTACCCGGCGTTCCAGCTTTTGCAAGTCTTCTTCGGCGGCGAGTTTTTCTGGCTGAATGCCACGCTGCCCTAGCATGTCGCGCACACTCTCGTTGTTCTTGACATGCTCATTAGTAATCGCACCTTCACCCCTTAAGTTGGCTTGCTCCACATTGTGATTCGTCATTTCGGTGGCCAGGTTTTTGGCGGCAATCGTCAGCGTAGGCAAAAAATCCGCCAATGGGCGGTTTTTCACTATGCCGTATTTGTCTTTCATGGCCTGTGTGGTATGCCCGCCAAACAGTGCCTGATCGCCCTTGGAACGGATACGGCCAAATCCCGCATCATCCACGCCGCGCTCGAAAATGTTTTGCGACAGCGATTTTTCCGACTCCCTCAGCCGGTCACGCGCCTCCATACGCGCCTGTAGCCGCATGCGATCTTCAATCATCTCCTGTTTGCGGGTTTGCACAGCGAAGTAACTTTGTGCAAAGGCAATTTCCGGCTTGCGAGGATCACCGTTCTGGGCAATCAGATAGCAGGCGTAACGGGTGAGCATGAAATCATCGATTTCACGTTTTGAACTGCTCCCCAATTCGACCATTTTCGTGACGCCACGAAAATGGTCAGAAGCCGCGTGGCCAGAGGCTACACAGGATTCCATCGCGCGCTGAATCGCGGTTTGAAAATTCTCCCAACGGGCATAACCGAGCGGTGCTTGCAGATCGCGGGCAAACCAGAACTCGATGCCGTCTGCATCGGCACGCTGCACGACTGCTTCAAGGTTGTGCTGCAAGGCTTGTAGCTGCTTATCCATGGCATGGCCTCCATTGCTTTGTGTTTTGCGAACCTGTCGGGATTCCCGACAGGTTTCCATCCGCCGCAGTTGTAAAGGATTCCTTGACAACTGAAACCTCGTGCAACTCCCCGCCCTCACAGATAGTTTTTAGATGCAGGGAGATGTTCTGCTTCGTGGCATCAAAGAGTTCCGCCATCTCCAACTGCGTCAGCCAGACGGTCTGCTCCTGCGCCCACAGCAGGCTGTAATGCGACCAGCTCAATTCGCGACGCAGTGCGTCGCGAATTGGACCAGTCACCGTCCGATAGGCGATAATTGCCTCATGGGCTGCGACGGTGAAATTTGCTACACACCGTGCAGCAAATCGATTGCCTACCAGCCACTTACCAAGCAACCTTTTGCACTTTGAACTGGCAAGTCCTCCTTGACAGTTGACGAACCGAGTTGGCGAAGGCAATTCTCTGCATAACGCGTAGAGAATTGGAAACGGCCACATGGCGCAGCGGTTGTGGTGCGCTAACCGACACCCCTCACCCTGGGCGGCAGTTGTCAACCATTGGTTGACGACTGAATCCGCGACCAGCGCCCCGTCCTCGAAGACGTTCTTTACGTGCAGGGAGATGCTCTGCTTCGTGGCATCGAAGAGCGCCGCCATCTCCAACTGCGACAGCCAGACGGTCTGCTCCTGAGCCCGAAGCTTGATCTGGCTGCGACCATCTTCAGTGGTGTAGAGAATGAGGTCTTTCATGATGCTGATGCCTTTGGCGGTGCTTTTGATGCGGTCTTTTTAGCAGCTTTTGCTGGAACTTTAGCGGGAGCAGCATCAGAAGCTGATTTAACGGCCTCGTCCTCTACTGCTTTAGGGAATAGCGCCGGATTGAATGGATACCGATTGATGAACTCATGCAGGATTTTCCGGAAGTAGTTCTTGTTCTCTTCCAGCATCTCTTGCGGTTCGAAGAGAGAATAATTGCCGTGACTGAGGATGTTGATAAGCCGCGTGTGCAGAATACCATCCTCGTCGTCCGCGTCCCGTTTAATGCACATGGAGAAATGGCGGTAGCCGTGGAAGCTCGCGGTTTTTTCCAGAATCGACCGCAACATGTTGAAGTGATGGGTGTAGAGCTTGCCGCTTCGGTCGGCTTCGTAGAGTTGGGCCAACGCTGCGACGTGGTGGAAGAAAGGTGTGTCGCCTTCCTGCTTCCTCAATATGTAGCTGCCCGGCGTCAGCCCGCGGCTGAGAAAGTGTTGGGTCGCCTTCTTGCTTCGGAGTTCATCCTTCAACTCATTGCTCACCACGTTGAAAAACAGGGTATGGTGAGTGGAGATGACGAACCTGACATCGCTCTTGGTCTCCGTGAGCAATTTCACCATGTGGCTAGCAACGGTGATGGCGTTGTGCTCGTCGAGGGACGATATCGGATCATCGATGTAGAGATACTTGACCCAGCGATAGGAGCCCTCCCCCATCAGAACTTGCTGAACGATGGAAAGAAAGACGCACCAGATGAAGATGCGCTCCTCTCCTCGTGAAATCTTGATCCAATCATCGCTCCCGCTGGTTTTGAACCGGATGTGCTTAGGCTTCGTCTCCAACTCATTCCCGAAGCGCCGGTAGAGCTCATGCGAAGGAGACGCAGGATTAGCCATCCCCGCCACTTCCTCGGCACTGTAGTAGATGATCTCGAATTTTGCCGCGCAGTATCTGCCAAAATGACCGGCAATACTGTCTCCGAGAGCGAGGTCCTTGAATCCGGATAGGAGATTTGATTGGGCATTAACTAACAGCCGTGGCTCTATGTCGTTCTCAAGGTCGTTGTCCCACCAAAACAAGTCTTCGGTGAAGGCATTGAAGTAGAGCGTATCTCTCTCCGTTTCCTTTCCAATGTTCTTGAATGTGGTGGAGAGGCGGGTCTTTCCGGTTCCGTTGTAGCCGTAGAGCAGAATGAATTTTTTATTCTCCAGCTCATCGCGAAAATGCGTCGCTAGAGTAGTGATATCTGAGAAAGGCGTCGCACTCATGCCTCAACCTCCACCGGGGATGGAAAAAGCTGCTGCATCAGCCCTTTCTTGTGGGTCTTGAGGGCTTCAAGCTTTTGGGTTTCGGCGGTGATCAGGGCGTCAAGGCTGTTCAGGCACGAGGCGATGAGCTGTTGTTCGGGGACCGAAGGAAACGGGATTTCGATCTTCGCCATCACGCCATTCATCAGTTTTGGATTGCCCACGTATGAAACGTGACTCCGCGTGACGCTGTTAAGCAGGGCAGCGATGCAGACATTGGCACAACCATTCGCATTAATCAAAACTCCGCAGACATTCGTGCAGTAGAACTTTCCGGGCCGGAAATTGACATCGCCTGCATTGGCGCCGTCTGTCGTCCAAGTGATAGCGTCTTCGTAGAGATGCTCCGAGTAGTAGCCTGCCAACCCCTTGTTTTTGGTCTGGGACGAATAGACGGGAAAAGGTGCCTCATTCGAAGCCTCATCATTGACTAAGGTCATCGAAAGGACTTCACCGCGTGTGACCCTAAAGACATCGCCAATCGCTTTCACCTCCCACGCTGCGGCGTTTTGGAATTCGGGGAAGCGGAGGCGGGGTCGGGTTTCGCCTTCGCGGGGGAAAAGCTGCTGCATCAGCCCTTTTTTATGGGTCTTAAGCGCGTCCACTTTCCGCGCTTGCGCGGCCATCAGCTCATCCACCGAACTCAGGCACTCGGCGATTTTTTGTTGTTCGGCGGGTGACGGCAATAGTGCCGCAAAATCGCCGAGCTGGCCCAATGACACGTTTGGCTGCGCGGCACCAGCCTTGATCCTCTGAATCTCTGATTGAATCGAATTCGTCTGCAATTGATGCAATAGAAATTCGTGAGATTGACCGTGTTTCAACCTAACAAGCGCAATGGCCTGATTAATATTGGCGGGCAGTATTTTGACCTCAACAAGCGCGATTACTCCAAGTGCGCCGGCAATAGAGAAGAGAATATCGTTTTCCTTCAGCTGTGAACGGAAGAATGCTTTATTGCATTCTTCGGTGATGTAAGCCGTCTTCGATGGATCAATGGAGCCATCAACTAGAGATTCAATTTTGACGAAGTGAACTCCATCATCGACATAGCTAAACCCGTAACTCGTTGGGGTTGCTCCCTTCGTGATTAGCTCGCAAAGATCGGAAAGCTGTTTCTGGCTCCACCCCTCCGCCCCGCGAAACTCCGGAAACCGCAGCTTCGGCACCATCTCGGGCCTTGCCTCATCCATCGTTGCGCTGGCTTTCGTCTTACTGCTCATACGCACTGAGTCCTGAGATGTCGCGGCCACCGGCGCGTTTGGTGAGGAGGGGGTGGAGGTCTTCCATGAGGGCGAGTTCGGCCTGGGTGCGGGCTTTCCAGCCGAGATCGAGCGGGGCCATGAGATCGCTGAGCTTTTCGCCATCGAAGATCATGCGGTCGAGGATGCCGTCCACGAAGGTTTGCAGGGCGGTGGTGGCGAGGCCGTGTTTTTGCGCGATGGCGGCAAGTTCCTTGGCGTTCTTCTCGGCCTTGAAGCGGGTGTAGCCGTCGCGGATGGCGGTCTCGGAGAGGCCCTCGCCGGCCTTGAGTGTGCCGATGTATTCGGCGATGTCGTCGCGCTCGTTCATGAACTTGGCATCGGCGCTGATGAGGCCGATGAGTTGCTCGCAGGTCATCTTGGCCTTGCCCGGCCCCTTGGCCGAGAACTTGGCGATGAGGCCCATGATGTAGTCGTAATCGATAACGGCGGAGGCGAACAGGACGAACTCGAAATCGAGCTGGTCAATGTGTTCTGCGGTGTCGTCGGCGCCGCCTTTGTCGCCGCCCTTGCCCTGCTGCGCTCTGAGCTTTTTGGCGGTTTCCAGATACTGGCCCTTGAAGCCGCGCAGGTTTTCCTCGGGCAGCACCTGCTCGATGGTGGCTTTGTTTTCCCCGGTGAGGTCGGTGTATTGGTCGAGCTGGGTTTTGAGCCGCTGGACTTCCTTGAAGCGTTCAATAAAGACGGTCTTGGCGGCATCGCCCTTGAGATTCGCCACCGCAGAGGGTGTGCAGTCCAGCCCCTGGGATTGCATGAACACATCCAGCTTTTGCACTGCTTCCTGCAATTTTTCAATTACCACGGGGGCTTTATCCACCAGCCAGATTTCGCGCGCCTGCTCGCCGGTTTTTTCGCCGGAGAACAGGGCGATGGCGGCATCCACTGAATCTTGTTGTTGGCGGAAGTCGAGGATGTTGCCGTAGGGCTTGGTGCCGTTGAGCACGCGGTTGGTGCGCGAGAAGGCCTGGATCAGGCCGTGGTGCTTGAGGTTCTTGTCCACGTAGAGCGTGTTCAAAAACTTGGAATCGAAGCCGGTGAGCAGCATGTCCACGACGATGGTGATGTCGATCTTCTGCGCAGCCGGGTAGTCGGCATTCGGCCACTGCTGGTCTTTGATGCGCTTCTGCACATCCTGGTAGTAGAGGTCGAACTCGCTCAGGCGGTGATTGGTACCGTAGCGGGCGTTGTAGTCGGCGAGGATGCTTTCAAGCGCCTTCTTCTTCGCTTCTGGCTCGACTTTGTTGTCTTCCTGCTCTTGCGGGAGGTCTTCGGAGAGCTGGTCGATGTCCTTTTTGCTTTCGGGATTTTCCGCGAGCTGCGCAGGCGGCGAGAAGACGCAGGCGATGTTCAACGGCGTGAAGTCGGGGTCGACGGCCTGTTTCTCGGCCTGCATCGTCTTGAACAGCGCGTGGTATTCGATGGCGTCGTTGATGGACGCGGTAGCGAAGAGGGCGTTGAAGCGGCGTCCAGCGGTGGCGGCGTCGTGCTTGGCGAGGATGGCTTCAATCACTGCCCTCTTGGCGATGGGTTCGCCGGGTTTGGGTGGATTCTTTCCTTCCGGCTTGAAGTAATCGACGTGGAAGCGCAGGACGTTCCCGTCCTCGATGGCGTGGGTGATGGTGTAGGCGTGGAGCTGCTTCTGGAAGAGGTCTTCCGTGGTGCGCATGGAGGCCTGGGTGTCCTCGATCTTCTGCAAGGAGGCATTGGCCTCAAAGATGGGCGTGCCGGTGAAGCCGAAAAGCTGGGCGCGGGGGAAGAACATCTTGATGGCCTTGTGGTTCTCGCCAAACTGCGAGCGGTGGCATTCGTCGAAGATGAAGACGATGCGCTTGTCACTCAGCGCTTCGAGTTGCTCCTTGTAGGTGGCCTGGCCGTTTTTGCTGCGTTGTTTGTTGCGCTTGCTGTTTTCATCCAGCGCGAGGCCGAGCTTCTGGATGGTGGTGACGATGACCTTGTCGGCGTAGTCCTCTGAAAGCAGGCGACGCACGAGGGCGGCGGTGTGGGTGTTTTCCTCGACGCAGCCTTCCTGGAACTTGTTGAATTCCTCCCGCGTCTGGCGGTCGAGGTCTTTGCGGTCCACGACGAACACGCATTTGTGGATGTGGTCGTTTTCCTTGAGCAGGGTGGATGCTTTGAAGGAGGTGAGCGTTTTGCCGCTGCCGGTGGTGTGCCAGATGTAGCCGTTGCCGTTATCTTCGTCGATGCACTGGATCATGTGCCGCACGGCATAGACCTGATAGGGTCGCATCATCATGAGCTTTTGCTCACCGGCAAGCAGCACCATGTAGCGGCTGATGGTCTGGCCAAGCTCGCACTTTTTCAGGAAGCGTTCGGCGAAGGCGTCGAGCTGGGTGATCTTGCGGTTGTCCTCGTCGGCGAATTCATAGACGGGCAGAAAGCGCTCGTCGGCATTGAAAGCGAAGTGGCGGGCGTTGTTGTTCGCGAAGTAGTAGGTGCGGTCGCGGTTGCTGACGATGAACAACTGCATGAAGCAGAGCAGCGTCTTGGTATAGCCGTTGCCGGGGTCGTGCTTGTATTCAACGATTTGCTCCATGGCCCGGCGCGGATGGACGCCCAGGGTCTTCAGCTCGATCTGCACACAGGGCACGCCATTGATGAGGAGGATGACGTCGTAGCGGTGGTGGCTGTAGTCCGTGTTGATGCGGAGCTGGTTGATGACCTCGAAGTGGTTTTTGCACCAGTCCTTGAGGTTGACGAGGCTGTAGTTCAGCGGCGTGCCGTCGTCGCGGGTGAAGGCATTGATGCTGCGCAGGGTCTTCGCGGCGGTGAAAACATCCGGGGTGACGATCTCATCCAGCAGGCGGGCGAACTCGGTATCGGTGAGGCGGACGCGGTTGAGCGCTTCGAAGTGCTGGCGGAAATTGGCCTCCAGCGCGGCGCGGTCGCGGATGTCATCGCGATAGTCGTATTTGAGGTTTTGCAGGGTGCCGATGAAGCCGTATTCGATGGTGTCCTCGCGGACGGCAGAATGCGGGCGATCAGCGGGCCGACTGTAGGTGTCTGGGGCGTCGATTTGTTTCCGGGCGCGGTTTTCCGGTTTCATGCGTTCTCCGGCGGCATGTTTTTGTGCATTCTACGCTGCCGGGCTTAAAGGACAAAATTTTGCCGTTTCCCATTAAGTGGTTGGTCGCTTACGTGACGAGATGTTGGCATTGCCAGCTAGCCCCGTCTGTGCCAAGGTCCATTCCTCCAACATTTCCGAGTGCTTCCATGCATATCTGGGTCGATGCCGACGCCTGCCCCAATGTCATCAAGGAAATTCTGTTTCGCGCCAGTACGCGTCTGAAACTGCCCCTGACTCTGGTCGCCAATCAGCCCCTGCGCGTGCCCCAATCTGCTCATATTCGCAGCGTGGTAGTGCCGGGAGGCTTTGATGTGGCCGACGATGAAATCGTGCGCTGCATTGAAGCGGGCGATCTGGTGATCACTGCGGATATCCCTCTGGCTGCTGCCGTACTTGAAAAAAATGGCCATGCCCTCAGCCCGCGCGGCGAGCGGTATTCCCCCGAAACCATCCGCGAACGCCTGCGGATACGGGACATGATGGAACAGCTTCGGGATTCCGGCGTGCGTACCGGCGGCCCCGCCACCCTGAGCCAGGCCGACCGCCAGGCCTTTGCCAACGCTCTGGATTTCCTCTTGCGTTAATAGACTGATAACGCTATCCTTGCGAACTTTTCCGGGCAGTCTCGGCGAAACCCTTGTTGGAGGTCTGTGATGTACGCGGTCATTGAAAATGGTGGCAAGCAGTATCGGGTGACAGTGGGCGACAAGCTCCGGCTCGAAAGAATGGAAGTTGAGCCCGGTGTCGAACTCGCACTGGACCGTGTCCTCATGGTCGGCGTCGGCAGTGATGTCCAGGTAGGACGGCCCCTGGTGGAGGGTGCCGCGGTGAAAGCCACCGTACTCAGCCAGGGTCGTGCCAAAAAGGTACATATTTTCAAGATGCGCCGGCGCAAGCATTACCGCAAGCAGCAGGGCCATCGTCAGTATTTTACCGAAGTCCGCATCACCGGCATTGAAGCCTAAGGAGCACAATCATGGCACATAAGAAGGCTGGAGGTTCCTCCCGTAACGGCCGCGATTCCGAGTCCAAGCGTCTGGGCGTCAAGCGCTACGCCGGACAGGAAGTCATCAGCGGCAACATCATTATTCGTCAGCGTGGCACCCAGTTTTATCCGGGCGCCAACGTCGGCATCGGCAAAGACCATACGCTCTTTGCCACCGCCGAGGGTGTCGTGAAGTTCGAGCGCAAGGGTCCGCGCCAGGTGCGCACCGTCAGCGTCGTTTCAGCGGCCTAAGCAGGCCTCTGCTCAGAGGGACCCCGCCCCGTTTCTGCGGGAGCGGGGTTTTTCTATGAAATTTATTGACGAAGTACGCATTCATGTGGCCTCCGGTAACGGCGGCCATGGATCGGTGAGTTTTCGCCGCGAGAAATTTATTCCTTTCGGCGGCCCCGATGGCGGCGATGGCGGACGCGGCGGCAGTGTTTATCTGGTTGCCCAGGCCAGCCTCAACACCCTCATCGACTTCCGCTACCAGCGCCGCTATCGCGCCGAAAATGGCCACGGTGGCGCCGGGCGCCAGATGACGGGCCGCGCTGGCCACGACCTGGAGATCAAAGTCCCGGTCGGCACCCTGGTGTATGACGACGATACTCGCGAATTGCTCGGTGACCTGCGTACCGAAGGCGAACGACTATTGGTCGCCCAGAGCGGCCGCGGCGGGCATGGTAACCTCTTCTATAAGTCGAGCGTCAACCGCACACCCCGCCAGTTTGAAAAAGGGGCTCCCGGTGAAGAGCGCAATTTACGCCTGGAGCTGCGCGTGCTCGCCGATGTCGGCCTGCTGGGCCTGCCCAATGCCGGCAAAAGTACCCTTATCCGCGCTGTCAGTGCCGCCCGCCCGAAAGTGGCAGACTACCCCTTCACTACCCTCTATCCCAATCTCGGCGTCGTCCGCGTCGCCACCCACGAATCTTTTGTACTCGCCGATATTCCCGGCCTTATTCCAGGTGCGTCTGAAGGCGCGGGGCTGGGTACCCGCTTTCTCAAACACCTCAGCCGTACCCGCCTGCTCCTCCATCTGGTGGACATGGCCCCCGCCGATGAGAGCGATCCGGCTACCAATATCCGTGCGCTGGAAGTGGAGTTGGCCGCCTATAGTCCGGCCTTGGCGGCGCGCCCCCGCTGGCTGGTGGTCAACAAGTCAGACCTCTTCTCAAGCGAAGAAGCCGAATTGCGCTTCCAGCAGATTCGCGCGGCCTTGCAATGGGAAGGGTCCGCCTTCCTGGTTTCGGCCGCCAGCGGTGCCGGATGTGGGGCATTGGTGCATGCCATCTGGCAGGCTCTTCCCGGCCTGCCCCCCGCCCCCGATCCCAAGCAGACCGAGGACTGGGGCGACGAAGACGAGGTCTTGGAGGGCTGGGAAGGGGACGATCTTGACGCTGAATGGGAGGAGGACGAGGCGTGAGCCGCGACCTGAAAACCGCACAACGCTGGATCATTAAAATCGGTAGCAGCCTGCTCACCAATAACGGCCAAGGGTTGGATCTCGCTGCTATTGAAGCTTGGGTCACAGAGATATTGGTACTCCGCCGTCATGGCATCGAGATAGTTCTCGTCTCCTCCGGCGCGGTTGCCGCTGGTATGGAGCGCCTCGGCTGGCAGACCAGACCTACGGTCCTGCACCAATTGCAAGCGGCTGCCAGCGTCGGGCAGGCAGCACTCATCCAGGTCTATGAAGATTTTTTGCGCCGCGGTGGTGTGCATGGCAGCCAGGTCCTGCTTACCCATGAAGATCTACGCGATCGTCAACGCTATCTCAATGCCCGTGCCACGCTGCGCATTCTGTTGGAGATGGGCGTAGTTCCCATCATCAATGAAAACGACGCGATTGCCAGTGCCGAAATCCGCTTTGGCGATAATGATACGCTGGCGGCCATGGTCGCCAATTTGCTGGAGGCCGACCTGCTGGTAATTCTCACTGATCAGGCGGGGCTTTATGATAGAGACCCGCGCCACGATTCTCATGCTCGCCTGCTCACGGAAGTACAAGCGGGAGACCCCGAACTGCTGCGGATGGCGGGTGGGGCTGGGACAGCGCTAGGGAGCGGCGGCATGATCACCAAGGTACGGGCAGCGAGCCGTGCTGCCCAGTCGGGCGCCGCCACCCTCATCGCCCCCGGCGGTGCCGAAGACGTACTGTTGCGCATCTGGGCCGGGGAGGAGATAGGGACGTATTTTCATCCGAGCGTCGCCAAACTGGCGGCCCGCAAGCGCTGGCTGGCGGGGCAATTGCGCCCGACCGGCACCCTGCATCTGGACGCGGGCGCCGCACGGGTGCTCCGGGAAAAGGGCAGCAGTTTGCTCCCGGTCGGTATCACTGCCGCCGAAGGCGACTTTCATCGTGGCGATCTGCTCTGCTGCGTCGATCCAGAAGGCCAAGAAGTGGCCCGTGGCTTGGTGAACTTCGCAAGGCATGACGTCCAGCTTCGTCTGGGCAAAAGCAGTAAAGCGCTGAGCACCCTATTCGGCGATGTGGATGAAGTTGAGATTATCCATAGGGATAACCTGGTACTCAGCGACGACCACAGCTAATCCGTGCGGTGCCCGGGCAAGTCATCCCGCAGTGAACAAATCCCCGCATCCTGCATGCCGCGACAGGTGCCGTAGAGATAGAGACTGTGATCGCTGATAAAAAAACCCTGATTCGCTGCGATTTCCCGCTGCCGCGCTTCTAGCGCTTCATCGAAAAACTCCAGCACTTTGCCGCAAGCCGTACAGACCATGTGATCATGGTGCCCCGTTTCGTTGAGCTCAAAGATCGCCTTATCGCCCTCGAAGTGATGTCTGCGCACCAATCCGGCCATTTCAAACTGGGTAAGGACACGATATACCGTGGCCAACCCCACCTCTTCACCAGCCTCCAGCAACTGCCGATAAATTTCTTCGGCCGTCAGATGGCGGGTGTCGCTGTCCTCGAAGAGGCGGAGTATCTTCAGTCTGGGCATGGTCGCCTTGAGACCAGCCCGCTTCAGTTCATCGCTGCTAATTCGTTCGTCGTTCATTCGCTCGTAGCAATCGCCATGCGTAATGGTTTAGGATAGTTGCACCTGATGCCTAAGACAAGGACTATGAGAAGCTTCCGCCTAATTACCCTGCTTACTTTCTGTGCCCTGCTGCTCGGCGCCTGTAGTATTTATCGCGTCGATGTACAGCAAGGCAACGCCATCACCGCCAAAGAACTGGCCGAACTGCACCCCGGCATGGATGAACTGCAGGTACGTACTATTCTCGGCTCACCGCTCCTGCAGGATCCCTGGCATCCGCATCAGTGGGTTTACGCCTACAGCTTCAAGCCAGCCTATGGCGCCACAGAGGTGCGCAAGGTTCGGATACTTTTTGATAAAGATGGGAAGCTGATCAGTGTACAAGGAGATATACATAGCACAGTCCCACCAACAGCGGCCACCGCCTCTTAAAGGCTAGCCGGACTGCGCCCCCCCGTCCGGCTTTTGTGCCCCTAACACGCTCGGCTGCCCATAAACAGCCCGCGCACGCTGGGCAAAGCGTTGCACCATCGTTTCTGCCGCATGCTTGAATATCGGCTCCAGAAAGGCACCCATCAACCGTGAAGCGAACTCAAAGCGCATGTCCAGCGTTACCTTGGTGCCTCTCGCGTCCGGCTCCAATTGCCAGAGCCCTTCCAGAAAACGGAAGGGACCATTCACCAGCCGCACCTCTGCCAGCTTTGGCCGCTGATAACGATTTTTCGTGGTGAAAGATTTGCCGAAAGCGCCGTGGGAGATAGTGATCTCTGCGACCACTTCTTCATCTTTCGACTGGATGATCCGGGTCCGTCCACACCAGGGTAAAAACTGCGGATAGGCACGAATATCCTCTACCAGGGCAAAAATTTGCGCAGCACTGTAGGGCAGTACGGCGGTTTTGCAAATATGATGCATGAAACCCTCTCAATAACGGCGCTGACCCAGTGCATGCGCCTGCACCCAACGATCCAGTTGCGCCCAAAACCATTCGATGATTCGTCGCCAACGGGGGCGCCTGCGCCAAGGCTCCGGGTCAATTTCCCGGGCCTGGTCGAACTCTCGTAAAAACAAGGTGCGCAGCAAAAGGGCGGCAAGCGGCGCGCGTAATTCCAAATTGAGCTCATGATTAAACCACAAACTCAGAAAATCAAGATTAGCGGAGCCGATCGACGCCCAGAAACCATCCACCAGCATATATTTCGCATGTAGAAAGGCGCCTTCATATTCGTAAACATGCACCCCCCTGCGCATCAGTTTTTGATAATACGCCTGAATCCCGAATCGCAAAAGTGGATGGTCGGTGATCCGGCCAGCTAGCAGGAGCCGGACATCCACACCGCGCTGCACGGCACGATAGATGGCGCGCAGAAGGATCGGATCTGGATTAAAGTAGGGGGTGGCAATCCAGATACTCTGACGCGCAGCATGGATGGCCGCGAGCAGACGGCGGCGTACGGCGAGACTTCCCGGTGGCGCGCCCTCTAAAAACCGCCCGTGCCCCCACCATAGGGCATCGGTTGGAAGAAACGTCCCCCTGCCCAATGATGGAAGGGACTCCGGGCGGTGACGAAAAAAAATCTGGCGGCACTGTTCTGCCAAATTGCCGCGACAGGCAAAGAGCATCTCGCGATAGGGCATGGTGCCCGGCACGCCGGTGAGCCAGTCATCAGCGATTGCAAAGCCACCCACTGCAGCCCACTGGCCATCCACCACGACGACACGCCGATGACTGCGTCGTAGCCTTTTTTCTAGCCCTTTGAGTTGCAAGCGGTGATACCAGTGTAAATGGGCACCAGCGGCACGCAACTCAGTCGCCCAGCCACTCGGGAAGCTGCGGCTGCCCACGGCATCCAGGGTGATATAGACCTGGACCCCTGCCACCGCTTTATCACAAAGGATACGCAAGACACGCTCAGGCCAATCGCCTTCGGCAAAAATATAGTTCTCAAAGAGAATCTCGGCCCGCGCATCAAGCAGGCACAGTTCCAGCCATTCGATGATAGCCGGCATATCGCTCAGCAGCACGCCTTCGGGAATAGGCTCCCAACGCCTTTGGCGGTGCGGCGCGAAACGTTTTGGCAACGGGTTCGACAAATCTTCAAAGTCCGTAGTGGTACATGCTGGTCACCTTCCACAGGAATACCGGCAAAGTCAATGCCACCTTTCTGCCCTGCCGTCTTTTCCCGTACAATACCCGACTGACCGGCACGGGAGTAGCAGGATGAGCAGCACCATCGCCATCAATCGCGAGGCGAAACACGAATACTTTATCGAAGAGCGCTTTGAGGCTGGCATGGTCTTACAGGGCTGGGAGGTAAAGTCGCTCCGCGCGGGTCGTCTCAACCTTCGAGACAGCTACATCGTCGTCAAAAACGCCGAACTGTGGCTGCTCGGCGCGCACATCAGCCCGCTCCTCACCGCCAGCACCCATATAAACCCAGATCCAACACGCACCCGCAAACTGCTGATGCATCGGGAACAGATCAATCGCATGATCGGCAGCGTGGAGCGCAAGGGTTTTACCATCGTTCCCCTAGCCATGTACTGGAAACAAGGCCGCGCCAAGGTAGAAATCGCACTGGTGAAAGGTAAACAGGAGCACGACAAGCGCGCCACTGCCAAAGAACGAGAGTGGCAGCGGGACAAGGCGCGCATTATGAAGGGCGGAGCGCGGGATGCCTGAACAGCGCCGAGGGACCTTTCTCTTTCAGACGCTGATCCTTTTCCTTTTTGCCTTCTGGCTTTTGGCCTTTCATACCGGGGATGCCAGCCTCTGGGACATTGATGAGCCCAATAATGCCCAGGCCCTGAAAGAAATGATGGTGCACCACAATTTGGTGGTGCCCACTTTCGACGAAGCACTACGTCCCGACAAGCCTATCCTCAACTACTGGCTGATGTGGACCGGGGTGCGCCTGCTGGGGATGAACAGTTGGGGCCTGCGCATTGGATCGGTAGCTATGGGTGCATTATTGGTACTCTATCTGGCCCTGGCCTTACGTCGCCTCTATGGGGAGCAGACGGCTTTGCTGGCGGGATTACTGACCGCCACAGCCCTGCATAGTCAGATCATCTTCCGGGCCGCTGTACCTGATCCGCTGCTCATTCTATTCGTTGCGATCGCCCTGATTTCCTATCTGCGTGGTTATCTCTACCCGGAAGAAGGGCGCCGCGGCGTTCTGGTCGCCTATGGTGCGATGGGATTGGCGACCCTGGCTAAAGGCCCTATCGGCTTCCTCCTGCCGGGGCTTGTCATTGTGATCTTTCTGCTGCTGCGCCGCGACTTGGCAAGCCTCTGGCGCCGAGGACAACCGGTTTTAGGAATTCCTCTGTTCCTCGTCATCACCTTGCCCTGGTACCTGGCCGTAGGCATGGAGACCCACTGGGCCTGGGACCAGTCATTCCTTTATCAGCAGAACGTCTATCGCTACACCGCCGCCATGCAGGGGCATCGCGGCCCGATCTATTACTATCTTTTCACCAGCGCACTGGCGCTGCTGCCCTGGACGATTTTTCTGCCACAGACCTTCGCGGAGCTCTGGCAAAGACGGGCAGCACTCCTGCAAAAAGCGCCCGCCGATGCATTCATGCTGGTCTGGGCGATTACCTGGGTCGCCTTTTTCAGCCTTGGCGCCACCAAACTCCCCAACTACGTCTGGGAGGCCTATCCCGCCCTCTTTATCCTCATCGCAGCGCGCCTTTATGCAGCACTCAATGAGGCGCAGCCCATCAGTCGCCGCGGCGTCATTCTCTCCCTCGCGGCACTATTGTTGATAGGTGTCGCTTTGGCGGTATTGGGCACCTGGTTGGTGCCCGAGCAAATCCCGCCCCTCGGTGATGTGGCTTATCTGGGCGCCCCCTATATCGCTACGGCGTTGCTGGCCCTACTCTTCGCCTGGCGCGGCCTGCTGCTACCGGTTATCAGCAGTTTGGGAGCAGGCGCAGTAGCACTTACCGCTTGTTTAGTGCTCCTGACGGTGCCCGCCTTGGACACCCTAAAGCCCTCCGTGACCATGGGCCGCATGATCCGTGCCGACGAGGGCACACAACCCTATGCCATCGCCACCTGGCGATGGTTCGAACCCAGTTTTCTGTTCTACGGAGGGCGCGGCGCCATGCGGGTACATCAGATGAAAAACCTGCAAGAACTCCCTCGCGTCGTGGCCGATGGTCAGGGTACGGCCTATCTAGCCCTCCCCGCCCACGATATACCCGCTGTACGGGCACAATTATCTAAGGCGCTGCGGGTTCGTGAACTTTACTCGGGTTATGAGCTCTATAGCCGGAAACATATCGCTCTACTACGTATTCAGACATCTTCACACTTGGAGAACAACGCATCATGACGATCATTGGCAGCATTCAATACTTAGCGCGATCCGTGGTGCTCAGTGGAATCATTCTGACCGCGGCCATGGGCAGCGCCTATGCGGCGCAGGCCTCTGCCGATCATGATCTGGACTATTGGCAGGCGCTGAGCCATACCCACTATATCGAAGAAGGCAGTAAGGGGCCAATCATCTATGATTTTCTTGATCCCAACTGCCCCTATTGCCACCAAATTTATACCTGGCTGCAAAACCCC
Organism: Acidithiobacillus sp.; assembly: GCF_023229925.1. Taxonomy (NCBI): domain Bacteria; kingdom Pseudomonadati; phylum Pseudomonadota; class Acidithiobacillia; order Acidithiobacillales; family Acidithiobacillaceae; genus Acidithiobacillus; species Acidithiobacillus sp. Next base: position 173,974 of record NZ_JALNYM010000003.1, on the reverse strand, counting down.
ATTGACAATGGACAGTTGCGAGTCCGCTTCATTGTCGTTGGCTTCTTGACCCATAGCAGTAAGGGCAAGGCTTCCGCCATTCTCGCCGCGGCCAATCGGATGACGGCACTTAAACAGACAGAGCTGGGGTTTGCGATGACCAAGGCAGGTCCTGAAGGCGGTATCGATCCTGCCAGCGCTACGGTAATCGCCAAAATGCAGGATCGTCTGCGCTTCAACAAATCCCGGCTCGAGGGTAAAGAATTTGAGATTCAGGGAGCCCCTGTCGCCAGCGTACCCTTTCTGGTCTACCGCAACGGCAAAACAATCCATTACATTTTTGGCTTGCCCGATAACGCGCAATGGCGAGATTTACTCAACGCATCATGAATGCGAAGCATTTATCTTCACTGATCGCCGTACTGGTGGTGCTAGCCGCAATAGGCGCCTTTGCGCTGGTACTCTGGTTACAATTTGCAAGGGACTATGCACCCTGTAGCCTCTGTGTGTATCAGCGCCTGGCCAGTCTCGCGGTGCTGGTGGTCGTCGTGATGGGATTCTTCTGGACGGGCGCAACGCGGCGCGGGTTATGGATGCTGGCCAGTGCCTATGCACTGGCAGGCGCAGGACTTGCCGGGTGGCAGTGGCATCTCAGCGCGGTAGCAAGCCGCACACCGGAAACATGCACAGCCGTGAATCTCTTTCAGGGCGGGCGCAGCTTCGGGTCTTTGGGCAAGGGCGCCGCCTCGGCCCTCTCTGGACAGGGCTCCTGTGTCGCCGCCGGGGCCCGCACTCTGGCCGGATGGCCTGTCACCCACTGGAGCCTGGTCTTCTTCCTCGCCTGTGCCATGCTGCTCTGGCTTGCCCAATGGCTTGCCGGACATCAAGGCAAATGTTAGACCCTTGACCGCGGCGCCAAAACGAGGGTCCTGCTCTGTCTAATCCGGCCAACGCCAGTCGCGGCGCAGGGTCTCCAGCACCGCAATAGCCCGGCTGGCATCCGGGGCGAGCGCGTTCACATGCCCCATTTTGCGCCGGGGCCGGGCTTCATTCTTACCGTATAGATACAGCTTGAGCTGTGGATGGCGCAATAGCGCATCCCAGTCTGGGTCGCCACTTTCCCAAAGATCACCCAGCAGATTCATCATCACCACCGGACTGATCAGACGGCTATCCCCGAGAGGCAGGCCGCATACGGCCCTGACCTGTTGGTCAAATTGGCTATGCACACAAGCATCCATGGTGAAATGTCCGCTGTTGTGGGGACGCGGCGCCATCTCGTTCACCAATAGTTGTCCCGCGCTATCCACAAAAAACTCGACAGCCAGCACCCCTACATAATCCAATGCTTCGGCAATACGCGCCGCACTGCGTCGCGCCTGATTCTGAAGCGATTCCGCAGTGCGGGCTGGCACAATACATAAATCAAGGATACCCCGGTGATGGACATTTTCAGCTACTGGATAAAAAACCATCATACCCTCGGCAGTGCGTGCCAAGATAACGGAAATTTCCTGTGCCAGGGCAATGCGTTCTTCCAGCACTGCCTCCCCCCCCCCCAGCGCCGCCCAGGCAACGAGCAGTTCTGCTGCGGATGCAACCTCCACCTGTCCTTTCCCGTCATAACCGAAACGCGCGGTCTTGAGAATGGCCGGGAAGGGTACAGTAGCCGCTGCATCAACCAGATCGGCTGTGCTGCGCAGCAGCGCAAATGGCGCGATAGCCAAATCCAGATCGCGGAAGAAGGCCTTTTCCTGCGCGCGGTCCTGAGCAATAGCCATCGCCCTGGCGCCTGGCCGCATGGGTATCACCTGCGCTATGCGCTCCAAGGAGCCCAGCGGAACATTCTCAAACTCTGTGGTAACCGCCGCGCACCTAACGGTCATCTCCTGTAAAGCGGCAGTATCCTCATAAGCCGCACAGAGATGCCGGTCCGCCACCACCGCGGCCGGACAACATGGATCGGGATCCAGCACCCAGACGCCATAACCCATGCGCCTGGCGGCCAGGGTGAACATCTGTCCGAGCTGTCCGCCGCCCAGTATCCCCAGCGTAGCACCAGGCAAAATCAAAGAGTAACCTCCGGCAATGTCATGGCCATCACCGCGGCCTCCTGCCGTGCCCGAAAATCCCGCAAGCGCCGGGCCAGCGCCGCATCTGCACCGGCCAGCATGGCGGCGGCAAACAGACCGGCATTGGCCGCGCCCGCTGTGCCAATGGCAAAGGTCGCCACCGGCACCCCCTTGGGCATCTGCACGATAGACAGCAGGGAATCCATGCCTTGGAGATGCCTGGAGGGCACTGGCACGCCCAGCACCGGCACAATGGTCTTGGCCGCCAGCATGCCAGGCAGGTGCGCTGCGCCGCCAGCGCCAGCGATGAGGCAGCGCAGCCCCCGCTGCACAGCATTAGCCGCATATTCAAAAAGAAGATCGGGCGTGCGATGTGCGGACACGACACGCTGTTCGTAAGGAATGGCCAACGCCTGCAACTGTTCTACTGCGGCGCGCATCACTTCCCAGTCGCTCTCGCTGCCCATTACCACACCCACTACCGGATGTTCCATGCCCGCCCTCCTCTCTAGGCCCTAGCGCCAAACGGGTTATAATGCCTGTCATGGATGAAGCCCTCAAGACCAGTCATCGCCCTATCCGCAGCTTTGTGCTGCGCCAGGGCCGCATTACCGCTGCTCAGATGCGCGCCGTTGCGGAACATTTACCGGCTTGGCGGATAGATGCCCATGCCGTCTGGCGGGATCCTTGGAATGGCCAAAGGCCGCTATTGCTGGAAATCGGTTTTGGAAATGGCGAACATCTTGCCGCCATCGCTGCGCAACGGGCCGGTTGGGGCTGCATCGGGGCGGAGGTACACACACCCGGCGTGGGATCCCTGCTGCTACAACTGCGGGAGGCCGGGACCGACAATGTCCGCATTGTCCATGATGATGTCGTCACCTGGCTACGGGCGCTGCCCGAAGCCCTGCTGCAGTGCATCGTCATCCAGTTTCCTGATCCATGGCCCAAAAAACGACAGCAAAAACGCCGTCTGATCCAGCCGGACTTCGCTGCATTGCTTTGCCGCTTGCTGCAGACCGGTGGCGAACTGCAGTTGGCCACCGACTGGGCGGATTATGCCGGGCAGATGCTCGCGGTGCTCAACGCCACCCCAGGCCTGCAGAATGCCAATCCAGATAATGGCTATGTCTCCCGTCCTGACAGCCGCATATTGACCCGATTTGAGCGGCGCGGGCAAGGACTGGGGCATGCGGTTTATGACCTCTGCTATCGACGCATCCCGTGACTACCAAACACTCGGACTGTGTGCGTTGCCTCATGCGCGGGCGCAGCATTTTTGCCGGGCTGAGCAGGGAAGAAGTTTGCGAACTTGGTATGAACGTCCAGGATATCCATGTCCCGGCGGGAACGGCGCTCTATCACGAGGGCGCCCCTGCGCAACATGCCTATACGCTTCGTCAAGGCGGCATCAAGCTGGTCAAGAACCCGCCCAATGGTCACGCGCAGATCGTTCGCCTGCTCCGCCATGGCGACCTCCTGGGTTTTGAAGGACTGCGCACCGATTGGCATCATCATAGTGCCATTACCCTGACCGGAACTGATCTCTGCCGTCTGGAACTGAAGGCGCTGGATGCGCTTTCCCAGCGACTCCCGGCGGTGCGTGAAGCTATTTTCGCGCGCTGGCAGCAAGCCCTACAGGAAGCCGAGGACCGCATCGTCGAACTAGGCGCGAAAAAGGCCGATGCCCGGCTGGCTACTTTCCTCTGTCAATGGGTCGGCGCCTATCCACAACAACGTGCGGCGCCCTTCCCTCTCACCCGCCAGGACCTGGGGGAATTTCTCGGCCTTTCTACTGAGCACGTCAGCCGTATCATGGCCGACCTGAAACGCCAGGGGCTACTTCACGAACACCAGGGGCAAATCGAGATTCCTGATCCACGAAAGCTGCTTCTGCACACGAGCAGTGACGACACCCGCACCTGATCCTCCGCACCCTGATAGCCAACCAGATTTGTCCACTTTGACAATTGTCAATGCAGGCACATTTGCTGCGTCTTATGGTGGGACCATGCGTATCTCAGAACACCAGTTGGGCTCCAACACCATTGTCGACATGGGGGCAACACAGGTCGTGATCAGCCACAAAGCTACCGTACCCTGTGCAGAAGTGCTCGTGGATGATGATGATTTTTCGTGCTCGGTGAAAAACGTCACTCGGGTCATTAACACGCTCGGCCACACTCAGGGCTCCCCTAACTGGGGAAAGGAGTCGCAACGAGACGAGAACCGCTGCGCTAGCGGAGGACGATTTACAACAGACGGGATCTTTCCTGCCGACGTAATTCAGGTATATTGAGGAGTACTTAGAATGAACAAACAAAATGCCTTGCAAGGGCCGCCGACAGGTTTGAGACGTGGCGGCATGAATCTCGCTGACGAAGAAGCGACGGAACAGCGGATGCTGGCAGGCACCGGGAATACAGACAAAAGGGCACGTCATCAGCACGATCAGGAGGTCTTTCATACCCTGCTTCGTCATCACGACCAGATTCAACGTGAATTGACCCGGCTTTCCAATGGAATCCGTTCGCTGACCTCTTCTACCAACCCGGAGATCGTCCGACTGCTGCACGACCATGTGCCGGCCATGCACCATCGGCTGGAAGAAAACTTTGGATTGCGTTTCTGGGATCCGGCCTTTCCCGAAATTTTCACGCAACGCGAAAAAGTACGGATGGAAGTGACCTTGGTACCCAACGGTGTCCTTGTAGAAGAGACCAGCGAGGATCCCAACGTCGTGACCCTCGTCCAGGCCCATGGCACCGTCGTCAGCCTCTTCGTGCAACGCGGCTTTGCCCAGGCCCAGGAGGTCAGCCCCTTACCAGACAACTATCAGCGTGTACTGGGTGGCTGAGCCGTCTGCCGGAGGCGTAACAAAGTCCGGCCTGCCGGGCGCCCTGTTACGCGGATGCAGTATACTGTGTGGACGGGGCTGATTGCGGCCTCCTTCCAGTTTTTTGACTCTGAGGAATAGCACATGACCCAAGTGACCATTATCGGTGCGGGATTCGGCGGGCTGACAGCCGTCCGCCATCTGCGCCGCCAGATGCCTGATGCGGAAATCACCGTCATTGCACCCAAGGCTGAGTTTATTTACTACCCCAGCTTGATTTGGATTCCCACCGGGTTGCGACAGGGCGGTAGCCTGCGGATTCAGCTGGACAATTTTTTTCGGCGTCGACGGGTACAATTCCATCCGGGCCGCGTCACCGGCCTGCGCGATAGCGGCCGTACGGTCATCACCGACCAGGGCGAAGTGCAGAACGACGCGCTCATCATCGCCAGCGGCGGGCGCAGTATCCGTAAATTACCGGGTATTGAGCACAGTTTCGCCATCTGCGACGGTATCGACGCCGCCGAAAACATCCGGGACCGCCTGGCGCTGATGGACAAGGGCACCATTGCCTTCGGCTTCGCTGGCAATCCCCTGGAGCCGACCGCCGTGCGCGGCGGCCCAGTGTTTGAACTGCTTTTCGGGATCGACACCCATCTGCGACGTATCGGCAAACGTGAACAAATCGAACTGGTGTTTTTTAATCCGATGAAGGAGCCGGGCAACCGCCTGGGTCCCAAGGCAGTTGAGGGATTGCTCGCGGAGATGGAGCGACGTAGCATTCGCACCCATCTCGGTCATAAAATCAGTGGCTTCGCAGCCGACAGAGTGATGACTGAGGGGGGGGATATTCCTGCTGATCTGATTCTGTTCATGCCCGGCATGACTGGCCCCGACTGGGCAGCCGCCAGCGGTCTGCCGCTCTCCGCTGGTGGCTTTTTCCAATCTGATCTGCACTGCGCCGTTCCAAAGCATCCAGGCGTCTTTATCGTCGGCGATGCGGGATCCTACGCGGGCAGCCCGGACTGGCTACCTAAGCAGGGCCATACGGCGGACCTTCAGGCAGAGGCCGCCGTGCATAATCTGCTCCTGCACCTGCACCTGCAAGGGAAAATCGCAGACAAGCCTTTCCGCAGCGAATTGGTCTGCATCGTCGATGCCCTGGACAGGGGTATCATGGTGTATCGCAGCCCGAAACAGGCCAGCGTCTTAGCCAATCCACTCTGGCATGCGGCCAAAGTCGTCTTCGAGTGGCGCTATCTGCTGCATTATCGTTGAACACGTCCCATCCCGGGATCGCGACCGCAAGGTCGGGGCACAGGGGTGATCAACCCGCTCCTCAAATGATGAGGCGCTGTGCGTTCACTGCTCCTCTCCAGGCGAACTGTAATGCCGTCCCTTCCATGCACCGCCCCGGCCACTATAATGACGGCGGGCAGAATCCAGCGTCATGAGCGTATAGAGCAGGGCCGCAACGGGCAGGCTGAACGCCCAGAACGGGTCCAGCCTATAAAGACGCAAGGTGGGCAGATAGGCCGTCAACATCAGCAGGCAAGCGAGCAGCACTGGCAACACCAGCCAGATATTTTCCGTCCAAAGGCCGAACAGCAGCCCCCCTACCGGCCAAGCATAAAGAAAAATCATCCCTAATATCGCCCCGAGCAGGCGCCAGAGGCTGAACCGCAGTTGCACGTAAGCGGAGCGGGCTACCATCCGCCATATTTCGCCAAGCCGCTGATAGTCCCGCAGACTATGGCTCTCGGTTCCCAAACCCAGCCAGATCGCTCCGTGGGGCTTCAGTAGGGCCGCTAACGTGCAGTCATCTATGCGTGCCGCACGCATAGCAGCGAAACCGCCCGCCTTTTCGAGAATCTCCCGACGCAGCAGCATACAGCCCCCGGCAGCGCCAGCCAGCGCCCGGCGCGGGTTATTGACCCAGGGAAAGGGATACAGCATCTGAAAGAAAAAAATGAAAGGCGGAATCAGAAGACGTTCCCAAAAACTATGGCAGGAGAGCATCACCATCAAAGAAACCAGTGACCGGTCTTTGTCCTCTATCTGGGTGACGAGGCGTTGCAAAACACCCGGCTCGTGAACAATATCTCCGTCGGTGAACCAGAGCAGTGGCACCAGACCCGCCGCAGCCACCCCCTGGGCCATGGCCCAGACTTTGCCCGCCCAGTTTTCCGGCAATGGCGCACCGCTCAGCACCTCTAGACGGGAAGCAGCATCCACTCGATGTGCCGCTTCTCGCGCACACTCTGCGGTGCCGTCGCTGCTCTGGTCGTCCACCACGATGACGCGCAGCACACCGGGGTAATCCTGCCTAAAAAGAGCCGTTACGCAATCACCAATCCCCTCTGCTTCATTGCGCGCAGGCACCACGGCAGTCACTTCCGGCCAGGTTCGCTGCGCGCCATATGCTCCGAGGGAAAGACGCTGATCTGCCCGCCAAAAGCCCCCCCGCCCAAAGACCAGTATCAGCCAGGCCAACAAGGCTAACCATGCGGCCGGCAGAGTCCACCAGCCACTCAAGACTGAATGCGCCACTGTCCTTCGGTAGATGTACTGGAACCGGGGTCTTCCAGGCCACGCCGCATGCAGGCCTGCTTGATGGCAAGGCGCAGATCATTCTGCGAATCGGCCCCACGCAGGGCATCCTCATATTCCACCAACCCATCCATAAACAGGTGCAGCAGGCTCTGATCAAAAGTCTGCATACCGACATCATTCGTCCGTGCCATGGCGTCTTTCAGCAAGCCCACTTCACCCTTGTGGATCAAATCGGCAATGGCCGGGGTATTGATCAGCACCTCCATCGCGGCCACTCGCCCGCCCTGCCCCTTGATCGGCAACAGGCGTTGTGACACCACCGCGCGCAAATTGAGCGAAAGATCCATCAACAACTGCTTTTTGCGATCTTCCGGGAAGAAGTTGATGATACGTTCAATGGCTTGATTCGCATTGTTCGCATGTAAGGTCGACATACACAAATGCCCGGTTTCTGCATACGCCATGGCGTGATCCATGGTATCCCGACTGCGCACTTCGCCGATCAGAATAACGTCTGGTGCCTCACGCAAAGCATTCTCCAGCGCCCGCTCGTAATTCAGGGTATCTATACCCACTTCGCGCTGATTGACGATAGACATCGCATTCTTATGAAGAAATTCGATGGGATCCTCAATCGTGAGGATGTGGCCCGCCGCATTCTGATTGCGATACTGAATCATCGACGCCAGAGAAGTACTTTTACCGGAACCGGTAGCCCCAACAAAGAGCACAAGCCCCCGGGAAGTCATGGCCAAGTCTTTCAGTATGGGCGGTAGCCTGAGCTGTTCCAGGCTAGGAATTTGCGTCTTAATGGCACGCAAGACAAAGCTCAGTTCACCGCGCTGGAAAAAGCCATTGACCCGGAAACGCCCAATCCCAGGCGCGGAAATGGCCATGTTAATTTCTTTTTCCTGCTGGAATTCCTGCAATTGCTCCGTGCCCAGAATTTCTTTCGCCAGATTCAGCACCTGACCCGGCTTCAGCATCTCTGCCCCCAATGAAACCGTCCGCCCGTCAATTTTCATGACCGGCGGCGAACCTACGGTGAGGTAAAGGTCCGAACCGTTTTTTTCCACCATCAAGACCAGCAGATCATCTAGTACCGACATAAATTGTCCTCAGGCCACATTCATAAAGCTGTCTTTGTTCTGTACCCGGCGCAGGGCATCTTCGCGGGTCACTTTGTGGGCACGTACCAGATCGGCAAGACACTGGTCGAGGGTTTGCATGCCCTGATTCTGTCCGGTCTGGATCACCGAGTACATCTGCGCCACCTTATTTTCGCGGATGAGGTTACGGATAGCCGGAGTGGCAATCATAATTTCATGCGCGGGTACTCGGCCTTTGCCATCGGCCGTTTTGAGCAAGGTCTGAGAAATAACTGCGCGCAAGGATTCTGACAACATCGCGCGAACCATATCCTTTTCCCCCCCAGGGAATGAATCGACAATACGGTCAATGGTTTTCGGCGCAGAACTCGTATGCAGCGTCGCAAACACGATATGGCCCGTTTCCGCTGCGGTCAGCGCCAGACGCATGGTCTCTAAGTCACGTAGTTCGCCCACCAGAATGATATCGGGATCCTCACGTAGAGCCGAGCGCAGGGCATTTTCAAAGGAGTGGGTGTTGGCGCCTACCTCGCGCTGGTTGATGAGACACTTCTTGGGGGTATGCAAAAATTCAATGGGATCTTCAATGGTAATAATATGGTCAGCGCGATTCGCATTGATATGATCCACCATCGCCGCCAACGTCGTTGATTTACCTGATCCCGTCGGCCCGGTGACCAGCACCAGTCCGCGCGGTACGTTGATGATCTCTGTAAAAGACTTAGGTGCATTGAGATCTTCCAGACTCAGCACCTTGGCGGGAATCGTCCGGAACGCCGCCGCAGGTCCACGGTCCTGGTTGAAGGCGTTCACCCGAAAACGCGCCACGCCAGGTAACTCATACGCAAAGTCGATTTCCAGCCTTTCCTCATACCCCTTCCGCTGAGAATCATTCATGATGTCGTAGATCATGCCATGTACGGCCTTTCTGTCCTGCGCCTCCACATTGAGAGGGCGAATATCGCCGTTGATCCGCAGCATAGGCGACAAACCCGCCGAAATGTGCGTGTCCGAAGCATTGTTCTTCACCGCGAAGGCGAGCAGTTCTGAAATGTCCATCATGTAGCTCCCAGAATAAACGGCCCGTGATTTTGGACCAAAGGCTATTGAGCGTTACTATAGTCGACCTTGACCATTTCGCCCACGTCTGCCGGAGACCGATGCCCCTCGCCGAACGCTTAGCCCATGTGCAATGGGAAATTGCCGACCGTCCGCCACAATGCCTGCTCGCCGCCAGCAAGCGTGTCGCGCCAGAGACTCTGCGTCGCGCTTATGCACTCGGCCTCCGTCACTTCGGCGAAAACTATCTGCAAGAAGCCCTGGACAAGCAGATGGCGCTAAGAGATCTGGATGGCATCGTCTGGCACTTCATCGGTCGCATCCAGCGCAACAAGACTGCAGCATTAGCCCGGCATTTTGACTGGGTGGAAAGTGTAGACCGTCCACTCATCGCTGAACGACTCAATAACGCACGCGCGGGCATGCTGGCCCCGTTAAACGTGCTTATTGAAGTGGCCATCAGTGGAGAAAACAGCAAAGGAGGTTGCATGCCGGAAGAAGTCCCGGAATTGGCCCTCGCTATTTCCCGATTATCTTGTTTGCGGCTACGCGGCCTGATGGCCCTGGTCCACCCGCAACCGGAACAGGCAGACGCCGACTTCCGGCGGATGGCAGAACTTTTCCTCGCGCTACAGCAGACCCCAATCCATGCCGATCTAGATACCCTCTCCATGGGCACTTCGGCGGATTACCTCCAAGCCCTGCAACACGGCGCCACCGAGATCCGTCTTGGTACCATCCTCTTCGGAGCACGTACCCAGGAGTCCTTATGATACCTCAGAATATCGTCTTCATCGGTGCCGGCAATATGGCACGCGCCCTCATCGCCGGTCTACGGCATCGGGGCGTTGCGGGTAAGCAGATCCAGGTTCATGCCCCCAGCGGCGCGCGCCGTGATGCGCTTGCGGAAGAGTTCGGCATCCGCAGCCTGCCGGCCGAGGCGCAGCATTTGCCGACCAACAGCGTGGTCATCTATGCCGCCAAGCCGAAGCAAATCTCGTCGGTGCTTGCGCTATGGCGCCAAGCCTTTGCCGACGCCGGGGTGCTCTTTCTCTCTGTCGCCGCTGGTATCGGCAGTACGCGCATCGCCACCGAACTGAATGCCGGGAGCGCCATCGTGCGAGGCATGCCCAACACCCCGGCGCAGGTCGGCGCCGGAGCGACCGCTCTTTATGCCCGCGATTCGGTGAACGCTGCACAACGCCAGACTGCCGAAGCTATCATGTCCGCGGTGGGGCAGACTTACTGGCTGAGTGACGAGTCGCTGATGGATGCCGTTACCGCACTCTCTGGAAGCGGCCCCGCCTACGTCCTGCTTTTTTTGGAGGCACTCGAAGATGCAGCCGTGCTGCAGGGCCTGGACCGGCCCATTGCCCGCGCGCTCGCTTTACAAACCGTGCTTGGTACCGCGCAAATGGCCGCTGCCAGCGTGCTCAGCCCAACTGAGTTACGCCATCAGGTCACCAGTCCGGGCGGCACCACGGCAGCAGGTTTGGCCGCATGGGAGGAACATCTGCGGCCACTGGCGCAACGAGCCCTGGCAGCCGCGGCCGAGCGCAGTCGCGCTCTGGGCAGCCCCAAAAAGGATATACCATGACCGAACTAAGCATTATGGCAGCCCGTCTTACCAGCCTTGTCCTGACCCTGCTGTTCTGGGCTATTCTCATTCGCGCCATACTGTCCTGGGTACAACCCGATCCGCGCAACCCCATCGTCCAGTTCCTCGAACGGGTGACCGGCCCCATTCTTTATCCGCTACAGCGGATCATCCCGCCGCTGGGTGGCATTGATCTCAGCCCATTAGTAGCCATGCTGCTCATCGAGTTGATCAAAGGCCTGCTGGTCAACGCCATCCTCAAATTGGGCGGCTAACCCATTTAAGGCAGACTACGACTATGACACCCACAGAAACGCCGCCCCGGTACCTGCGCGTACAGGGTGACGACCTGTATTTACGCGTCCATGTACAGCCGGGTGCCAAGGCCGATACCATCAGCGGATGCCACGGCGATGCCCTCAAAATCCGTCTGCGCGCCCGACCCGTAGACGGCGCTGCTAATACTGCCCTTTCGGCTTTGCTCTGTGCTACCCTGCGCCTTAAAAGGCGGCAAATTACTTTAGTGCAGGGGGAGAGCGCTCGAGACAAAGTGCTTAGGATTAGCGCGGCGCCCATACTCGTTCAGACCCAACTCAGAAAATACGCCGAATCCTCCCACCCACCTGCTCTCAACAGGGAAGACTGATGAATACCACCACACCAACCCAGACCCTTGACGCCATCCTCGAAATCTATGCCCGTCCCTTCAACGATCTGATTTTTGAGGCGCAAAGGGTGCATCGGCTACACTTTGATCCAAACGCTATCCAGTGCTCCACGCTCCTCTCCATCAAAACCGGTGGTTGCTCTGAGGATTGCGGCTACTGTTCACAAAGCGTCCATCACCGGACGGCGCTCAAGGCAGAGGCCCTCATGGACATTGAGCAGGTTCGTGCGGCCGCACAGGAGGCCAAAGCCAACGGCGCCCAACGCCTGTGCATGGGGGCTGCCTGGCGCTCCCCCCACGACAAGGATATCGAAAAAGTCGCCGCCATGATTAGCGTGGTCAAAGAATATGGTCTGGAAAGCTGCGCGACGCTCGGCATGCTTAAACCGGGACAGGCGGAGCGCTTACAGAATGCCGGCCTCGACTACTATAACCACAACCTCGACACCTCACCGGAATTTTATGGCGAAGTCATCCACACCCGCAGTTACCAGGACCGCCTCGATACGCTGGAGGCAGTGCGTGACGCTGGTATTAAGATTTGTAGCGGTGGCATCCTCGGCATGGGTGAATCCCGTCGTGACCGGGCGCGCATGCTGCAAGTGCTGGCGCAACTGCCACAAGCCCCGGAGAGCATTCCCATCAACGCCCTGGTTCCTATCCCTGGCACCCCGCTGGAGACCGCAGAGCCCATCGATGGATTCGAATTTGTACGCACTATTGCCGTCACCCGCATACTCTTTCCTAGCGCCTATGTGCGACTGTCTGCCGGACGCGAGGCCATGCGTGATGAATTGCAGGCGCTCGCCTTCCTGGCCGGTGCCAACAGTATTTTTCTGGGGGATCGTCTGCTGACCACAGGGAATGCCAGCACGGGACACGATCAGGCTTTGTTCAAGCGCTTGGGATTGCATCCCAGTGGGAGCTGTTTTCATGCTTAAACGTGACCGGCCCCGGCAAATCTACGCCTGAGCTCAATGGATAGCATATCTTCGACAGAGACCGATAAAACTCCACCCATAGAACAGACCCTGGCCGATTTGCATACCAGTTCAGCCGGTATGACGGGTAGTGAAGCGCAGCAACGCCTGCAGCAATATGGTGCTAATGCCTTGCAGGAAAAGATAGTCAGTCTCCTCATGCATTTTCTGCATTACTTTTGCGGACCCATAGCCTGGATGGATGCACTGCGCGCCGCTGTCCTGGCCCTCTGTGGGTAAACGTACCGACGCCCAAGTGACGGATTCGTCTGGTCAGATTTGGATCATGACCAAGGGTGCGCCGCAAGTGATCCTTGGGCTTTGCCATTTGCCATTTGCCATTTGCCATTTGCCATTTGCCAACGACTGTACTTCAAGACACGTAGGCCCACATTCAGGCCCTAGCGCAGAAGGGGTATCGTACCCTCGGTGCCGCGCGCATGCCTGCTTCAGGCGATTGGCAGTTATAGATTAATCCATAATATCCAGAAAAACAGACAAGGTACGTGAACGTCTTGCCGAATTTGGAATCGCCATATAACTCTGCCATATCAGCTGCGAGGATATGATAGGCTGAGAAATCAGGTCCCAATCTGGTCTCTGCTCAAACACGGTGCGCGTCATAAAACCTATCCCCAAACCGGCCTTCACCATAGCGCCAACGGACTCCACATCGGCTACTTCAATGAAGTGCGCAGGCAAGATATTCTTTTTTCTGAATGCCTTCTCCAGTATCCTCCGGACTCCGGAAGAAGGCTCACGCCAAACGACGGGAAAAGGTTGCACATCTTTCAGGCTCAGCGCCGATGCCGATGCCAGCGGATGCGTTTTGGGCATGACCGCGATGATTTCGCCTGTCAGCCACGGTTGTATTTCATAACTGTCCGGAAGATGGGGTATATCCATCTCTCCTTCAAAAAAGAAAACGTCCAGCTCGGAAAGGTTGATATGTTCCCAATAGGCCACCCCACTTTTTATGAAGAGATTAACCCCTGGATTTTGCTTCTGAAAGATTTGCAAATATTGTGGTAGTAAATAATTGGCGATAAGGCTGGTAGAAGCGATACGGAGTTCTCCTGATTGCAGGGATTTTTGGCGCATCAGTAAATTCTCGATGTCCTGCAATTTCGCGCGTAATTGCCGGATGTCGGGAATAAGTGCCTGACCTGCCGGAGTCAACTGAATACCTCCACCCTCACGGACATATAAAGGCTCACCGATTTCCCGTGTCAGTTTATGTAGCCGTTCCGAGATGGCTGGCTGTCCCCGCCCCAGGCGTAGCGCGGCTTCGCTGACGCTGCCAGTTTCTGCAACCGCGAGGAGGGTGAGCAACTGCTCGGCATCTATCGTCATCGGGATCTCCGATATTTATTTCAAATAAATCGATTTGATTTGGCGGAAAGTATAGCGTACTTTTTAGAACGTGAATTCCCAGAGTGCGCCGATGGCCAACGATCCTTCCCTACCCGCCAACATGGATACCCTCGTTATGGAGCGCAACGTCAAGGGATGGGCGGGGTTGTTTCGGATGAATCCAGCCTTTCATCTGATTCTGGCGTTCTTTGTGGGTATTGTCGCGGGCCTGGGTGCGGTCGTTTTCCGGCGCCTCATCGGTCTGATGCATAACGCCTTCTTTTTCGGTCAGATTTCCTCACGTTTTGATGATTTGCAGCATTCCGCAGCCAGCGTCTGGGGCTTAGGCATCGTGCTAGTTCCCATTCTCGGCGGGCTCGTGGTGGTCTGGCTTGTCAGAACTTTCGCGCCGGAAGCCAAAGGGCACGGCGTACCTGAAGTGATGGATGCCATTTATTACGGGCGCGGCATTATTCGGCCCGTGGTGGTTCTGGTGAAGGCGCTCGCATCATCTATCAGTATCGGCAGCGGCGGATCGGTAGGACGGGAGGGGCCGATTATTCAGATCGGAGCCGCCTTCGGCTCCAGTCTGGCCCAGTGGTTGCGGTTGCAAGAATGGCAGAGACTGGGACTGATTGCAGCGGGAGCGGGCGCCGGTATTGCTGCGACCTTCAACACACCAGTGGGCGGCATATTGTTTGCGATCGAGCTCATGCTGGTGGAAGTCAGCGCGCGGACCCTTGTTCCGGTCATGATCGCCACCGGTACCGCCGCCTTCGTATCACGCCTATTTCTGGGTAATTATCCATCGTTTATCATCTCTCAACGCATTATCGACCAGACCCTGCACCAAAGCGCCGGTGCCTACGCCGCCTATGTTCTGCTCGGTCTTTTGACGGGCGGAGCCGGCCTGCTGTTCACAAGCAGTCTGTATTGGACCGAGGCTCGCTTCGAGCGCTGGATCAAAAATCCCTACGCACGACATGCTGCGGGCATGCTCGGCGTGGGCGTGGTCATTTACTTCATGATCACCTTTACTGGTCATTACTACGTAGAAGGGGTGGGCTATGCGACGGTTCAGGATGTCCTCGACGGCGTCATTACGCACCCTGGTTTTCTCCTGCTCCTGCTTTTACTGAAGATCCTGACCTTTTCCGTTACGCTGGGTTCCGGAGGGTCGGGCGGTGTGTTCTCTCCCGCGCTGTATGTCGGAGCAGTGCTCGGCGGGCTATATGCCGTCATCGCCAATCATTTGCTGCCGGGAATCGGGGTCAGCATGGCCATCGCGGCCGCCTTGGGGATGGCCGGGATGGTCGCTGCATCTACCGGCGCCGCCGTTACCGGTGCCGTGATGATTTTTGAAATGACCAGCGACTATCATATTATTATTCCCTTGATTATCGTCGCATCACTGGCCTTTGGGGTCCGTCGACTGATGACAAGGGAGACGATTTACACGCGCAAACTGATCCGCCGTGGTCATTTTATCCCTGAGGCACGGCACAGCAACCTCTACCTGATGCGTCCGG
Source organism: Acidithiobacillus sp. (assembly GCF_023229925.1). Classification (NCBI taxonomy): domain Bacteria; kingdom Pseudomonadati; phylum Pseudomonadota; class Acidithiobacillia; order Acidithiobacillales; family Acidithiobacillaceae; genus Acidithiobacillus; species Acidithiobacillus sp. The sequence continues at coordinate 158,240 of NZ_JALNYM010000003.1, read as the reverse complement.
CTGGAGAGTTCATTGAAACCCCGCTGATCCGGGTGAAGGGTAGCCGGACGCTGGCCGATATCGCGGTGCTGCTCCATCGCGGCCGTGAAATACCGCACATCCTGGTCGTCGAAGGGACGCAACCCCGTGCGGTACTGACCGCCCCGCGCGTATGTGAGTTGCTGCGACACCGACAAACCTCGACCGCCATAGAAAATTTCGCCAGCGCGGATTGGTTTAGTGTTCCTGTGGATTACCAAATACATGACTTGGTCGCCCGATTCCGTGCCACCCATCAGGAATGCGCGCTACTCTGCCGGATCGACCCCCCGGAACATCACGAAGATGTTATAGCTATTGTGACGATTGCGGATGTGCTGGCCTATACCTCCCTGCCCATGCGCTTGCTACGCCCTCACCCGGCGCAATGACAGGGGTACTCTGATGGAACTTTCCGCATGGTCTCATCGCAGTTTGGAGCCGCATCACGAAGGTCCGGGTTTGATTCTGCTGGGTGCCGGAGTGGGTTTATTGACCGGGTTGGGTGCCGTACTTTTCCATTATCTGATTGCCGGCATTCATAATGCAGCGATTTTAGGCGCTTTGGGTATTGCGCAAAACGCACGGGAACATACTCCCGTATCCCCGTGGGGCGCATGGATTATTCTTGTGCCGGTGATCGGCGCCCTGCTGGTAACCGTGCTGGTGCGCAACTTTGCACCGGAGGCGCAGGGTGCCGGAGTCAGCCAGGTACTACGTGCGGTGCATGCCGACCGGGGCCATATGCGGCCGGTGATTGCGATCATGCGACCGATGGCGACAGCCATCACCATTGGCACGGGTGGCTCTGCTGGCCGCGAGGGTCCAGCCATGCAGTTCGGTGCCGCTATCGGTGCCCTGGTAGGGCATCTTTTTCGAGTGCCGGATCACCGACGCATCCATTTGTTGGGTTGTGGCGTTGGTGCCGGTATCGCCGCCGTCTTCAATGCGCCTCTGGGTGGGTGGTTTCTAGCCATGGAAGTGATCGTGCCCGACTGGCGGCCCTGGACCGTCCTGTCCACACTCGTGGCAACGGCCTCTGCCAGTTGGGTGACGCAGAAGGTTTTCGGGAGCGCCCACCTCTTCGCGCATGCCAGCATCACCCATTGGAATGGCAGCTTCATGTTACCGACCGTTGCCGTGCTGGGCAGTTTCATGGCGCCGATAAGCATCGGTTTTATCCGGCTGATGGATGGTGTTGACGCCTATAGTCGGCAACTACTGCAAAATCCTTACACAAGACACATGTCCGGCATGCTGCTGGTCGGTATGCTGATTTATCTGACTGATCGTCTGACGGGCCATTACTATTTGATCGGCGGCAGCTATGCGGGGATATCCGACGTACTGATCCAGCAGATTCGCTGGCCACTACTCCTACTGATTCTGCTGGTCCTGAAGGCGGTGGCTACCAGTTTGACCATTGGTACCGGTGGTTCCGGGGGAATTTTCTCGCCTTCCCTATTTATGGGGGCTGCACTTGGCAGTTGTTTGGGAATGCTCCTGGAACCCATTATCGGTGCCCCGCATCTGGCGTCCCTGTTCGCGCTGTGTGGAATGGCCGGTATGGTGGCGGCCACCACGGGTGCGTTGCTCAGTGCGCCGGTGATGGTAGTGGAATTGACCGGAAACTACCATATTCTGTTGCCGACCATGGTGACTGCCCTGACCGCTTTCGCCGTACGTCGTGTGTTTTTGCAGGACAGCATCTATACCTTACCATTGCACCGCGAAGGGCTACCCGTGCCTGAAAACCATTATATCGTCGAAGAGAAAATGGATGACAAATGATCTGCACTTTCCATACACCCCAACCCCATTTTTTGAAATGAGGTAGCCGTTTGAGATGATGGGGGAGAGCCAACAAGATCATATCTTGTCCATAGACTGCAATGGCGCCTAAATGATAAGGTAACTAACAATGACATACCGCTACACTGACTATATCTTTTTGTTTTATATATTTTTTTACATTGGTACTCTGGTGCAATATCTAGTGGGTCTCCATATCCGCACAAAAGTGCGGCATGGTTTTCAAGAACAAAAAATACTGAAGCGCTTCATGCTCAACTGAGTTGGTGCGCCAGGCACAACCTCGATATATCCTTACATTCTTGCGCCATAGCGAAAGAGGCCTACGTAAAAATAGGCGGGCAGTGAAATGAGATGACAATAAGGTTTTTCAAGCCTGATTCATAAGTAATCAATAATTCATTAACGATGGCCTCAATAACCCTACAAAAGGATAAGTATGACGACCCCAAAAAACGCTTTGGACGGACGTGAACGTCGATCCATTATTGCCTTGGCCGGAATATTTGGTTTACGCCTGCTCGGCTTGTTTCTGGTATTACCGGTGTTTTCCGTGTATGCGCATGGATTGCATGGGGCAATGCGCCATCCGGTGCTCATTGGCGTTGCTCTGGGTGCTTACGGTCTGACTCAGGCCATTTTTCAAATCCCCTTCGGCAGACTGTCCGATAAGTGGGGCAGAAAACCCGTCATTGCGGCAGGACTCCTCATTTTTGCCATTGGCAGCGTTATCGCCGCACAGGCCACCGACATCGAGTGGTTGCTGGTAGGGCGAATCATACAAGGTGCAGGTGCCGTAGCCGCCGCCATCATCGCGCTCACCGCGGATCTGGTGCGTGAAGAACGCTGGACCAAGGCTATGGCCACTATTGGCATTACCATTGGCATCAGCTTTAGCGTGTCGCTGGTGTTATCCGCGCCGTTAGCCCAATGGATTGGGGTGCAAGGGATCTTTTGGTTGACAGCGGCGCTCTCCATCCTCGCCATCGGCGTGCTCTACAAGGTGATTCCGGCTGTTCCAGCACGCTTCCATCGCGACGCCGAAATGAATCCTGCGGCGCTGAAGGACGTACTGAGGAATCCCAATCTGCTCCGTTTGGACTTTGGTATATTTTCACTCCACACTGGTCTGACAGCGCTCTTCGTAGTGCTGCCCTTGGTACTTATTGATCCGCAGCATCCTCTCCTCTCTGAGGCGGATCAGTGGATGCTGTATCTTCCGGTCATGCTGCTGTCTTTCGTGGCCATGATCCCTTTTATCATTGTCGGTGAGGCGAAGCATCGTCTCCGTGAGGTCTTTGTGCTGGCGATTGCAATTTTGCTGGCCGCCGTCATCTGGATGGCGCTCTCCAATCACAGCATCTGGTCTATTGCCATCGCGCTCTTTCTGTTTTTTGTGGGTTTCAATGTGCTGGAGGCAAGCTTACCTTCTCTGGTGGCCAAGTTCTGCCATCCGGGCGCCAAGGGAACGGCCACTGGCGTATATACCACGGCGGAGTTTTTAGGGGCATTCAGCGGCGGTTTGTTGGGAGGATTACTTTATCTGCCCGGTCAACACAACTACAGTGATGTCTTTTGGGCCGTGGCAGCCATCTATTTGATCTGGTTGATAGTGGCACTCACGATGCAGCAGCCACGTTACGTCGCTACCAGGATATTTCCACTCCCTGCCGATAGTCAAGACAACACCCAACTCACCCGGCAACTTCTGCAGTTGCCTGGAGTAGTGGAAGTGGCGGTTTTTCCAGATGAGGGCGCGGTGTATTGCAAAGTAGAGAGCAAAACATACGATGATGAGCGGGTGCGGTCGGTTATAGGATAGACCGGTCAAACCCACCAGCCCCGCGTCGGCGGGGAAAAGTGCCCATAAAAACTCATCTACCGCCAGTATGTCGCTGCTCTGATCAGGAGTGATCACCAAAAGACAGGGGAATGGAGTAGTTCAGCATGACTTCGTCTTCACCAGGGTCCTCCTGGGCGATATAGGCGTTGGAAATGTGGGCGATCTTGAGCCCCAGTCGCGATTGATCCGCAAACTGATAGGCCAGGCTCAATTCCAAGCGGAACTGGAAGGTGCCATCCAGATATTTGCCCCGCCCCTGATTATATCCGCCCATGCCGAGCACCGGCGTCAGCACCCAGTGGTCCCAGGCAATATCCGAGTACAGGCCAGTGTAACCCATGAAACCGCCATTGGTATTAGCGACGACACCCCACAATGCACCAACACCAAACAACTTGGAGGCGGACTGATATTCCAGATCAATTTCTGGAAGCGTCGCGTTACCCCGATGTCCGGGACCGGGCTCAACGCCCGCCGCATTAAAGGCACCAATACCAGCGTTGAAATAAGCTGGCCCGCCCTGAATCACATGCAACCCCGCACCCTCTGCCCAGGCTGGCCCGGCCGCCAACAAACTCAACGCCGTCACGCCCAGAATCCCCGCCAGGATTCCATTACCATCCTTCATGACTACTCCTTGTAGATTTGCGTCGGTTACCTTGCCGACAGAAATCGTTTGCGTTATGGTATCAACCGAACGGTCAGTATGCGTTCACTCGGCAAGCGTGTCAAAAATATCTGACAGACCTAACCCACACAGACATTACCCGCAAGACCTATTTTAAGTGGGGTCTTCGCCTGAGTCGAGCTTCAGGAACAGGCCGGGAGTCACCCGGCTGCTTAGATTGCAACAAGGGACATATATGCGCTGGCTCAAACGCCTTTTGGTTCTGATCATCGTCGTCGTGGTTGCCTTTGGTGCCTACGTCTACTTCCAGATTGCTGATTACTACCCCAACACGGACGATGCTTATGTACATGCCCATGTCGTGAACATTGCACCGCGTGTTACAGGACATATCGATGCTATCTATGTACATGACAATCAGGTCGTGCAGGCTGGACAGCCTTTGGTCAAAGTGGATCCGCGGGCCTATCTCTACGACGTGCAGAAGGCCAAGGCTGAACTGATGCAGGCGGAACGGCAGACTGCTGCCATTCGGGCCAACATTGCCGGAGCGCAGGCCAACATCAGCGCCGACCAGGTCAACTACCAGAATGCCCGGCACAATGCCCAACGCGCAGCGGCATTGGCAGCGCAGAAATACCTCTCTGCGCAACAGGCGGATAACAAAATGACCGCGGCGAAAAGTGCCGGGGCGCGCCTGGATGCCGATCAGGCTGCTTTGGCGGAGACGCAGGCGCAGCAAGTCCTCAACGGCGCCCGTATTGCCGCCGCGCAAGCGGCCCTACGTACGGCCGAACTCTATCTGTCTGAAACCACGCTCTACGCGCCCATCACCGGGGTCGTCAGCAAAGTGGATAATATCCATGTGGGCGACGTGGTCACTGTGAATCAAGATATTTTCCCCCTGATTGGCAACGCGGAATACTGGGTTGAGGCCAACTACAAAGAAACCGATCTCGACCGCGTGCACCCGGGGCAGAGTGCGGACGTCATCATTGACATGTACCCCAATCATCGCTTCAAAGGAAAGGTAGTGAGCCTGAGTGGTGGTGCTGGCAACGCCTTCTCGCTGCTACCACCGGAAAATGCTACGGGTAACTGGGTCAAGGTGACGCAGCGGGTACCGGTGCGTGTTCTCATCACCAACCCGGACCCCAAGTTCCCTCTACGGATCGGTACCAGTGCGTCGGTTACGGTGGATACGGGTGGCGCGCCGGGTTGGGTCAAGTTGCTGCGGCCTATCCTCTGAGGAGAGATTGCGCCACCCCGGCGCGTTGGAGAGAGGCGCTAATGGCGACGCTGTGACCAACATAAACACGCGGGGTTCGACCCGGATTTTTCCGCGCTGGAGTGCTAGTAGCTGCGGCGCGGATGCATCCTCACTTCGTATCAGAGATCAACGTACCCACGCCAGCGTCGGTAAAAATTTCCAGCAATAACGCATGAGGTACCCGACCATCAATGATATGCGCGGCATGCACCCCGGCCGCCACCGCATCCTGGCAGCACTGAATCTTGGGTAACATGCCGCCATAAATACGGCCATCGGCGATCATCCGACCTACCTCGGCGGCTTCCAGACGCGTGCGCAACTGCCCATCCTGATCCAGCACGCCAGCGACATTGGTCATCAGAATCAGCTTCTCGGCATTCAACGTCGCAGCGAGAGCGCCAGCCACCAGATCGGCATTGATATTGTAGGATTCGCCCAGGGAGCCCACCCCGATCGGGGCCACCACCGGAATGAAGTCGCCCTGATCCAGCAGGCGGATAATATCTGGATCCACCTGAGCGACCTCGCCCACCAGACCGAGGTCAACGCCATCCCGACGCAAAGGACGGGCGCGCAGCAATCCACCATCCTTTCCCGTCAGCCCCACCGCGCGGCCGCCCGCCCGGTTGATGGCTTGCACAATCTCCTTATTGACGCGCCCGCCGAGGACCATTTCCACCACTTCCATGGTCGCCGTATCGGTCACTCGCATGCCATCCACAAAATGGGTCCGCACCCCGAGTCGCTCCAGCATGGCACCGATCTGCGGTCCGCCGCCATGCACCACCACCGGATTCATGCCTACCTGTTTCATCAGGGTCACATCGTAGGCAAACTGCTCCTGAAGACGGGCTTCGGTCATGGCATTGCCACCATATTTGATAACGATGGTACGACCATGGAAACGCTGCATGTAAGGTAATGCCTCTACCAATATATGCGCCTGCAGGTGGGGATCATTGTGCATAGAGCTCATCACGTACTCGCCGTATCTATCGAAGACTCAGGAATCAGCCCGCGCAAGAGAATCTCCACAATTCCGGCGTCATAACCTGCGGGATCGTCGGCAAAGGTAATGGGCGGATAATGGCGCAAGATATCCCGGGACTGGAAAAAGAAAACATTTGCGCCCAACAACAAGGTTGCCACCAGTGCCGGGTCAAAATCTACCCGCAATTCACCCCGGGATTGACCGGCTTCGAGCACTGCGACCAGCGCCGAAAATACATCAGCAAAGCCCTGTTCGGCGAACTCCTGCGCTCTCGGCGCACCCTTTTCAAGAATTTCCCGCCATACCAGACGCACTAGTTCCGGTCGGTCCAACAGCGCCTGGAGATGGCAGCGCGCAAAATGCCGGAGCACATCCACCACGGCTCCGTGGGCGTTGACCGCATCATTGAGCAATGTCCGCAAACTCTGGCTGGCCGCACGCAATACCGCAAGATAGAGCGCATCTTTGTTGGGAAAATAATGATAAATATTGGCTTTGCTGATACCCGCCTGCAAAGCGATGGCATTCATGGAGACAGCATCAAATGCCTTATCGGAGAAGAGCCTTTCAGCGGCCGCCAAAATCCGCTGTCGTCCCTCACTTTCGATTGCCAGTGACAAATCTTCCATGAAACCTCCTTCCAATCTACATATAGGGGTCGCCCTTGCACGGCGCCCGACCAATCGGTCAATATGCGGCCAGTGTAGCACCACCCATGGCGATTGTCCCTCTGCGGACAGCGGTGGATAGTTGTCCACCATTCGCTCGCAATTTGCTATTCTACGTGCCAACGATTTTGGCAAAGGGAGCACGCATGTTTACCCATACACCCAGCCAGGGAGATTTGTCTTTTTCGTTGTTGCTGCGAGCGCTTCGCGGCATCACCTTATGGCAGCCTATATTGGTGTACGTCATCGCCGTTTTCCTAGGCATGACCGGCCTGGAACTCTTCGCGCAATGGCCTGGGGGATGGTCAGGCGCCACCATTGGGGTGCTCATTCTGATGACCAGTTTTGGTGTCGGCTATCTGGGCGCTGGCGGTGTTCTGCTGCACGAGGCGCGCGGCGACCCATTGCCAGGCGTGGCTAAAAGTCTCCGCTTTGGCATACGGGTGCTGCCGCGTCTGCTGGGGCTGTTGGTTATTGAAAGTCTCTTGCTTTTAGGCATTTTTGTCATAGAAGTACTGGGATTTCTCGCGTGCAAGATACCGGGGGTTGGCGCGATGCTCTTTGTCCCGCTCTTCCCTGCCATCATGTTGGTAAACGCCGTTGTTTTTATCCTCGCCATTATCGTCTTCAATCTCTCCGGCCCCGCGTTGTGGCACGGCGAAAGCGTAGGTAACTCACTTCGTCATACCATCTCCATCGCTCGCAACAAACCAGGCTCTATTCTGTTGATGATGTTACTGCTCGCCGCATTGGCAACCGGCATGGGGATTATTATTGCGGTGATTCTCTACACCGGATACAGCATGGCACTAACGGCCGCGACCCCCGTGCTGGCCGAAGAAATCAGCCGCAGTGCCGACATGTTCTGGCAAACGCTGGGGGCACTGTCTGGCGATAGACTCATCAACGGCGAAATACTCGCGCAACCGGTGGCAACAAGCACCTCTTTATATAACGCAGGACTCAGCATGGGGGTTGGCCTGGCCAGTGCGCTGGTATTTATTCTTCCCAATGTGGTGTTCCTGCTGGGTATGGCACATATCTATATTGAGGCTCTTGAACTGGTAGCACCTGAGGATGTCTAATTTCACCATGAAAAAATGGATACACCAATTGGAAATTGAGAAAAACCGCTGCCAGAGTTGTGGTATGCCACTACAGTTTGACCCCCACGGAGGGGGGACGGAGGTCGACGGCAATCGTAGCGCCCGTTACTGTAGCTATTGCTATGCGGCGGGTCAGTTCAAGGAACCAGAGCTGACGCTGGACGCCATGCAGCACCGCGTCCGCCAGTTGATGCGCAACCGCAATGCACCATGGTATATCCGCGCTTACATGGCGCACCGCATACCAACGCTGGCGCGCTGGCGGGGATGCAAAAAGCGTTAGTGGAATGCCTTATTACAAAAAGCCCCCGCATGCTCATCGCTTCGGGGGCCTCCGTACGTAAAAAACCGCTCAGGTTGGGGGGATTAAATCGCGGAACGGGGACGTCGGCCGCGACGGGGTTTCAGTTCCTGCATGAGCGTGCTTCCACGGTTATCCAACTCACCCAACAGATGGCTGTTATCACCCACGCGGTCACGAACTTCAGCGACAGCCGCAAGAATCTGCGCAGGCTCCCAATCAGGCACCAGACGAGAAATGCGGTCCATCAATGACCGTCGTTGAGCCTCACGCTCACGACGTGCGCGCGGGCTTTCCTGCAAACTCCGCTTTTGCTGTTCGAATTTTGCCAACTGCTCACGCAACCGCATCTCTGTCTGACGTTGCTTCTCTTCTAAATCCGCCAGACGCTCTTCTGAGGTACGGCGGTGACGTTTTTTTGCTTGCGCTTCCATAGTCGTTCACTCCTTAAAATTAGGTTACCATGGCGGAAGAAATCACCAATAGCATAATTATGTCAGCTTGTTTTTGCTTTGGCAAATACAAACGCATCAGCAAAAACGTGTTCAGCATTCAATCCTGCTCCCTGTAAAGCGTCGGATACGGAAAACACCATATCGGGATGCCCACAGATATAGGCATCGATTGCGCTCGCGTCTGGAAAATCATGAATGACGTGTGCAGTAACATAACCGGTAGCTCCCGACCAGGAAGCATCCGGACGCGATACTATCCGGGTTACCTGAAAGTGGTCGTGACACGACTGCCATTCATTCAGTAAGTCCTGATAATAAAAATCCTCCGCATGGCGTACACCCCAATAAAAATAGATCGGACGTACGGAGCCCTGCGCGAAGAGAGATTCGAGCATACTTTTAATAGGTGCAAAGCCCGTGCCGGTGGCGACCATCAGCAAAGGACGAGTGGACTCCTGACGAATAAAAAAGGTGCCTAACGGGCCTTCAAAACGCAGGATGTCCTTTTCTTTCAAAGCACCGAACACATGCCCGGTAAAGGCGCCGCCAGGCACTTTTTTAATGTGCAGTTCTAACAGTGCATCGTCGCCGGGCATATTGGCGAGGGAAAAACCCCGTCTGCCACCATCTTTCAGAAGAATGTCGATGTACTGCCCGGGAAGGAACTGCAGGCGCTCCGAATCAGGAATTTTTAGAAAGAGCGCGCGCACATCAGGTGCCAAGTCCACTATTTTGACTACTCGCGACGGCAGGGTTTTGATCTGAATATCTTTAGCGGCACCGATCTCCCGGACTTCTATCGTCACGTCGGACAAGGGCACCGCCTGACAGAAGAGCGCTAGCCCCGCCTCTTTCTCCGCAGCCGACAATGTTTTTTCTTCCACCGTCCCGTAATCCACTTCTCCGCTGAGAATACGCCCCTTGCAGGTCGCACAGGTACCATTGCGACAACTGTAGGGGATGTTAAAACCGTGCCGTAGAGCCGCCTCCAGGATGGTTTCATCACTATCACAATCCATCTCGTGGCCACTGGGTTCAATATGCAGACGGTAAGGCATAGGCGCATCCTCTCATAACAATTTAAAATATTTTCGGTGAACATTCTAACAGATGCGCGGCAGGTTGACCGTGCTTCAGGGATATTCCCGGTTGAGATCATACCGATTCACAATGCGGCAGAATAATTCCGCCGTCTGGCGCGCATCATAGAGCGCCGAATGCGCCTGCGTGTGGTCCCAGTCCAGACCGGCAGCCATAGCCGCCTTAGCCAGCACGGTCTCACCATAGGCCAACCCGGCCAGACTGACGGTGTCAAAGGTGCTGAAAAGATGAAAGGGGTTATTTTTAACGCCCGTCCGCTTTTCTGCTGCCTTGATAAAGGACAAGTCAAAAGAGGCATTGTGCCCCACAAGAATGGCACGTCGACATTGGGCGGTTTTTATAGCCGTGCGCACTGGCCTGAAAACTCCGCGCAAGGCCTCCTCCTCGGAAATCGCGCCGCGCAGCGGCTGAAATGGATCAATACCAGTGAATGCCAATGCTGCTGGGTCAAGCACAGCCCCGGCAAAGGGCTGCACATGAAAGTGGTGCGTGGCTATCGGCCGTAATTGCCCCACTTCGCCGCCGATTATAATCGCAGCCACTTCTAACAATGCATTACGGTCAGGATCAAATCCTGATGTTTCCACATCGACTACTACCGGCAAAAAGCCGCGAAAACGTCCGGCCAAAGCCGCCATTAGCGTATTACCCCTCAATACGTTGAGAAAAAACCAGGGCGCGTGGTGCCGCCAGCAGGACCGCGGTGGAGACACTCAAGGTTACCGACGCAGTCAACATCACCATCACTACCAATTGCATGGATACCGCGGCGAGCGGTGCCATGCCCGCCAGAATCATGCCTGCGGTAATTCCCGGAATATGAATCATGCCGACGCTTTTCAGGCTGTCGATAGTCGGGATCAATGCGCTGCGCACCACCATACTATACAGGTTGCGCATGGCCTGACGATGATTGGCACCCAGCGCCAGCATAGCCAGCAACAACGCCTCGCGCTGGTCCACCTCGCTGCGCAGACGGTTTAGCGCCAGCGATACGGCGTTCATCGCGTTACCGATAATCATACCGCCAATGGGGACCAATGATTCGCCGCGCCAAAAGGCCAATCCGGACAGAAGCATCCAACCTAGGGTGACGGTAGTCGCCACACCAATGCTGATCACCCCGATCCAGTAGGCGTGAGGGATACCGGCACCACGCTTACGATTAAATCGACCGGCCATCAGGATCATGGCTGCCAGAAAGAATACCAGCAAAAACGGCTGGTGCTGGCGGAACAACCAGCCCAGCAAAATCCCCATGATCCCTAATTGGACCATCGCCCGCGCCGCGGACCAGAGCAGTTCCTTGCCTACTTCGAGACGCTGCCAGGCAGACAAAGCCCAGGCACTGCCCAGGAGACCCATCACTCCAGCCATGGTCCACGGCGAAAAGGTGCTGAAAATATCCGGGGCGGCGTTGTTCATGCGCGTTTATACACCTCTGACAGCAGACGCCAGTCACCCGCTACAAAGCCTTCCAGAGGCCGAAAGCGCCTTTTATAGTCCATTTTTGGGCTGCTCGCGACCCAGTAACCCAGATAAAGGTGGGGCAAGCGCTGTTTTCTGGTCCATTCAATCTGGCTGAGAATAGCGAAAATACCCAGGCCGCGTTGCGGCAAATCCGGCGTGTAAAAGGTGTAAACTGCAGACACGCCACCGTCCAGCACATCCACCAATGCCACTGCTAGCAGGTGTTTATCCTGCTCAAAAATCAGCAGGCGGGCATCAACGCCGCCGGTTTCCGCAATCAATTCGCGATATAAGCGATCCGCGTGCGCGTCCATGCCACCCCCCGGATGCCGCCAGCACTGATACTCCGCGAAGAGACGGGCTTGGGCGGCATCCCATCGCGGAATCTGTTCACGTATTTGAATGCCCTGATTCCGCATCCAGGTGCGGCGCTGGCCGCGATCCGGCTGAAACTCCGCGACGGGGATACGCACGGAAATGCAGGCATCGCATTGCGGACACATCGGACGATAGGCCACCGGACCATTACGCCGGAATCCCTTCTGCAAGAGTTGGTCATACTCCACGCCACCGACCATCTCGCGAGGGTCACTGAGTACCAGGAGTTCTTCCTGATCTGGCAAGTAGGGACATTTCTGCAAAGTGGATAGATAAAAGGCCATGACTAAAACATCTCGTGCGCAGGTAACGAGATCTTCCAGTCGCCTTGCGGGTGTTGGGTACGCAGATCAGCGAGGACCCGCAAAAAATCGCGGCGGGGCAGTTCGCGCCCGCCCATGCTTTGCAAATGTGGGGTGATGAACTGAGTATCCATCAGACCAAAGCCCCAGCACTGGAGGTGACGCGCCAGGAGGACAAGAGCCAGCTTGGAGGCATCGGGCACCCGGCTGAACATGGACTCCCCAAAAAAGAGTCCGCCGAGGGCAACGCCGTAGAGCCCGCCAACCAAACGGTCCTGCTGGTAGACTTCTATGGAATGCGCTGCTCCGACAGCAAACAGGTCCAGATAGGCGGCGCGCACCGCCGGAGTAATCCACGTACCACCCTGCCCGGCACGTGGCTCCGCACAAGCATCGATGACGCCAGCAAAGTCGCTGTCCATGTGGTATTGCCAGTCCCTGTTACGGGCCGACTTGCGTAAACTGCGGCTAATGTGTATCGCGGAGGGTTCCAAGACGGCACGGGGATCAGGGGACCACCAGAGAATGGGGTCCTCCTCACCAAACCAGGGGAAAATGCCCTGCGCGTACGCCCTGAGCAGGCGCTCCCGGGATAAATCTCCACCAATGGCGACCAGATTGCCGTCGGTCTGCCCCGGGTCGGGAAAAGGGGCTGACCGGTCATGACGGCGCAGGAAGACCGGACGTACGCCCTCAGGGCGCAACTGCACTGCCTCCTGCCTGCATCAAAGACCAATCCCCCATTTTGTGCGATAGCTACCGGTAACTATATCCGTTTTGAAGTGCTTGCAGAGCCGCCACCCGCGCCTCCAGACTGGGGTGCGTAGCAAACCAGCCGCGCCAGCTTCCGGAAATGTAGGCTGTCGCCATGGGATCGCGCACCACGTCATGCACCACGTGCATGGCTTCTGCCCGCTGATGCAGCTTTTGCAGCGCCGAGACCATCGGGGCCACGCCCACCTGCTCGGCAGCAAAACGATCCGCCGCGAACTCCCGGCGACGCGAAAACCAGGTGATGGGAATTAGCGCCAGGAAAGACAGGCCAATCTGCAAAACTATGGACACCATAAAAGCGATCATGGGTCGATCATCAAACTGCCGCGCGGCCAGCATGGACAGCCAGAATACAAATGTATTCATCAAACCTTGTAGTAAGGTGGTGCTCACCATATCGCCATTGTATACATGCCCCATCTCATGGGCCAGTACCGCCTGCACCTCATTGTCGCTAAGCAGGTTGACCAGACCACTGCTGACCGCGACCATGCTATGATTGCGGCCCGGTCCGGTGGCGAAGGCATTAGGCTCATCATTCCAGTACACCCAGACTTCCGGCATGCGGATGCCCAGACGATTGGCGAGCTGTGCGACCGAGTCGTACACCAAACGTTCCTTGGCCGACTGTGGTGTGTCGATACGTTGCATCTGCAGCCCCGCGCGCGCCAGATGTTTCGACATCAGCAGCGAAATAAAGGCACCCCCAAAACCGATCACCAGCGCCCAGAGCATATCTGCGTTGCTCACCGCGCCACGCAGGTCCACACCAAACAGCGGTAGAACAAAATTGACCAAAATGGTAAAGCTGATCGACAGGCTGACGAATATCAGCAGGTTCGTCACCACCAACAGCAATATGCTCTTGAATGACTTCATGACACGCACGCTCCATCAGAATACCTTGACCCATCCCGCGATACAGCGAATCTTTTACCCTGACATCGCGACTGATTGCCTTTTGTTTTTTATGGCAACGCGGAATCAGTCTAACATCAATATAAGGATGCAGGAAGAGACAGATAAGGACTCAGAACGGCGGCGGACCAGTGCGGGATATAGGGCAACACCCCCAGGCAAGGCGCCGGTAAACACTGTTGCAAGGTCTCCAAGGTGCCCTCTGCGACCGCAGGATTCAAGATGTTCGCCACCCATCCGGCGAAGGACAGGCCCCGTGTGCGGATGGCCTCGACACTCAGCAGGGTGTGGTTGATGGCGCCCAGCCGCAAACCCACCACCAGCAGCACCGGGAAATGCAGGTCCTCGGCCAGTTCGGCAAAGCCCCAGTCAGCGCCCAACGGCACGAGAAAACCACCCGCGCCCTCCACCAGCACGCAGTCCATCGCCACGGATTGCGCCCGGACGAAGGCCGCGACGCGCCCACGATCCACGGTGACGCCCGCCCGCTGCGCCGCCCAGTGGGGGGCCAGCGGCGGGTCGAAGGCGTAAAGATTGGTTTCGGTAATGCTGCGCGGGGGCTGGCTGGCGGCGCGCAAAATTTCCACGTCCTCCCAGGTACCGTCGGCTTCGGCCCCCGAGACAATGGGTTTGAGAGCCGCAACGCGCATACCGTGACTGGCGCAGAGCCGCGCCAACGCCGCGGTGACAGCAGTTTTGCCGACGCCCGTGTCGGTGCCAGTGATGAAAAGTCCGCGCGCCTGACGCACTTGCTGCTTCGGCAATGGCTGTTCCTGCGTCACGGGCGGCGATGATGCCGTTGGATCAACGGAAAAGCGATACCGCCGTCTGCACGCGGAAGGGCGCGCGGTCCACTGCTCCAGGCATGTCCGTAGACGACTTCATAGGTAGCGGGCAGGCGGCCGTCGGCGCGAAAACCCTCGTAGGCCTGCCGCAGTGCCTGCAGGCGGCGGGGGGTGAGCAGGCCACGGGCGCGACCCGCGGCGGCATTGGTGGCACCGACATTACGCAGGTCCCGCAGGAGATCGTCTACGGCCGCATAGGTGAGCTGATAATGTTCTACATCCAGGACCGGCATTTCGTAGCCCTGACGCACCAAGGCATCACCAATATCATGCATGTCGATGAAATGACTGACATGGGGCTGGTCGTCCACCGTCGCAAAGGCCTGACGCAGTTCTTTGAGGGTGTCCGGACCGAGGGTGCTGAACATGAGCAGACCGCCAGGACGCAGCACCCGCGCAAACTCGCGTAACACCTGATCCAGATCATTGCACCACTGAATGGACATATTAGCGTAGAGTAGGTCGACGCTGGCCGTCGCCAGTGGCAAATTTTCCGCGTCGCCCTGGCAGAAATGCTGACGCTGACGCCAGCCTTTACGACGCCGGGCCTGCTGTAACATGTTCGACGCCAGATCCAGGGCGAGCAGCCGCGCCTTGGGATAACGGCGATTGAGACGGCGGCTTTGCAGGCCGGTACCACTACCCATATCGAGTATCCATTGGGGTTCCAGCTTGACGAGGTCCAGTCGCTCAATGAGCTGCGCGCCGACCTGATCCTGCAAGACGGCACTGATTTCATACGCGGCCGCTGCCTGCTCAAAAGCCCGCCGCACAGCGCGTTTTTCCATGAAGAAGGACGGGATGCCGGAGTTCATCCCCAGGTCTCCAGCAGCGCCTGGGTACAGGCTTGCGGATGCGACAGAAAAGGGGCGTGACCAGTCTGTTCCAGGAGGGTAAACCGGCTGCCGGTCAGATGCTGGTGGAGATATTCGCTGGCACCGACGGGCACGATCCGGTCCTGTCGCCCATGCACGATATGCACCGGCATGGGCAGTCTCCTCAGTTGGCTACGCAAATCCACCTCCCGCAGCAGCCGCAGTCCATCGGCAAGACAGGTCTGATCCGGCATGGGCCAGGCGCTGAGGCCTTCCAGAGCGCGGCGTCCTTGTGGATCGTTCAACACTTGCAGGGCGAGGAAGCGCCGCCGGGTACCCTGGGGATCTTCGCGCAGGCGTTGCGCGAAATCCTCCAGAGTCGCGGCAGGAATGGCCGGAGACCAGTCGGGGCGTTGGCAAAAGGCGGGGGAACTGGATACCAGCACCAGTCCCTCCAATAATTCAGGGTGCTGTAAGGCGATGCCCAGGGCCAACAAGCCCCCGAGGGACCAGCCGAGCAACAGCGGCTTGGGGGCCTCCTGAGCAAGCATCTGACGGAGACGCTCCAGACTGGCAGACCAAGCCAGGCCGGAGGGCGCACAGGGCGTCTGCCCGTGACCGGGGAGATCGTAGCTGATGCAGGTGAAATGCGCATCCAGAAGGGGCCGCCAGGAAGCGAAGACCCGGTTTTCCATCCCCCAGCCATGGAGCAGCACCAGCGCGCGTCCCTGACCACTGACCTGACGCGCCCAGCTCATAAGACCTCCCGGAGCGCGGTAGCCAGAAAGTCGATATCATCGTGACGGTGTGCCGCACTGAGGGTGATACGCAGACGGGCACTATCGGCAGGCACCGTCGGTGGCCGCACCGCTGGGCAGTAAAGGCCGGCACGGTGCAATTGGGCGCTGACGGTCAGCGCCCGCCGCGCATCGCCCAGCAGGAGGCCCTGAATAGGTGTCTCGCTGGCCAACCAGGGAGCGTCGGGCACTTGCGCACGCAGCTGCTGCCGGTGCTGCGTCAGGCGCTCGCGCCGGGCATTTCCATGCCGTAAAAGGTCGAGCGCGACGAGGGCGGCAGCCGCCAGGGCGGACGGCAGGGCGGTATGGTAGATGAAGCTGCGGGCGCGATTGCGCAGGAGATCCACCAAGTCCTGACTCCCCGCCACGAAGGCGCCGTAAACACCAAAGGCCTTACCCAGGGTGCCCATGATAACGTCTACCCCGTGGAGGTCCATGTTCCAGTGCGCCGCAGTGCCTTGCCCCTCCGTCCCCAGCACTCCAAAGGCATGGGCCTCGTCGAGAATGATCCCTGCACCAAACTGCTGCGCCAGGGTGGCAAGTTCAGGGAGCGGGGCGACATCGCCATCCATGCTGAACACCCCGTCCGTGATGATCCAGGCCTGCCCCCGGCCGCCGCGTTCCAGCCATTGCGCCAGATGCGTCATGTCGCCATGCCGGTAGCGGTGCAGGCGCGCACCGGAGAGACGCACCCCATCCACCAGCGAGGCGTGGTTGAGGCGGTCGGCGTAGACGCGGTCACCGCGCCCGACCAGCGTGGAGATGACCCCGAGATTGGCCAGATAACCGCTACCGAAGAGCAGCACCGCCTCTACCCCCAGCCAGCGGGCCAGGGCGTCTGCCAGCGCCGCATGGACGGGCCGCTCGCCACCGAGCAGGGGCGCCGCACCGGCCCCTACCCCGCTCTGCTGAATCTCGGCAATGGCGGCGTCACGTAACGCCGGTTCTGCGCTCAGGCCCAGATAATCATTACTGGCGAAGGACAGGAGCGGTTCGCCCTGCGCCCCCACAAAAGCGGGCGGCCCACGCTCAGGCGCGGGTTGCAGGACCTGCAACTCCCGCCAGAGGGCGTGCGCACGCAAGGCGGACAATTCCACACGCCATTGTTCTTCCCGTTCCGTATGCATAGCTTCTTATAGGGAGGGGCCTGTGCCTTGTCAATGGAGGGCGAGGGCGAGAGAATCAGATCCGGCGACAACGACTGGCGTTGCCAAACGACTTGACTAATAAGCAAAGGAGCTTCTTGCAACGGATCCTTCCACACCTGTATCGGCTACACGACGCAGTGGGGCGCTTCAGCCACTGGCTGTTTCCGGAACATTGTCGTGCCTGTGCCGCGCCCGGTGCCCCGCTCTGTGCCGGCTGTTTCGGCGACTGGCCGCGTCTGCCCGCCGAGCGTTGCAGTTATTGCGCGCTACCCTTGTCAGACAACGGGGACTGCCGGGTCTGCGCGGTGGAAGCCCCCGCCTATGACCACGTCTATACTCCGTTTATCTATGCCGAACCACTGAACACCGCCATCATCGCATGGAAGTTTCAGCAGCGTCTGGACTGGACCAGGCCACTGGCCGATGCCTGGGCCAGTGCCTGGGGCAAGCATCCGCCGTCCCGCCCGGACGCGCTGCTGCCCGTGCCTCTGCATCGCCAGCGCCTGCGCGAACGCGGTTACAACCAATCCATGTTGCTCGCCCGTCACTGGGGCAAACGCTGGAGAATCCCGGTCATCCCCGGAGCGCTGCAGCGTCGCCGCAATACCGGCCACCAACTCGGACTGAGCGCAGCCGCCCGGCGAGACAATCTGGATGCGGCCTTTGCTCTGCGCGGACGCGTTCCGGATCACGTCGCCGTCGTCGATGACGTACTTACGACCGGAACCACTGCCGCGCAGATTGCCAGCACCCTGCGGGATGCCGGTGTACAGCGCATCGACATCTGGGTGCTCGCCCGTGTCCTCTGAGAGTCCATTGGCGCCTGAGCCATTTTTGCACGTCATCCTGTATGAGCCGGAGATCCCTCCCAACACCGGTAATGTCATCCGCCTCTGCGCTAACACCGGGGCCACCCTGCATCTCGTGGAGCCCTTGGGTTTTGCCTGGGACGACCGCCGTCTGCGCCGCGCCGGGCTGGATTATCACGAATTCGCGCAGGTGCATCGCCATGCGGACTGGGCGGCCTGCCGGACATTTTTAGGCGATGCGCACGTTTTTGCATTCAGCACCAAGGGAACGCAGCGTTATCACGACGTCGCGTACCAGCCCGGCGATGCACTGCTTTTCGGCCCGGAGACCCGCGGCTTGCCTGCCAGCCTCCTGGACGGCCTGCCCGCCACGCAGATACTGCGCCTGCCCATGCGCCCCGGCCAGCGCAGCCTGAATCTGTCCAACGCTTGTGCTGTCGCAGTCTTCGAGGCTTGGCGGCAAATGAATTACAATGGCGGCGTGTAAATGAGGTGCTAACTGCCGCCTGCCGTTGAGATCAACCCTTCCCGGGCATCCGACCGGACGGTATCTTGTGTTAAACTGAGCCACCAAGGACGTACGGAAGGGGAATCCATGGCGCGTACACGTATCGCTGCGTTCCGTCTCGACGGCGAGCATGCTGAGCAGAAACGGGAAGAGATTCGCAGGACCTTTCACGAGACTTTTTCGCTGTACGAACAGCTTTTTGATCACCTGGCAGAACCGGCGGCGTGGTATGAGAGAGCCATTCCCCTGCGTCATCCCCTGATCTTTTATTTCGGCCATAGCGCCACCTTCTATGTAAATAAACTCCAGGTAGCCGGACTGATCGGACGGCGTCTCGATCCACGTTTGGAATCCGTTTTTGCGGTCGGCGTCGATGAAATGTCCTGGGACGACCTGGACGAAACCCATTACGACTGGCCCGCCGTCGACGACGTCCGTCAGTACCGGCAACGGGTGCGGGAACTAGTGGACGGTCTGATCCGCGAGATGCCCCTGTCCCTGCCCATCACCTGGGATTCACCGTGGTGGGTGATCCTCATGGGCATTGAGCATGAAAACATCCATCTGGAGACCAGTTCGGTGCTCATGCGACAATTACCCCTGTCCCGCGTCCGGCCTGTGGAAGCCTTCCGTCCCTGGACCCCCGCGGGGGCCGCGCCGGATAATATCCTGCAGGCCGTGGCCGGCGGCGCCGTCCGTCTGGGCAAAGAACGCGCGGATCCCCGTTATGGCTGGGATAATGAATATGGCCTTCATCAGGCGGCATTGCAGCCTTTTCATGCCTCCCGCTTTTTGGTGAGCAATCAGGAGTTCCTGGCTTTCGTGGAGCAGGATGGCTACAGCGACAGCCGCTGGTGGACCGCAGAGGGAGATCGCTGGCGCCGTTTCAGCCAGGCCCGGCACCCGACGTTCTGGGTCCTGGATCAGGGCACCTGGCGGCTGCGCCTGATCGCGGAGGAGCGGCCCATGCCGTGGAACTGGCCAGTAGAGGTGAATGCCCTGGAAGCCGATGCCTTCTGCCGCTGGAAATCGGCCCGGACCGGTCAGAGCCTGCGCCTGCCCAGCGAGGATGAATGGCGGCACCTGCGTGATCTCAGCGGACTCGCGGACTGCGATGCCTGGGATGACGCAGTGCCCGGCAATATCGGACTTGCCGACGGCTGTTCACCCTGCCCTGTAGATCAATTCAAACAAGGGGATTTCTACGATGTGGTCGGCAACATCTGGCAATGGACCGCAACGCCCATCTATCCCTTTTCCGGTTTCGAGGTGCATCCGGTTTATGATGACTTCACGGTGCCCACCTTCGACCAACAGCACAATCTCATGAAAGGCGGCTCATTCATCAGTCTCGGCAACGAAACGCAGCAGGAGGCCCGCTACGCCTTCCGCCGCCATTTCTTCCAGCACGCGGGATTCCGCTATGTGGCCTCGCCCAATGCGCTGCCTGAAGTGCCGGTCTATGAGAGTGACGCCCTGGTCTCCCAGTATGCGGAATTTCACTATGGGCGCGAATATTATGGGGTGGCCAATTTTGCGGCGGAGGTCGTAGGCATCGCGGTGGAGGCTATGGCCGACAGGCCCTTACGTCGTGCTCTGGACATCGGTTGTGCCGTAGGCCGCGGTAGTTTTGAACTGGCAAAGCACTGCCCCGAAGTCACTGGCCTCGACTTCTCCGCACGCTTCATCAGCGTAGGCGTGCAACTGCGTGAGCGCGGGCACTTTTCCTACACGCTGACCGAAGAGGGTGAACTGCAAAGTTATCAAACGGCCGATCTCGGCGCCCTGGGTCTGGCCGGGACGGCAGACAGGGTCCACTTCTTCCAGGCCGACGCCTGCAATCTGAAGCCTTTGTATCGGGATTATGATCTGGTAGTGGCAGCCAACCTCATCGACCGCCTGCATCATCCCCGCAAATTTCTGGAGGACATTGCCGACCGCATCCTTCCCGGCGGTTTGCTGGTCATCACTTCGCCCTATACCTGGCTGGAAGACTACACCGCGCGGACAGAATGGCTCGGCGGTTTCAAACGGGATGGGGAGAATCTGAGCACCTTCGACGCCCTGCGGGAAATTTTGTCCGGACCATTCCGTCTGCGCGATGACAGCCCGCAGGATTTGGCCTTTGTCATCCGCGAAACGGCGCGCAAATATCAGCACAGTATCGCGCAGGTGACCATCTGGGAGCGCTTATGAGCGCGGAACAAGGCAGCGTCGACTTCGACAGAGTCATTCCACGACGCGGAACCGGCTCCCTCAAATGGGATGGTGCGGCAGAACGTTTTGGCGCTGAAGTGCTGCCCATGTGGGTGGCAGATATGGATTTCGCCGCACCGGACACGGTCATAGCCGGTTTGCGGGAACGTCTGCATCATCCCGTTTTTGGTTATCCGGGCAACGAAGGGATTATGTTGCAGGCCGCCGCAGACTGGCTGACCAGGCGCCATAACTGGCGGCCGGAAAGCGACGCAGTCGCCTGCATCAGCGGTGTCGTTCCTGCCCTTTACGCAGCCGTACGTGCCTTCACCCGACCGGGCGAGGCGATCATCGTCATGCCTCCCATTTATCCGCCGTTCATGACCGCAGTGGAGGACAACGGGCGGGAATTGCTACTGGCCCCGCTGATCACGGATGACACCGGCCATTACTGCATGAATTGGGATGCCCTGGAAATCGCCGTCCAGCGGGCGAAACTGCTGCTCCTCTGCTCGCCCCACAATCCGGTGGGGCGGGTCTGGACACCGGAAGAGCTGCAACGACTGGGTACTCTCTGCGCTGAAGCGGGCTGCGTGATCGTCAGCGATGAAATCCATGCCGACCTCAGCCACCATCCGCACCGCCCTTTCCCCAGCCGCTTCCCGCGCGCGATTTTCCTGACCTCTGCCGGCAAAAGCTTCAATCTGGCGGGACTGGGTGGCGGGGTCAGCGTCATCCCGGATGCCGGGCTGCGTCACGCCTTTCTGAATGAAGTCCAGCGCAGCCAGATTCAGCACACCAACCTTTTCGCCCTGACCGCCATGACCAGCGCCTGGCGGCACGGTGCTGGGTGGCAGGCCGCATTGCGCCAGTATCTGAGCAATAATGCCCGCCTCATCAGCGAGTACCTGATGCGGGAGCTACCCGAAGTCGGCTACCGGCAACCGGAGTTCGGCTATCTGGCCTGGCTGGATGTGCACCATTACGGCGACGACGAGACGCTCGCTCGGCGACTGCTGCAAGCTGGTCTCGGCCTCAATCCCGGCCCCAGTTTCGGGCCGGGCGGCGAGGGTTTTGTGCGACTGAATTTCGCGGCACCGCGGAGCGTGCTGGAGGAAGGCATGGATCGCCTGCGGCGGGCGCTGCACCGGTAGTCCGGAAGTCTCGTCGCGGGCAACACCAGGCGAACACTGGGTATCCGAACGCCCCGCCCTATCCTACAATACCTGCCACAAAATGGAGGAGACCAGGGAAAAGTGGCTGAAGAGCAGGGAAATCTGCGGCAAAAGGCAGTAGCCTCGCTGGCAGCGGGCATTCTGCGCGGGGCGGGTTACCTGCCGCGGCGTTGGCGTGCGGCTCTCGGTGCAATGCTCGGTGATTTGGTACGGCTCAGTATGACACGGGCGCGCAAGGTGGTGGACGCCAATCTCGCCATTGCTTTCCCCAGGATGGGCCTGGCTCAACGGCATACCTTGCGGCGCGCACATTTCCGGACACTGGGCCAGGCCGCCCTGGAGTTGGGACCACTGTGGTACTGGCCCTTGCCCCGCGCCCTCGGCCTGATCCGCGAGGTGCGTGGGGACGATCTGGTGGACGCCGCTTTAGCCAAAGGACATGGGGTTATTCTCTTCACCGCGCACCTAGGGGCCTGGGAAGCCGCGGTGCTCTACATCGGGCAACGCTGGCCGGTCACCGTACTCTACATGGAAACCCGCAATCCGGCTGTCAACGCGCGCATAGTGGCCGGACGCGGGCGCAGCGGAGCGCAACTGGTCCCCAAGGAGGGTGGTATCCGCCCGCTGCTCTACGCGCTGCATCAGGGAAACGCCATCGGCATACTCCCGGATCAGAACGTCGATCCGCGCGAAGGGGATTATGCCCCGTTCTTTGGCCGTCCTGCCTGTACGACACCGGTGCTGGGCCGACTCGCGGCGCGGCGCGGAAGCCCGGCATTCGGACTCTTTGCCTATCGGCTACCGGACGGTGAGGGTTTTCGTATCGAGATTGTGCCCATGCCTGAATCTTTCCCGAGCGGCGATGCCAAGGCGGATGCCACAGCGATGAATGCCGCACTGGAGACCGCTATCCGTAAAGCCCCTGAACAGTACTGGTGGGTTCACCGTCGTTTCAAAGATCAGCCGGAAGGCTGGGACTATCCCTATTAAAAACCTTACGGAACGATATGATCTAGCAGGGAAAAAGTACGCCCCAACGCGCCACGCTGCTGCTGCAGAAACGCCAAGGCGCGCTCGCCCATCTCTGTCGCTGACTCCTGGGTGGTCAACCAGGCCCCCAACTGCGCTACCAGGGCCTCGACATCCACAACCTGAACCGCCGCGTTGGCCGCCAGCAAATCCTGGGTGATGCCCTTAAAATTATCCATATACGGGCCGAAGGTAACCGGGCGGGCCAGTGCTGCAGCTTCCAGGGGATTATGCCCCCCCGCCGGCACAAAACTGCCACCGATGGTCACCACATTTGCCGCCGCGTAGAAATCCATCACCTCACCCAGGGTATCTATCAGAAAAACCGCGCGCTCCCCCACGTCCTCGGCACGCGAGCGCAAGACAAAGGATACCCCCTTTGCCTGCATCCGTGCCATCACCTCCAGTCGCCGCGAGGGATGACGGGGAATCAGCACCAGCAACAGATCCGGCCATTGGCGCTGCAAATCTGCCAGCGCCGCCAGCGCCATCTGCTCCTCACCAGCATGCGTAGAAGCGAATACCCAGACCGGCCGCCCACCGAAGCGCTGCTGCCACTGGCGCCCCCGCTCCCGCGCGGCGACGGGTTCCGGCAGGTCATATTTGATATTACCGGTCACCACCACATGCCGCGCCCCCAGATTGCGAAAAGCTGCCGCATCTTCCGAACTCTGGGCCGCAACCGCGCTCATGCTGGCCAATGCGGGGGCAAAGAGCGTCCGGAAGCGGGCGTAACCCCGAAGCGAGCGCTGCGAGAGCCGGGCATTGACCAGCATCAGGGGCACACCCTCGCAGCTGGCTGCATGACAGAGATTGGGCCAGATCTCCGTTTCCATGATGATTCCCAGACGCGGTCGCTGGCGGCGCATATAGCGCGTGACCGCCGCGGACAGGTCATAAGGCAGGTAATACGGCAGCACCTCCGTACCCAAACGCTGACTGACTACAGCAGCTCCCGTCGGGGTGGTGCTGGTCATCAGAATGGGCACCTCCGGATAACGTACCTGCAAAGCCCGCACCAACGGAATCGCCGCGATGGTCTCCCCCACACTCACCGCATGGATCCAGATAGGCCGATCCGAACGGGGCGGCCCCCAGCCGAAACGCTCCCACCAGCGCTCCCGGTAGGCAGGTCGTCGCCAGGCTCGCCAGAGGGTAAAACCCAGAACGACAGGGCTGAGCAGCCAGAGCAGAAAGGCGTAGAGGCGACGATTCATCATTCGCGGTGCAAAATACGGTCGGTCAGCCAGTCGAGACGATACCAGGGCCGGAAGTTTTTCAGGACGTGCTCGCGGTCATACCCGTCCTCGATCCAGGCACGCAGGGTCAAGCCGGGCTGGCGGGCGGCAGCATCGTGGTAATTGAAGAAAAACCAGTCGAGAATGCCGGTATTGGCGTGCCGGATATGACCGAAAGGCCACAAACGCAGTTGCCGCTGCGCCGCGCTGAGGGGTATCCCCAGCACCAGATGCAGATACAGCACACTGATGAAACCGGCCCGATCCGCCCCGGATTTGCAGTGCAGCAAAAAAGGTTGGGGTAATTGATCCAGCATTTCTATGCCCGCCAGCAACTTGTCGCGTTCCGGCAGATCCCGGGAGCCGAAGCCGTGCAGGGTCAGGTGCGTCATGCCCAGGGCATCACAAGTCTCCTGCTCCAGACGGTAATGTGGTTCGTGGGGTGCCGGAGCACGCAGGTTCAATACCGTGCAGAAACCATGCTTTTGCTGCCAGCGCCGTAACTGAACCGGCGACGGCTGGGCCGAGCGAAACACCCCTGGCGCAATCTCGTGAAAATTCGCATAAAACAGCTCGCGGAAAATGCCGTGATCCGTCCAGAACTGATGCCGCCGGTAGCGGCGGCGCTCGTCCGACTGGAGCACCAGGGGGTCATTCATGATCGACGCTCCAGCAAAGGGGATAAGGCCGCCCAGACTTGCTCCGCGCGTAATGCCTGCTGACAGAGTATCAGGCCATATTTTGCTTCCGGCAACGGGCATCGGGATTTACCGCAAGGCGCACAAGGCTCGAGGCTTTGCAGGCTGGCCTGATGGTCCTCCGCCACAGAAAACCGATCCCTGGCCGTCGGTCCGTACAAAGTAACCCCCGCCAGCCCCAAGGCACCGGCCAGGTAAGAAAGTCCTGTATCCATGCCGACATAGGCATCAGCCCGCACGATCAAAGCGGCGAGCTCCAGCAACGTAGCGGGGGGTAGGACGACCACATTATCCGCTTGCTCCGCAATGCGCTGCGCGCGCGCCGCCTCGCGCGCACTGCCTGCGGGCAGCAACAAACGCCATCCCGCCTGTCGCAACGGGGCGGCCAGTGCCCGCCAATAGTCTTCCTGCCATTCCTTGTTCTCCCACGAGGTCCCGTGAAAACCCAGCACAAAGGGTTGCTGCACCAGCTCCTTCCAAGGCTGCGCCAGCGTGTCTTTACGCAGGCGCGCAGCGGCCACCTGCAAACCATAATCTGGCGGCGTTTCCGGCAGGGGGTAATCTAAAGCCTGCGCGAACAGCTGGCGATTTCGGCTGATGGCAGACTGCCCCCAAGACACGGGAAAGCAGCGATGGTAAAGCCGGGTGGCACCCGGTTCGCGGGCGCTGGCGGCATCCAAACCCCACAGCGGCGCACCGCCCAGACGGCCTAGCAACGCACTTTTGTAGAGACCCTGGGCATCGAGAATGTGCTCATAATGTTCCTCCCGAAGGGTCCGGCGTAAATCCCGTAATGCAGCCACTAGCCCACGCCATTGTTTTTTACGGTTGCGCAGCGAGAAGGGGATCACCCGCGCGACCCCGGGATGCAGTAGTGCGATGGGCGCGAATGCGGGCTCTACCAACCAATGCAAGTGCAAATCCGGCCGGGCCTGCTGCAAATCGGTCACCGCCGGCAGGGTATGCAGCACATCGCCCATGGAACTCAGGCGCAGCAGCAGAATCTTCATCACTGACTATGGTCTCTGAGTTCCAGCGCAATAGCATATTTCATGAACGCTCCCAGCGCAGTGGTCCAGGCAATGGCGGCACCTTCCACACCATCCAGAAATCCCAAGCGCCAGAAATAGCTGCGCCCAAAAGCCGCCAGTGCGTGGGTCATGGGCATGTAAGTATGGAGCGCTTTGCCGCGCTGGTGGACCTGCTGAGCATTGAGGGTGGCATAGAGGCGTAGTTTATCCAGCATATCCGCATAGCTCGGGAAAGAATGATGGTCCAGGATATATCCCTGCATACGCCGCGTCTCCCCCTGACCATACCAGCTTTCATGCACCGTATCCTCGGGACGATAATGCCCATAGCGTCGGTTAAAAAGCCTCACTACATAATCCCGGCTCCAGTCTCCGTGGCGTATGGCCTTGCCGTGAAGGTAATTATAACGCCTTAGCGCATAAGCAACATGAGGGTCGCTACTCCGCACCACATCCACAATGGCAGAACGCGCCTGATCGCGCAAAATTTCATCCGCATCCAGCATCAGTATCCAGTCATTTTTCGCCGACTCCACGGCAAACTGCCGTTGTGCACCAAAGCCTGGCCAGGACCTTTGAATGATCTTTACACCCATTTCCGTAGCGATGGTCAGCGTATCATCCGTAGAACCACTATCTACCAGAAAAATTTCTGCACCTAACGGCACCACGCTGCCCAGCGATGCACGCAGCAAACGCCCGGCATCCCTGGTAATATAAATAACTGATAGAGTACTAGCAGCCACGGCCACCTGATCTCCAAAATAAGTACTCATTTATTTACCGCACTTCCCCGGCAGGCCCCAATGTGTTGGCCGGAACAGAAGATGCCACATCAGTATTCCTCCGTAGGTCAAACAACGTTTACGCTGACGAGGAAGAAGCCCGAGAGTAAGCACCATTGCTATTCCATTGGCAAGAAAGTCAATTGCCGCTTTTACTGGCATCCACAAAGATAAAACCACCCAGGGAATGCGGCCCTCCACCTTACGTGCATAGAGCAACCGTGCGCGCTGAAATTCAATGCGCGACCCTACTTGAAATTTCCTAGCGGTACCACCAAGCGCGTGCTCTACCCTGGCATCTGGACAAAACACCACGTCAAATCCAAGGCGATGAGCACGTGCGCACCATTCCGTTTCTTCCAGATAAAAGAAGAAATCTTCGTCCAACATGCCCAATTGAGGCAAGAAAGAACGGCGTACCGTCATTGCTGCACCGATCAGGCTGGGAACATTTACCGATTGACGCTCCCCCGATAGACGCCCACCGAAGTATTTTGGTGCCATTCTTTTGAGCAGCGCCCTTGGCAATATTTCGTGCCAGAATCGCGGCAATGCCGCCACTACATTTTGTGTACGACCGACCGGGTCAATCAGGCGGGCACCCACAAGGGCCGCTTGAGGCCAAGCCAGAAAACAGCATGTCACAGCCTCCAGCGTACCCGATAATAATTGCGCGTCATTATTCAGAACCATGACAAAATCACGATCAGCGACCGCTAACCCCTGGTTGACCGCACGGGCGAAGCCCGCATTACAACCGTTAGCCAATATTTTGATGTCGGGAAACCGTTGCGAAATCACCTCCACCGACCTGTCATCGCTACCATTATCGATGACGATACAATGCTGCGCCAACACGCCTTCCGCAAGACAGGAAGAAATTGCGTCAAGCGTTGACGATACGCCATTGTAGTTAACAATAATAACGCAAAATTTCATAGTCACGATTATGCGACACCCGTATATTGCATGGTAATCCTATACACGAAGCCAACCTCAATGCGTCTTCGCAACCCCAATTTATAGCCTTATAAAGCATCATCCGACAGAACACTGCTGGAACCAGCAATACGCACCATCTCAGTGGGGACCCGTGAAAAATCAACGCAGTTAACGATATCATCATCGCGCCAGAAACTGATTCAAATAATTTATCAGGTAAAAAGCAGCCAGCCCTAAAAATACGGCAGCCATGACTACAAATTTATGTCTCTGCTTGTTGTCACCGCATATCACCGTTCGTATTTTCTACGCGAAGCGATTGTCAGTTGTAGTCGCGCCACGTAAGTCATCCTGGGCAAGGGGGATTGGTAAGGCGGCCAGTATCGCCAGCGAGAATACATTAGCATATCCCCAAATCAATGTGTCAGAAAAACTACCAGCTATAAATACCGCCATATAAACCAAAACAAACCAGCCTTCGGGAACTGCCTTCAGTCGCCATGCTGGTGCCGTTACGGCCCACAAGAACCACACCAGCAGCAACAGACCGGGAATGCCTAGCATGGCCAGTTCAAGGAGATAACTGTTTTGAGGCTGGCTCATGATCAACGGAGATGGCAGATCAGGTAAAATATGATTTTTCTGTAATTGTGCCATCTCGTTTGCGTAATTGCCTGTACCAACCCCTAGGATAGGATGCTGGAAGCCCATGTGCAGTGCGCCCTGGGCCATCAAAACACGCAGTCCCCAACTGGTATCGTAATCACCCTTGCTGACGACTTGTAAATTTTGCAATCCTTCTTGCACTCGATGCTGAACAATGGGAGACATTCCCATCCCAATTATTGTCAGCGCAATACCCCCCAATGCCCAATAACGCCACTGCCCCCTGAATAACACCAATACCGCAAGCGGCATGAGGATAACGAAAAGCAACTGACCAGTACGTCCGGCACCCATGCCCAATTGCAGCAGGAAGGCTACCGCGAGAATTGCGTTTGTCCATCTCGGCAACAAAACCCTATCCCGCATATCGTAGGCTATCCATAGCAATGCCATGGTCAGCGTCATGCTGAGAAAAATATGATTGGCGTAACCGACAGGACCAATCCTCGGAATCAATGGATTCCATTTCCATATTCCAAGCCACTGACATAAGCCGACTATCCAGTTCAATATCAACCCCGCCAGAAATAAACCCGGAATCATCCGGAACCTGCTTCTGTTCCAAGGCAGTGTTGTTCCTGCATACGCAAAAAAGAAATATCCGAGTCGGCTTATGGCTATCCAGGTATCGTGAGGGTTCGCTCTGCTCCAAATAGTGCCTAGCAACGTCCATAATATTAACAGGCTCAGCGGCACGAACCATGGGCGCGTCAGGATTTCCCATGAGTTTTTCCAGTACCCGCTCATGATGTATAGCAGTATAAAAATACTGCCACTAATACCCGCTGCTGCAGTACTTAACGGAAAGAAAAAAATCGGCAGACAAAAAAACAGGAACATGATTTTTTGTAAAAATGCATTCATATGCGTGGCGTCAGCGCAGTTTATATTCAAATATAGGCCATACCATGTTATGCAGTCGCTCGCAAATGGAAAAACATTGTTCTATTTTCTTATTTATATTTTTACATTTTTGTAAATCATTCATGGCGTTCGTCCTTCTGGCCGCAAACTGTACCGCGACATAGCAACCATACGCCCTGATACCGTGACACAACGGTATAGCCCAGTGGCACCACCCCGGGGTAACTGATGACGAACCCGTTGGCCAAATTTGAAGGCGGCGTTACCAGCGGAGGACGCGGTCTAATCGCCAGGTCAATGTCTGCCGTCACGCCGATACCTACCCATGCCACGTTCGTAACATAGAGGGGTGCCCCACGAGTTTGCATGAGCACATCCCGCGCTATGGCGCCGATATGCGGGCGGAACCGCTCGGTATACGCGGGAAACGCCCACAGAGCGAAAAAATACTTGAGAAGGATGACTCCCATCATCCACTTTACAGCCAAACGCCGTGTCTTTTCGGCATCAACGACCCACCCCGCCAATACCAGTGCCACGACTCCATAGAGCGGCATCAGGTAACGGATCCCGCTTTGCGGCGACAGCCAATAAGGCAGGTAATTCACTCCTGCTATCCATAGAGCCGTCCGCACCTGCGGATCGTTCATGCGGGAGATCGGATGACGGCGCAACATGGCATACAACACGACGCCTCCGACTGGAAGCAACTGCCCGAGAGTCTGCGCAGGGAAAACAAAAAACTGATGCAAGTAATCCAGCAGTCCCTGCCCCTGTAATTTGTCGATGATGTCGTCGAACATTCCATGGGCCATGGTGCCGCCGGCAGAGGCCATGGCGTACCAGAGGACAGGAACCGCCAACGCCAGAAGATGTATGATCCAGGAAGGCCACGAAAACAAAAAACGCCAGCCACGGGTTTGGAAGGCCACCACGAATACTGCCACGCCGTAAAATACATAGGCGGTTAGTGCCTTGGTAAGAAAGGCACAAGACAACGCCAGTACGGCAATGGCGAAGAAACCAACACGCCGCTCTGCCACCGCAAGCCACCCAAGAAGCATGGCCAGCAAGCAGAAAAAGGCGAATAACGGGTCACTATACGCCAGCCAGCCATCGTAAAAGAGCACATCCCCTAATGTGATATACACCAAGGCAGCGAAAGCGGCTAGCCATCGTTCCTTCCAGACCCTTCCCGCAAACCATCCCACGAGCAGTCCGGAACCCACAGTCGCCAAACCTGCGATCAACCGTGCCGCAACTAACATGTGGGACCAACCAATCAACATCGACAGAACGGTGATGAGCCAGTTGTCCAAGGGCGGACGCCAATAGTCCTGTCCATACATGACAGGGGTGAGGATATGACCGTGATACCACATCTCATAGGACATGAGCGGGTAAACCGCTTCTTCCCCAGTATACTGGACGTTGCTGAGAGTAAAGACGAAGCTGGCCGCCGCGAGCGCAAAAAGCAGCCAGTAATTTCTGGTATTAGTTGTAGTCATTAGATCCGGTACCCTGATGGCGGAAAGCATGTGTAAAGCCCGAGTCGTCGGAGACACCCCTATCAGTTGGACGTGACATCATGGCTGCGTTCAATCCGTCTGCAGGGCCAAAGGCAGATCGACGCCGGTATAGATGTCCTCTACTGAAAGTGCCAGATCGACACATCGGAAGCGCAAACGGTCGCTTTCAGGGTCATTCAGCAACTCATACCACCAACCTTCAGGATGCCGGCGGAATGCCTCGACGACGGCCTTTTCGCTATCCACCAAAACATATTCCTGCAGGCTAGGAAGCGTCTGATAAGCTTGTAGCTTTTCACGACGGTCCACATTCGCCGTGCTAGCCGACAATACTTCGACGATAAGGCAAGGATCTTCCAGATAGAGGGTATCTCCGGACAATGGCACACCACAACGCAACACGACATCGGGGTAATAAAAGGCATCTACAGCTTCTACCCGCACTTTCATATCGCTGTTCAGAACCTGGCAGTGACTACCACGGGTCTTTTGCCAGAGCAGTCCATACAGGTTGCCCGCAATCTGGTTATGACGCAACTTGGCCCCGGCCATGGCATAGACCTGCCCGGCCACATACTCGTGGCGTATATCGGCGCGCTCCTCACCTTCCAGATACTCTTTGACGGACAAAGGCCGTAACATGGCTACCTGCATGACCTTTCCCCCTGCCTCAGCGAATAAACAGCCCCTATCATAAGACGTGGAAGCATCTGTGTCATCGCGCCAGGGTGGCCAGAAAATCGCGGGCGATGACAACCGCATCAAAGTGCCGGGCGTAATTCGGTCCGGCCCCAGCCAAACGCTCGCGCAGAGGGACGTCTGCTGCCAGCCGCAGAATGGCGTCCCGCCAGCCTGCCGTGTTTCCGGCAGGCAATAACAGACCGCTCCGATCCGCCGCAAAGCTCTCGGGGATACCCCCCATGGCCGCACCCAGCACCGGGGTGGCGCAGGCCTGCGCCTCCAGGCAAACCCGCCCAAAGGTATCCGGCTCGATGGAAGGTAGGGCAAGGGTATCCATAATGCTGTACCAAGGCATTGCCGGGTCTTGCCAGCCCAACAAATGGTGCCACGGCTTATCCTCCAGACGTGCGCGCAACTCCGCTTCATGGAGGCCTCCCCCCAACCACAGCCCATGCACCCGTGCATCTGTGGCATGCGCCGCGTCGATGGCGTCGGCAAGCATGAACACACCCTTGCCCCGGTGCCAGGCGCCGACAAAACCCACGAGAAAATCCTCATCTGCTAATTCCAAGGCGGCGCGCTGCCGCATTCGCGCCGTGAAATCACGCTGAAAATCTGCCAGGCGCAGGGGATTCGCCAACACTTCGACACGTTCTGCGGGCACACCCTGCAAGATCAGGCGCTCCCGCAAATAGGCAGAAATAGCGAACAGGCGCAGCGGCCAGCGCGAGAGCAGCCAGCGGGTGTTGGGCTTGAGTCGCAGGTCCATGTGCCGAAAGAGCGCAAGACGCCGCCCCTCACTGCGGCTGATCAGCGCCAGCGGCCAGTATTCCTTGCTGAAGCTGCCGATAACCCAGTCCGGCTGCACCCTGCGGATAGCCCGACGCAAGGCACGGATGCCGCCGGGATCGGCGCTGTTGCGGAAGACCCCGAAATGCCGGGTCACCGGCGCGGTCTCCAGCGCCTGCGCGATCCGTCCTTGCGGATGCACCAGACAATGCACCTCCGCCCCCTGCTCGGCCAGGGCGCGACTCAGGGTGATCATGTGCGTCTCCGTACCGCCACCGCCGGGGTTGGTGCCCACCCAGAGCAGACGCGGGGTGGCGGTCAATGGTGGTCCTCATGCCGGGTCAGCAGTTGCAGGGGGAAAACATGGGGCGCATGATGCCCGCCGACCATCACCCGCGGTAAATCCATGAGGTCAGCACCCGGCAAGATACGGCCCCGCCGCACCGTCACCGCGGCAACAAAGCCGGCGCGCCGGGCCGCCTCCCGTTCGCGCAGCCCCGCCGCACCATAGGGATAACAGAACTGAGTCACCGGCACCGCCAAAAGCCCTTCCAACTCGCGCTTGGATCCTGACACCTCGTCGTCCAACTCGGACTCACTCAGCTCCGGCAAACGGGGATGATGACGGCTGTGCGCCCCGATCTCCATTCCAGCCTCCCGCCAGCGATGTAGCTCATGCAGATTCATCAGTGGCTTATGTGTGCCTAACTGCTGCGCATCCCAGTGATTGTTGGTACCGATGGCGGCACTCACCACGTAGCAGGTTGCCGTAAAACCATGGCGCTGCAACACCGGCAAGGCATATTCGAGATTATCCCGATAGCCGTCATCCAGAGTAATCACCGCCACTTTGCCTTCCCGCTCTCCACGCAGATAGGGCATGGCTGCAGACATGGACAGCCCTTGATAACCCAACCAGTGCAGTAACGCCATTTGCCGGGCAAAACGCCGGGGGGAGATATAAAGGCCACGCAGCTTGACCCCCTTGGGAGCTGTTGCGACATTGTGATACATCAGAATGGGAATGGGTTTCACGCGGGTGGATCCAAATGAACAGTGTGGCGCACCACGTAGGTCTTTTTATCCTGAGACTCATGATAGATGCGCGCCAGCATCTCGCCGAGGATACCGGTGTTGAGGAATTGCAACCCTGCGAGGAAAAACAGCACGCCGGCAATCAGCATAGGGCGCCCCGAGATTTCCGCAGCAAAACCGAATTTATCGATGAAAAGATACAACAGCATAGCCGAGCCAATGCTGAGCAGCGCCAGCCCGGTCACCCCAAAGAAATGCATCGGACGCTGACTGTAGCCGAGAAAAAACTTCACAAACAACAAGTCCACCAGCACCCGCAAGGTGCGGGTGATCCCATACTTGCTCCGCCCCGCACGACGCGGATGATGGCGCACGGGCACCTCAACGATGCGATCCGTATAAGTCAGGGTGGAAAGCCAGGCCGGGATAAAACGATGCATTTCGCCATACAAGCGCACCCCCTTGATCACCGAGGCACGATAGGCTTTGAGGGTGCAACCATAATCATGTAAATAAACGCCCGTGAGACGGCGGATCAGATGATTGGCCATCTGCGACGGAATCTTGCGTAACAACAGACTGTCTTGCCGGTTTTTTCGCCAACCCGCCACCACATCCAGATTCTCCTCCAGCAAGCGCTGCGCCAGAGGCAGGATATCTTCCGGATCATTTTGCAGATCCGCATCCAGAGTCACAATCACCTCGCCCTGAGCCGCATCAATCCCCGCCTGCATCGCCGCGGTCTGTCCAAAATTTCGTTGCAGGTGGATGATTTTGAAACGCGCGCCGCGCGCCTCTGCCTCCCGGTCCAGCGCGGCGGCACTCCCGTCCCGGCTGCCGTCATCGACGATGATCACCTCGGCATCGGCGCCCCCCAGGACATTGCTGAGGGCCGCACACAGCGGCGAGACATTGCCGATCTCGTTGTAGAGCGGAATCACGACGGAAATAAGGGCCATTTATCCATCCCAATGCTGGAGAAAAGCACGAGCAGCGGCGGCAGGGTCCCGCGCTTCGAGAATACCGGAGAGCACCGCCACACCGCGCGCGCCAGCAGCCAGCGCCTCCGGCACCCGTGCTGCCGTCATTCCGCCGAGCGCAATGACGGGCAGAGACGATTCGGCGGCCATCGCCGCAAAAGCCCGGGATCCCAGCGCCGCCGTACCCGGATGACTGGAGGTGGGGAAAATCGGTGAGAGAAAGGCATAGCGCGCCCCCAGACGCGCCGCCTGCTGCAAGCCCACCGCGTCATGACAGGACACGCCAAACGCTTCATCGGGTTTTACGCCTGCCTCTAACTGAGCCTGGGTCAGGTGGCGACCAGACCGCGGCCAGTCGGGCAGGGGATCAGGATGATTGAGATAGACCTGCGCGTCTCGTGCCAGCGCCCCGGCGCACAGTGCCGCCAGCACATCGGCGCTAGAGTCATCCGACACTACTTTGCAACGCAACACCAGCCAGCGCAATCCGGCACCGAGCGCAGCTTCCAACGACCTCTGCAAATCGGGCAAGGACACCCTGCCCGGATCGGCAATCAGACAGAGCGGCGGCTGAGGCAAGGCCTCCGCCAATACGGCCGCCGTCATGCAGAGATTCGCGGGCAGGCATTCCAACGCAGGAATTTCCCAGGGATACATCCAGCGCACTTCCTGTCCTTCCCGGCCGTGCGCCGTGCCCGTCCAGTGCCGCACCCGGTAGAAATGCAGACGCACCGTCCGCTCCGGATAGGTATACTCCAGCACCCGGAAGGGTTCCGGCGCGGTTACCGTAATCCCCAGCTCTTCCCAGAGCTCCCGGACCAGCGCCTGTTCCGGTGTTTCACCCGGATCGACTTTACCGCCTGGGAACTCCCAGAAGCCCGGCCAGGGCTTGCCCTCCGGGCGCAGTGAAACCAGCAGGCGCCCGGAGGCATCTTCAATGATTCCGGTTGCGACGGGAACAGTGGGCATCAGCTACGGTAATCGGCGTTGATACGTACATAGTCATAGGACAGGTCACAGGTCCAGATTTGCGCTTCGGCGGCCCCTCTGCCGAGATCAACCCGTACCAGGATTTCCTCCTGAGCCATTGCCGCCTGCCCCGCCGCCTCACTGTAATTGGGGTCGCGGGCGCCATCCCGCACGATGCGCGTATCGCCCAGCCAGACCTGCACCCCATCCACTTCCAGGTCGTCCACGCCCGCTGAACCGATGGCCGCCAGCAGGCGCCCCCAGTTCGGGTCAGAAGCAAAGAACGCCGTCTTGATCAAGGGACTATGGGCCATCCGGTAAGCCACCTGCAGACACTCTGCTTCGTCACGCCCGCCCCGGATATGGATCGGAATAAACTTGGTCGCCCCCTCGCCATCGCGCACCACGGCCTGCGCCAACCACTGCGCCACCGCCGTGATGGCGTCTCTCAGGCTTACGTAGCGGGGATCTGTCGCCAAAAGGACGGGCGGCAGCGCCGCCCGTCCCGTTGCCATCAGGATGCAGGCATCGTTGGTAGAGGTATCGCCATCCACCGTAATGCGGTTGAAGGACTGTGCCATGGCCTCTTGCAGGCACTGCTGCAAGGCTGCCCCATGCAAAGGGGCATCGGTGGCGATATAGGCCAGCATCGTGGCCATATCCGGGCGGATCATCCCCGATCCCTTGGCCATACCGGTCACTGTGATCGTAATGCCATCCAGTTCCACCTGATGGGAACAGGCCTTGGCGATGGTATCCGTGGTCATGATCGCTGCCGCAGCCGCCTCCCATTGATCCTCGGCGAGTCCGGCAATGCAGGTTGGCAGTACTGCGGCGATCTTCTCCGCCAGCGCCACTGGTTCGCCGATCACACCGGTGGAAAAGGGTAGCACCGCCCCCGGCGCACAACCCAACTGTTCGGCCACCACCCGACAACTCGCCTCTGCCGCCTGCAAACCGACTGCGCCGGTACCGGCGTTGGCATTACCCGTATTGATCACCAGCGCCCGCACGCTGGGGCCGCCTACCAGATGACGCTGCGCTATCAGCACGGGCGCAGCGCAAAAGCGGTTGCGGGTAAAAACGCCCGCCACCTGGGACCCTTCCGCGAGATGGATCAGGGTCAGATCACGACGATTCGCATAGCGAATGCCCGCCTCCGCCACGCTCAGGCGAACCCCCGCTATGGGCAGGATATTCCGGGGAGGGTGGAGACCGACGGCCATACGTTTTCCTTATTGCAAACGCCCGTGACAATGCTTGTATTTTTTACCGGAACCGCAAGGACAAAACTGATTCCGCCCCACCTTGTCATCATTGACTACGGGACGATGGCCAGCCTCCTGTTCGCCAATAATTCCCAGCCCCGCCAATGCAAGGCCCTCATCTTCAACAGCCGACGCTGCGGCCGCCGCGAAATCTGGATGGGAGAACTGCAAATGCTGCGGTTGGGCGGCACGGGCAATGGCATCCCAATCCGTTGGCTCTGCTGGCGTCGGGCTCACATGCAGTCGGGACAAGGTACTGATCACTTCTTCGCGCAACTGATCCAGCATCGTGTTGAACATGACCAGAGACTCCCGCTTGTACTCCTGCTTGGGATTCTTCTGGGCATATCCACGCAGGTGAATGCCTTCACGGAGATGATCCATGCTCGCCAGATGATCCTTCCAGTGACTGTCCAGAACCTGCAGCAGGATGGACTTCTCAAAGTGACGGGCCATTTCACTGCCCATGAGTGCTTCCTTGGCCGCATAAGCAGACAACACCATTTCCATGATCCGCTCGCGCAACGCGGCGTGGGCGAGGCCCTTATCCTGCTCCAGCCATTGTTCGACCGGGACCTGCAGACCAAAAACCCGCTCCAGCGCCGATTCCAGGCCGGGTAGATCCCAGCGTTCTTCCATAACGCCTTCAGGCGCAGTATCGGCCAGCACCGCGTCGAGGACGTCATCACGCAGCGCATGGATTTCCGAACTGACATCATCCGCATCCATGAAGGCATTACGCTGCTGGTAGATGATCCGGCGCTGCTCATTGGCCACATCATCGTATTCCAGCAATTGTTTGCGGATATCGAAGTTGCGACTTTCCACCTTGCGCTGGGCATTCTCAATGGACTTGGTCACCCAGGGATGCTCAATCGCCTCACCTTCCTTCATCCCCAGCTTCTGCATCAGACCGCCCAGCCGGTCACTGCCAAAAATGCGCATCAGCGGGTCATCCAGAGAAAGATAAAAACGCGTAGTACCGGGATCACCCTGGCGAGCGGAGCGCCCCCGCAACTGGTTGTCTACCCGCCGCGATTCATGACGTTCGGTGCCGACAATATGGAGTCCGCCCGCCGCTATCACCGCATCATGCAACCCCTGCCAACCATCCTTAAGTGAATCGATCCGTTGGGTTTTTTCCTCTTCTTCCAGATCCGGATTGGCCAGCACCATATCCACCTGATGCCCAACATTGCCGCCCAACACGATGTCGGTACCACGCCCCGCCATATTGGTAGCGATGGTCACCATTCCGGGTTTGCCGGCCTGGGCAACGATCTCGGCTTCGCGCTGATGCTGCTTGGCATTCAGCACTTCATGGGGAATCCGTGCCTGCCTGAGATGGTGGGACAAAAATTCGTTATGCTCGATAGAAGTGGTACCCACCAGTACCGGCTGACCACGCTGCTGACAGTCGCGGATATCCTCAACAATGGCCGTCCACTTTTCCTGGCTGGTGCGATAGATGAGGTCAGCTAGGTCCGTCCGCCGCATCGGCTTATGAGTCGGTATCACCACCACTTCCAGCCCGTAAATCTGATTCAGCTCAAAGGCCTCGGTGTCCGCAGTACCAGTCATGCCCGAAAGCTTTTCATACATGCGAAAATAATTCTGGAAGGTGATGGAGGCCAGGGTCTGGTTTTCATTCTGAACGGCCACCCCTTCCTTGGCTTCCACCGCCTGATGCAGACCATCGGACCAGCGCCGCCCGGACATCATGCGCCCGGTGAATTCATCAACAATGCAAACCTCTCCGTCGCGGACAATATAATCCGTCTCCCGCCGGTAGATCACATGGGCACGCAGCGCCTGATTGAGATGATGGACCAGGGTAACATTGGCCAGATCATAGAGATTGCCGTCACTCAGTAGGCCGCTTTCTGCCATCAAGCGTTCCGCCTTTTCGATCCCCTCTTCCGTGAGCATCACCTGCCTGGCCTTCTCATCGACCGTATAGTCCTCATCGACCACAAAATTTCCGACGAGTTTGTCCACCCGGTAGTAAAGGTCGGTATTCTCTTCGGTGGGACCGCTGATAATCAGTGGGGTACGTGCCTCGTCGATAAGGATGGAGTCCACTTCGTCGATGATGGCGTAGTGAAGGCCGCGCTGCACCCGGTCGGCCGGAGAAAACGCCATGTTATCACGCAGATAATCGAAACCGAACTCGTTATTGGTGCCGTAGGTGATGTCAGCAGCATAAGCGGCGCGGCGCTCCTCGCTGGAAATATCCGAGAGGATGGTACCCACACTCAGGCCCAGAAAGCCGTGAATCTTACTGACCCACTGAGCATCACGGCTGGCCAGATAGTCATTGACCGTCACTACATGCACGCCCCTACCCTGGAGGGCGTTGAGGTAGGCGGGCAGGGTCGCGACGAGGGTCTTGCCCTCACCGGTGCGCATTTCCGCAATTTTACCTTCATGCAACATGCAGCCACCGATCAGCTGCACGTCGTACTGGCGCATGCCCATCACCCGCTGAGTCACCTCACGCACCACCGCAAAAGCCTCGGGCAACAAGGCCTCGAGTGATTCACCGTGGGCCACCCGCTCTTTAAAGAGCATGGTCTGTCCGGCCAGGGTGGCATCGTCCATGGATTTGTAGTGATCTTCCAGGGCGTTGATCTGCGCCACGACGGCACGGGCCTTCTTGATCAGGCGGTCATTGCGACTGCCAATGACATGGCGGATGATGGTTCCAAACATGAGCACACAAGCCTAGGTAAAAAATATCGAGCAGGGTAGCATGAAAGCCTATGGATGATAAACGACGACGTACCTGGCGCCCCATGACGCAAAACCCTTCCGGGCCGATCGGAGAGGTCTGCCGTCGCGGAACACTATTACGTGAGCGCCAAATGGACTGGAATGCGTTACTCTCACTGGAGGCACAGGACCATACCTGGCTGGTGGATTGGTCCGGGGGGGTGCTGAGTGTGCTCTGTCAGAGCCCGGTGTGGATTTCATGGTTACGAAGAAATGAAAAAAACATACTGAAACAATGGAATAATCGCTTCCCAAACACTCCAGCGCAGCAAATCACAGCCTCGGTGCGACCATGGTCATACCGGCTGCCGCAACCAGCCAAAATCCCGATAGTGCCTCACATTTCAGCGGCGGCGGCCCAAGCGCTGCGCGCAGAGGCCGAGGCCGATCAAATGCCAGAAGCCATAGCCGTCGCGCTTAAGCGCCTAGCAGCCACTCTGGACAGCCTTCAGACAGAGGCTGTCGCCAGTGCCTCAGCAAAGGAAAATGGCGCGCGCCTCTCGGAGTAATCCACAAACTCCCAGGCATCCTGACGAAGAAGTAACGCCCGCAGTAGATTGTTGTTGAGGGCATGCCCTGCCTTGTGACCAGAAAAATGCCCCACCAGCGGGTGGCCAAGCAGATAGAGATCGCCGATGGAGTCAAGCACCTTGTGGCGCACGAACTCGTTGGTGTAACGCAGACCTTCTTCATTGAGCACGCGGTAATCATCGACCACAATGGCGTTATCGAGATTGCCACCGAGGGCGAGCCCCATGCGCCGCAATGTCTCGACTTCGCGCATAAAGCCGAAGGTACGCGCACGTGCCACTTCCTTTAGATAAGACGTTCGGGCGAAATCGACAGTCACTTCCTGACTGCCATTTTTCATCACGGGATGATCGAAATCGATGGTAAAGCTCACCTTAAAACCTTCGAAGGGCTCCAATTGCACCCAACGATCACCATCTTCTGCCCTGAGGGGCTTGGTGATACGGATGAAACGCTTGGGTGTATTTTGCTCTTCGATCCCAGCGCACTGGATGAGGAATACAAAGGGCGCAGCGCTACCATCCATGATCGGCACTTCCGGTCCATCGAGATCTACATACGCATTATCAATACCCAAACCCGCCAGGGCCGACATCAGATGCTCAATGGTACCGACCCGTATCTGACCATCACCGATATTGGTAGACAGGCGAGTATCCACCACATGCAGAGGGTCGGCCTTGATCCAGGCGCCACCCTCGATATCGCTACGGTGGAAAACGATCCCGGTATTCACCGGCGCCGGGCGCAGGCCGATATACACCTTCTTGCCACTGTGCAAGCCGATACCGGTGCCCCAGATCATATTTTTGAGCGTGCGCTGACGGATCATGTTCCCTTTCGCGATCTCGGGGATCGCCCTCCCGCTAAATGCGTGTGGCCCACTTTACAACTTTTGTTGTCTCTATACAACTAACCGACTGGTCAGGCAGTGTACAGCGACCTGCCACCCTTGACAATATTCCGTTGACATTTATTAACACATCCGTTGACTGTCTTTATTTAGCGGGTCGGTGCGGTTCATCACCCCAAGGCGCATCTGGTTATGTATAATCCAACGGATCAGGCGACCGCGGTACCGTGGTCGCACCAAAACAAGTTTCTCCAATACAAGGACGTATATCATGGCGACCCCCAGCAGCAAAAAAACTCTGATGACCCTTTACTCCGACAACGATTGTGTTTTTGCGCACCGCGTCCGCTTCGTTCTGGAGGAAAAGGCCATGGAGTACCAGACCATCGACGTTGATCTCGCCAATAAGCCAGAAGATCTCGCGGAACTCAACCCCT
This sequence comes from Acidithiobacillus sp., assembly GCF_023229925.1. NCBI lineage: Bacteria > Pseudomonadati > Pseudomonadota > Acidithiobacillia > Acidithiobacillales > Acidithiobacillaceae > Acidithiobacillus > Acidithiobacillus sp. The sequence continues at coordinate 116,812 of NZ_JALNYM010000003.1, read as the reverse complement.
ACAATCAGGTGCCTACCCTGGTAGATCGTGATCTGGCCATCCACGAATCCGTCCTCATCATGGAGTATCTGGATGAGCGTTTTCCGCACCCCCCGTTGATTCCAGTGGATCCCATCTCCCGCGCCAAGGTGCGCCTGGGTCTCTTACGTTTCGACCGCGACTGGTTCGCACCGCTCTTCCAGCCGGGCTACAGTGCCGAGCAGGTCAAAACGGCTAAGGAGCAGATCCGCAGCACCCTTGCCGGACTGAGCAGCATTTTCGGGCAGCAGCGTTTCCTCTTCGGCGATGAACTCTCGGTGCTCGACTGCGCCATTGCTCCACTCCTGTGGCGCCTGCCAGTTCTGGAAATCGGCCTGCCTGCGGCGGCCCGCGCCACCCAGGAATATATGGACCGCCTCTTCAACATGGAAAGCTTCAAACGCAGCCTGACGCCCGTCGAAAAGGCCATGCGCTGACATGGTCGTCGACCTCGCCCGCCTCCAGAGCCTGCCGGAAGGGCTCTTTGCACGCTGCGCCCGCGATCCCGACAGAACTATTGCCCTGCAACGACAGGGCAATGCTTTTCAGCCGATGACGGCAGCGACCTTCGCAGGACATGTAAAGGCAAGGGCGCGGGGACTTCTGCATTTGGGTGTACGTCGGGGCGAGCGGGTCATTCTGATGGCGCCCAACTCCCTGGATTGGGCGATCATGGATTTTGCCATCCTCAGCGTTGGCGCCGTTACCGTTCCGCTCTACCCGACGTTCAGCCCACGCGAGATTCACTATGTGCTGGGCGACAGTGGCGCCGGATTGATGCTGTTGGAAGGCGCTGGTGAGTGGCATCGCATGGGCGTGGGCTGGGGCGTGCCCGGTGATCGTATTCTGTTGCGCGATGCGGCCGCCGCGCAGAACGCCGGGCTGCGCCACTGGGCGGCGCTGGAGAACGACGGCGCAGCCATACCCGATACCGGGTTGGAAGAACATCTGGCGGCAATACAGCGTCAACAAACCGCAACCATCGTATATACCTCCGGGACGACGGGCTGGCCCAAGGGCGTTATGCTCAGTCACGGCAACATCCTGAGCAATATCGAAGGGTTCGTTCCGTTGGTGCCACTGCATGCCGGACAACGCCTGCTCTCCATTCTGCCCCTCTCCCATGTTTTTGAACGGGGCACGGGGCACTTCGGCGCCTATCTGCTGGGGCTGGAAGTCGCCTACGCGGAGCGCCCGGACACCGTCCTCCGCGATATGGAAGCCTCTCATCCAGACATTATGATCGCCGTGCCACGGGTCTTCCAACTGCTCTATAGCCGGGTACGACGGGGTATCGAAGATCGACCGGGCCTGCTCGGTCGTTTTCTGCGTCGAGGAGCGGGTATTGATCCGGAGGGACGTCCCGCAGCGCGCTGGCAGCGCTCCCTCACCCGCCGCCTGCTGGTCCGCAATCTCCGCAAAAAGCTGGGGGGACGCTTGCGTTTCTTCGTCTCTGGAGGCGCTCCACTGGATGCTGAAATTGCTCGGTTTTTTATTGAGTTGGGGCTACCTGTTGTTGAGGGCTACGGCATGACCGAGGCGAGTCCGGTGATCGCCGCCAATCCACTGGAGGCCATTCGCCCGGGAACCGTGGGACAGTTCCTACCCAATCTGGAGGGACGTATCGCTGCTGATGGCGAAATCCTGGTGCGCGGCCCATCCGTCATGCTGGGCTACTGGAACAATGAGAGTGCCACGCGCGAGACACTGGTAGACGGCTGGTTACACACTGGCGACGTGGGCAGCCTGGACCCGGACGGTTATCTGCGCATCAGTGACCGCAAGAAAGACCTGATCGTGAATTCTGCTGGCGAGAACATTCCGCCGCAGAAGATTGAGATGCGATTGATGGCGCAAGCGCTGATCGACCAAGCCGTCGTCTTCGGCGATCGCATGCCCTATCTCATGGCCCTTATTTTTCCCAATAAGGAACTCCTCACAGAACGTGTCGGCATTCACGCTGACGGTACCGCAATCCGCAAGGCCATCCAAGCGGCCATCTCGACCGCCCTCGCCGATCTGCCCTCCCACGAACAGGTACGGCGTTTCGCCTTGCTGCCAGAGGCACTGAGTGAGGCCAATGGCGAACTAACCCCCACCCTCAAGGTGAAACGGCGCATCGTCGCCGAACACTACGCCGAGCTGCTGGCGCAAATGGGCCATGGCAAAGGCTGATCTCCCATGCTACTTACGCCGCCCGCTGCACTGATTCCCATTCTAACGGCCTTGCAGCGGACGGGGGCGCGGGTCTTGGTGGTAGGAGGTACACCGCGGGATGCTCTGCTCGGTGTGATCACCCACGATTGGGATCTGGAAATACACGGATTGGGCGAGGCCCGTTTGGCCGAATGTCTGGAGCCTTTCGGCGCCCATCGGGTAGGTGGCCGCTGTGCAGTCTGGGTGGTGGCCGGTGCGGAGATTTCCCTGCCACAGGCACGGGGCGGGCAAATCAACCCCCACCTGCCCTGGGCCATCGCCGCCCAGCGGCGGGATTTTTCGGTCAATGCTCTGGCCTGGGACTGGCAAGCTCAGCGCCTCTTGGACCATGTTGGAGGAGTAGCGGACCTCCACGCACGGCGGCTCCGCGTAGTAGCGGCCGACACTTTTGGGGAAGACCCTCTGCGCGTTTTCCGCGCGGCCCGGTTGGCCGGCCAGTTAGGCTTTTCTATTGAAGCCCGGAGTGCCACACTCTGCCGCCAATTGGCACCCCGCCTACAAGATGTCCCCCAGGAACGCATACGCAAAGAGTGGGAAGCACTGCTCCTGCGCGGCGAGCATCTGATCCGGGCCTGGGATAGTCTCGCCCTTACTGGCAGTATCACCCGATTCCCCGAACTCCGTGCCCTGCAAGCAGTACCCCAGCACCCCGATGTTCACCCGGAAGGCGATGTCTGGATATACACCGGGCGAGTGCTTGCCGCTGCCAGCCAACTCCGCAGCGGCGACAAAACGCGCGACACCATACTCATGCTTGGCGCCCTACTGCACGACCTCGGCAAAGCCAGCACCACCCGGCGCGACTCCCAAGGTCGCTGGCGCGCTTTCGGACATGAACGGACACGAGTCGCCGCCGAGACTTTCCTAAGCCGCTACTTTCCCGGCAACCATCTCAGCCATCAGGTGCTGCCCCTCATTCGCTGGCACGGCACGCCTTATGCCCTGCACCGCGATGGCGCGGGGCGCGCCGCCTACGCCCGCCTTGCCCTACAGGTCCCTGACCGCCCCTTACTGCTGGATCTTGCCCTGGCAGATGGGCGCGGGGCAGGCACAGAGCGTCCTCCAGCCATAGAGGTCACCCGCAAGATATGGCAAGAGATGAACGTTTGGTCCGGTCTCCCGGATCCGCTGCTAAAGGGGGCCGACCTGATGGCACTGGGACTCGCCCCCGGGCCACGGTTGGGTAAGGCGCTGGCACTTGCCCACGAACTGCAGGTGATCGGTGGTTACCACGATCACAAACCGCTGATCGCGGCGTTGCGCCGGCGCCTGCCCGAACTCAGTCTCCGAGACGACCGTGTTTATGGACCGCCGTCGCGTTTCCCCAGTGACTAACGTCCGGTACCTGGACCCCCACCCACCAGTAGGTAGCGACACTGTCCCGCCCATGACCGCCGACAAGGCTTTGCCCCGACGCCAGGTACACATGCTGTAAATGCTTCCGCGCATCCTCACGACTCCGGAAAACAGACCAGGCCACCACCCGCTCCATCGGCGTAGTGGAAGGCACTTCCCGTGCTTCATCGAGAAAACTGTCGTTGATCATGGCACTCCACCCCCTCTATGGCCATCGCAGCGGGCCACGGTGGGCCCCCGAGGACAATGGCGATCGTGTCCCACAGTATAGCGCGCGAAGTCCGATCCTGCGTTTTTCTTCTGACAGCAGGCCATAAAACGCGTATGATCCGCGACGGAGTGGGCCAGACGACCGCCGCGGAGCAATCCGGGGAGGAAAGTCCGGGCTCCATAGGGCAAGGCGCCGGCTAACGGCCGGGAGGCGTGAGCCTACGGAAAGTGCCACAGAAAATATACCGCCAAGCGCGCAAGCGCCGGTAAGGGTGAAAAGGTGCGGTAAGAGCGCACCGCATTTCCGGTAACGGAAATGGCAGGGAAAACCCCGCCTGGAGCAAGACCAAATAGGCGTGCGATACCGTGGCCCGCGGTGCACGCGGGTAGGTTGCTGGAGCCTGCGCGCAAGTGCAGGCCTAGAGGAATGGTCGTCCACGACAGAACCCGGCTTATCGGCTCACTCCAATTTTTACCACACATCCCATATTATTCTGGACAGGCACCCTGAAAACAATAAATAAAACACATTAAAATCAATAATATAAAAAATCCCTACGAATAGGATATGCTCATTTTATTATCCCGCAATATTAAACTTACAGTCCATTTTGCGCCATGTAATCCGATGATTGCAGAAACCCCTTCAAGTAGTTTATTTACTCTTTATAAACATGCTCTAACATGCCGTAATTATTCGTTTTTCTCCTTGACAGCGGACGTTCCTCCCTCTAATCTTCAAATGGTGGGGGGAAGTGGGGCAAAGTGGAAGAATTTGGAGGAGGGCGCAGGCATGTTTAGGGGAACGCATCGGCACAGTCTGGACAGCAAGGGACGCATGAATGTCCCAGCGCGCTTCCGCGACTGGCTGAGCGCCCACTGCGACGGGCAACTCATTGTCACCATCGATGCCCAGAGCCAGGAAGGAGAACGCTGCCTGATCGCCTACCCCCTGCCCACCTGGGAAAAGGTCGAACGCCGCATCGCCGAACTCCCCAGCAACAATGCCGCAGCCCGTCAGTTTCAACGTCTATTTGTGGGGCAGTCCGAAGAGCTCCGCCTGGATGCCCAAGCCCGCATCCTCCTTTCCCCCAACCTGCGCAAATTCGCCGAGCTGGACAAAGAACTGGTACTGGTAGGTCAGATCGACAAATTTGAAATCTGGGATGCGGCCCGTTGGGATACCTGCCAGGAAAACTGGCTGGCCAACGCCAATGGTTTCGCTAGCTTGGGTGATCTGGTCCTGTGAGAGGTGAAAATGAACAAAACACAGCACACGTTGCAGTTCTTCTGGCAGAAACCATCGCCGTCCTGCGTCCGGCATTCCATACCGGTACACCGGTGCGCTGCGTCGACGCGACCGGCGGACGGGGCGGCCACAGTTCGGCCTTGCTGGCTGAACTCGGGGCGGCAGACACCCTGCTCATCCTCGACCGCGACCCGACCGCCATTGCCGCGCTGCGCGCACGCTTCGCGAAGGATTCCCGGGTATATATCCGTCAGGCATGTTTCAGCCAATTGGCCAATGAGCTTGCGGCGCTGGAATGGGAGAGCGTGGACGCCATTCTCGCCGACCTCGGCGTTTCTTCCCCACAACTGGATGAGGCAGACCGCGGCTTCAGCTTCCTGCGCGACGGCCCTCTCGATATGCGCATGGACCCCGAGGCAGGCATGAGCGCCTCCGAATGGCTGGCCATCGCACCCGAAACGGAAATAACGCAAGTGTTGCGCGAATATGGCGAGGAACGTTTTGCCCGCGCCATTGCCCGCGCCATCCTGCGGGCACGGGAACAATCCCCCATCACCAGAACCTTGCAACTGGCGGACCTGATCGCCGAGATACTGCCCCGTCACGAAATCGGGCAGCATCCGGCCACCCGCAGTTTTCAGGGCATCCGCATTTTCATCAACCGCGAACTGGAGGAACTGGAAACATTTCTCCCCCAGGCCATGAATGCGTTGCGCGCGGGTGGACGACTGGCGGTGATCAGCTTTCACTCTCTGGAAGATCGATTGGTAAAACGTTTTTTCCGCGCTGACGATTATCGTATCAGCACGGATATACCCCTGCGTGCCAGCGAGCTCCCGCCCCTGCCATGGCATCCTGTCGGTAAAGCCCTGCGGGCTGGCATCCGGGAAATTCGCGACAATCCCCGTTCCCGCTCGGCCGTGCTGCGGACTGCCGAAAGGAGTGAACGCCATGCGGCGTAGCACCATTATTTTCGCCCTGCTGATTACCGCCACGCTGTTCGGCATCGTCGCGGCTAGAGAGAATACCCGTAGCCAATTCATCGCTTTACAGAAAGCCCAGGCCAGACATTTCGCCCTTGACAACCGTTGGGGCCAACTCCAACTGGAACAGGCCACGCTCGCTTCCAATGCCCGCGTGGGAGATATCGCGCGCCAAAAACTCGGGCTCTCAGCCCCCAAAAACGATCAAATTGTCATGGTCAGAGCACCATGATCTATCCCGGCGCCTCCTTCCTCTCGCCGCCACCCGCCACGCTTCCCGCATGGCGGGCGACTGCGGTGTGGGCAGTGCTTGCGTTGGGTTTGGCGGCGATCATGGCGCAAGCCTGGCGCGCGCAGGTGGAGCACGGTCCGTTCCTACGCGATCAGGGCGCGCAACGTTATCTGCGACACTTTGCCTTACCGGCGCAGCGCGGCCCCATTCTCGATCGTTCCGGTAAGGCGCTCGCGCTGTCCGTCCCAGTGCAAACCCTCTGGGTAGACCCCCGGTTGTTTAACCCACAGCAGGCACGCTGGCCACAAATTGCCGAAGACCTAGGGATCAGCGCAACCGCCCTTGCCGCACGGATCCATAGCGGTGGCAGTCGGTTCGCGTTCCTCGCCCGCCAGATTGCACCGGAACGCGCCGCGACCATTCTCGCCCTGCATGTGCCCGGTTTATACAGCCTTAACGAAAACAGGCGTTACTATCCCTCCGGCAGCATAGCCGCGCCATTACTCGGTTTTACCAATGTAGACGGGCGCGGCATTGAAGGGCTGGAGATGGCCTATAACCAGTGGCTGCAAGGGAAGGCGGGGGAAGAAACCGGGTTGCGCGATAACCTGGGACATCCGCTGGCGATCCTCGGCACTGCCAGGCTGGCACAGCCCGGTCAGACACTGACCCTGAGTATTGACCGCAACATCCAGTATGTGGCATATACCGCCCTCGCCTCTGCCGTACAGCGTTTTCAGGCGCATTCCGGGGCAGCGGTACTTATGAATGTGCACACTGGCGAAATCCTCGCCATGGTCAGTTATCCCTCTTTCAACCCCAATGAGCGTACGGATTATCAACCCAGTCTTTACAACAACCGTGCCGTCGCCGACACTTTCGAACCAGGCTCGGTGATGAAACCTTTTACCATCGCAGCAGCTTTGGATGACGGCAGCATTCAGCCGAATTCCACGTTTGATGTGAACACCAACTGCTTTCGGGTGGCCCATTACTGCATTCAGGACGATATTCGCCACGGCGTCCTCGACCTCGCTCAGGTGCTCAAGTATTCCAGCAACATTGGCGCGGCGAAGATTTCCTTGCAGACGCCGCCTGCCGATCTATACCAGATGCTGCGCAACGTCGGCTTTGGGCAAGTGAGCGGCTTAGAACTGCCAGGGGAGACGGGCGGCACGGTTCCCGCATGGCGGGGTTGGGATGTGGCGCGGCGTGCCGCCATGGCTTACGGTTATGGTCTCTCCGTCACACCTTTGCAGCTAGCGGCGGCTTATGGCGCCATTGCCAATAACGGCGCCTATGTCCAACCCACCTTACTGCGCAAGATCAGCACCCACCCCCCGCACAGTCAACAGGTTATCCCGGTCGCCACTGCGGCGCGACTGCGCGACTGGCTCGCCGGGGTGACCAGTCGGGGCGGCACCGGTTTCCTTGCTGCGATTCCTGGCTATTCGGTAGCCGGGAAAACCGGCACGTCCATCATGGCTAATGGCAAGGGCGGCTTTCATAAGCATAAGGTGAATACCACCTTTGTCGGCTTCGCGCCCGCTAACCATCCGCAATTCGTCATGGCCGTGGTGGTGCGTGGGCCAACTCAGGGCTGGCGTTATGGCGGGGTAGTCGCCGCCCCGGTATTTCGGGTAACCATGAGCGCTGCCCTGCATCAAATGGGCGTACAACCTGATGTCAGCGTCAGCGCCTGGAATGCTGCGACGGGGAAAGCCATGACTGCAGACCAGGAGCGGCGTTGGGCCGAGGGGGCTGGCGATGCTGCACACTGAGACACTCGCCAGCCTGTTGCCCACCACTCCGGCTGCCATGGCAGGGATTGCCTTGCATGGTATTGAAACCGATACCCGCCGCCTGCGGCCGGGCATGCTCTACGTCGGATTGAACACCAACCATGGTGATGGCCGGCAATTTTTGGCACAGGCTTGGGCGGCAGGTGCAGTCGCAGCTCTGTTAGAGAGCGGTGAAGAGAGCACTTACACTGAACAGAATCACCTCGTCTGGCAAAGCCCGCAGGCACGGGCTCTGCTCGGTAGGTCACTGCGCCGCTGGCATCGCTGGGACGAGGGTCAGGCGCCCGTCATCATTGGTGTTACCGGCACCAATGGCAAGAGCAGCGTCACCCGCCTCATTGCCGAACTCGCGCCGCAGCCCGCAATGGTCATCGGCACCCTCGGCTACGGCCGCGTGGATGCGCTTATCGCCCACGCCAATACCACACCGGACCCAGTCCCTTTGTGGCAGACCCTGGCCACGCTGCGCGATCAGGGTGCCAAGGTCATCGCCATAGAAGTCTCCTCCCATGCGCTCGCACTGGAACGGATTGCAGCAGTACCCTTTGCCGCTGCCGTATTCACCAATCTTAGTCGAGACCATCTTGATTTTCATGGGGACATGGCGCACTACGGCGCAACCAAAGCCCGCCTCTTCCAGACGCCAGGCCTCCAGTTGGCCGTAGTAAACAGCGACGACCCATTCGCTCGACAGGTCGCTGCCGCTGTGGCACCGGAAGTCCGGCAACTGCGCTTCGGGGTAAAGAGCGGAGATTACCAGGCTGTCGAGTTGCATCCCGGTGCCAGCGGTACCCTGCTCGACCTGCATACCCCTACCGGCCCGCGGCGCCTGCGCAGCCCCCTCATCGGCAACAGCAATGTCCAGAATCTGCTGGCCGCGCTGGCCACCGTCGAAGGTATGGGCTGGCCGGTCAGTGACACCGCTATCGCCGGACTCGACTTGCCGGAAGGTCGTTATCAGCGCTTGGCTCCGGTCCCCGGCAGGGCACAGGTGATGATCGACTATGCCCACACCGCCGACGCACTGCAGCGGGTGTTGACCGACCTGCGCGAAATCGCTAAAGGTACCGTGACCGTGGTCTTTGGCTGCGGTGGTAATCGGGATCGCGGCAAACGTCCAGAAATGGGGCGGGTAGCCGAACGCCTTGCCGACCGCGTCATTCTCACCGACGATAACCCACGCAGCGAGGCGCCCGAAGCTATCGTTAACGACATCCTGGGCGGTATGGAATGGCCCGATCGGGCTATCGTGATTCATGACCGCGCGGCGGCCATCCGCACCGCCATCACTGCATCACGGGCAGGAGATTGGGTGCTCATCGCCGGTAAGGGACACGAGCGCATCCAGGAGATATTGGGGCAACGTTTACCCTTTCAGGACCGCAGCGTTGCCGCGGAGGTGCTCCGCACATGATCCGCTATTCACTGAAAGAAATCGCTGAAATAACTGGGGGCAAGCTGTTGCCCGGCAGCAATGGCCGCAAAGAAATTCAGGGCATCGCTACGGACAGCCGTCAGCCGATGACGGGACAACTTTTTGTAGCATTGCGCGGCGACCGCTTCAATGGCGAGGACTTTGTGCCTGATGCTCTTGCTCAGGGCGCCGGTGCCGTGCTGACGGGCACCCCTGTCGCAGCACCCGGCGTCTTGGTAGGGGATGCCCTGATAGCGTTGCAGACACTGACCACTCACTGGCGGCAGCGTTTCAGCCTGCCGCTGTTGGCAGTGACCGGCTCCTGCGGCAAAACAACGGTCAAAGAAATACTCACCGCTATCCTTAACGAGTCAGGCCCGGTACTCGCCACACGCGGTAATCAGAACAATCACGTGGGTGTGCCTCTGACGCTTGCTCGGCTCGGCCCGGAGCATCGCTACGCGGTGCTGGAAATGGGCATGAATCACTCCGGCGAACTCACCCTCCTCAGCAAGCTGGCGCGGCCCACCCTGGCCCTGATCAACAATGCAGCCCCCGCGCATCTGGAAGGCCTTGGCAGCGTTGCCGCCATTGCTGCTGCCAAAGGCGAAATTCTCTCCGGGCTCGACGACCGCGGTCTCACCATCCTCAATGGCGATGATCCCTTTGCGGGTTTCTGGGCGGAACGGGCGCCGGGCGAGGTTTGGCGCTTCAGCTTAGAGCATCGTCCGACGCGAGTGCGCGGGCACTGGCGCGCCCACGAACAGGGTGGCGGACATCTGGAGGTGCATGCTCCACAAGGTCAATTCACACTGGAGATTCCCTTGCCCGGTCAACACAATGGCCGCAATGTCCTGGCGGCCACGACCGCGGCGCTAGCGCTCGACATTCCCATTCCGCAGATTCAACGGGCGGTGGCCGCACTGAAGGCCATCCCTGGACGTTTGCAGTGGTGCTCCGGCCCCCATGGCAGTCGAGTTCTGGATGACACTTACAATGCCAATCCTGCCTCCCTGGAAGCCGCTCTGCGCGTGCTCGCCGCGCAGAGCGGCCAACGCGTTCTGGTCCTCGGTGACATGGGTGAACTGGGTCCCGAAGCGGCACTTTACCACCGGCAGGCGGGGACGCTGGCGCAGCAACTCGGTATTGAGCGGCTTTACGCACTTGGCCCGCTGGCGGCGGAAGCAGCCGATGCCTTTGGCGTCAACGCCGACGCCTTTTCCGAATTGCCCCCTTTACTGGTCGCCCTGCAAAGTCGCCTGGACGAAGACACCGTGGTGCTGATCAAAGGCTCTCGCGCCGCCCGCATGGAGCGTGTTGTCCAGGTCCTAACCGGGGGGGGGGATGCCTGATGCTCTACGCCCTCTTTATTCAACTCGGCAGCCTTTATCACGGATTTTACGTTTTTCAGTATCTGACCCTGCGCGGCGTATTGGCCATCCTGACTGCATTGATACTCTCGTTGCTCATCGGTCCTTTTTTTATCGCCCGCCTGCGCCAGTACAAAATCGGCCAGATGGTCCGCAACGACGGCCCCGAAACCCACCTGAGCAAGCAAGGGACACCCACCATGGGCGGAGCCCTGATCCTGCTGGTAGTCATCCTGACGACGCTGCTCTGGTCAGATTTGAGTAATCCGCTGGTCTGGGTGGCGGTCTTCACTACCCTGGCCTTTGGTGCCATCGGCTTCATCGACGACTGGCGCAAGCTGCGGCGCAAAAACACCAAGGGACTCTCAGCGCGAGCCAAATATGGTTTACAGTCGCTGGTGGCCTTCGCCGCAGCGGGGGTGCTCTACACGCTGGCCAGCAGGCCGGTAGAGACCAGCCTGATCCTGCCTTTCATACCGCATGTGCTGATTCCGCTGGGCATCGGTTTCATCCTGTTCAGCTATTTCGTGATTGTCGGCACCTCCAATGCCGTCAATCTGACCGACGGACTGGATGGCCTAGCCATTGTACCAACAGTCATGGTCTCAGCGGCTTTAGGAATATTTGCTTACGTGTCCGGCAACGCGGTCTTCGCCCACTACCTGGATGTGCCCTGGGTGCCGGGCTCCGGCCAGATGCTGATTTTCTGCGGAGCACTGGTGGGTGCGGGGCTCGGTTTTCTTTGGTTTAACACGTATCCGGCCGAGGTTTTTATGGGCGATACCGGCGCCCTCGCGCTGGGCGCGGCACTGGCCATCGTCGCCATCGTCGCCCGTCAGGAACTCGTGCTGGTCATTATGGGCGGCGTTTTTGTGGTAGAAACCTTATCCGTCATCATCCAGGTGGCCTCCTTCCGGCTCACCGGCAAACGGGTCTTCCGCATGGCGCCCCTGCACCATCATTTTGAGAAAAAAGGCTGGCCCGAACCCCGGGTGGCGGTCCGTTTCTGGATCATCACCGTGATTTTGGTCCTCGTCGGTCTTTCCAGCCTGAAGATACGCTGACATGGACTTCAACGGCAAAGAGGTATGCATCGCTGGCATGGGCAAGACGGGACATTCCCTCCTGCGCACTGCGTTGCGCCTGGGCGCCCATTGCCGGGCCGCGGACACCCGCCTGCTAAAAGACGCCGCCGATATGCGGCAACGATACCCAGACGTCGATTTCCATTTTGGCGGCCTTCCCGAAGACATGTTCCTGGGTGCAGATATCATCCTGCTCAGCCCCGGGCTGACGCCGACATTGCCCGCCCTGCTCCGCGCCAGACAAGCAGGTATAGAGATCATGGGCGATATCGAACTTTTTGGCCGGATCGCCCAAACGCCCATCGTCGCCATCACCGGCAGCAATGGCAAAAGCACGGTCACCACTTTGCTTGGCGAGATGGCACAAGCCGCCGGACTACGCGCCGCCGTCGGTGGCAACCTCGGCACCCCCGCCCTCGACCTTTTGCCGGAAACAGGTCCCGAGCCGGAGCTCTATGTGCTGGAACTGTCCAGCTTTCAGCTCGCGGCCTGCCAGCGCTTTCACCCACGCGTCGCCGCCATCCTCAACCTGAGCCCCGACCATCTCGACTGGCACGGAGACTATACGGCCTATGGTGACGCCAAGGCGCGCATTTTCCAGGCGATGGGGGCGGGAGATACCCTGGTACTGAATGCCGAAGACCCCTTTACCGCCACGCTCCCCGCCCAGGTTCCGGCAGGGTTGCAGCTGCAGTTCTTTGGACAGACAGGCGATCGCGACGCCTATACTGCCGATGATCAGCTCTGCCTGCGCGCCGACGGTCCGTTGCTGGCCTTGGATCAACTCCTGCTACGCGGTGGGCATAACACCGAAAATGTGTTGGCGGCGGCTTTGCTCGCTCGTGCCGTAGATATTCCACTGACCGCCATTCGGCAGGCCTTGCGCAATTTCTCCGGTTTGCCCCACCGCCTCGCCTGGATCGCTGAGGTGAACGGCGTGAACTACTACGACGATTCCAAGGGTACCAATCTGGGCGCCACCCTCAAAGCCATGTCCGGCTTGCCGGGACCCCTGGTGATGATTTTGGGCGGCGATGCCAAGGGAGCCGACCTGAGCCCGCTGCGGGAGGCTTGCATCGGTCAACGGGGGGCCATTGTCATAGGTAAGGATGGCTGGCAAATAGCCGCGCTACTGGCAGACGTGTTACCGGTGCAAGCCGCTGACAGTATGCCAGCAGCGGTGCTGGCGGCCGCAGAGATGGCGCAAAGTGGCGATCAAGTGCTGCTCTCGCCTGCCTGCGCCAGCACGGACATGTTCACCGATTATCAGGATCGCGGCCGCCAGTTTGCCGCGGCCGTGCAGACCGTGACGGGGAGAGTGGCATGACCAGGCCAAGCTGGTGGTTAGCGGAAGACGGACTTGCCGACACGGTTCTCTGGTGGATCATACTGGCCCTGCTCGGCTTCGGCTTCATCATGGTCTACTCCGCCAGCGCTCCGATCGCCCAACACGATACCGGCAATCCCTTCTTTTTTGCCGAGCGGCAGGGCCTCTACGGTATTTTTGCCGCTGCGATACTCTATTACGCCAGCCGCATTGATCTGGATTTCTGGGAGCGCATCACTTTCCCGCTGATGGGCCTTTCCATAATCTCCCTGATCATTGTTTTCATACCATTTATCGGCGTATCGGTGAATGGTTCCCATCGCTGGATCAACTTCCTCATCGTCCGCCTGCAACCTTCTGAGCTGCTGAAATTTGCCTTGCTGCTTTTCCTCGCCCGCTATGTGGTACGTAAGGGGGAGTTGCTGGGCCGCTTCAAAGAGGGGCTCTGGCCGATTTTTGTGGTACTCGGTCTGCTGGGTGTGCTCTTGCTTCTGCAACCCGATTTCGGCTCTTACGCGATGGTGGTGCTCCTCACGGGAGTGATGCTCTTTCTGGGCGGCTTGCCCTTGGGTTACGTCATCCTGGCCGGTGCCGTATCGGTTAGCGCGCTCGGTATTCTGGCCGTATCAGCGCCTTATCGCCTAGCCCGCATCACGACCTTCCAAGACCCCTGGGCAGATCCTTACGGGGCCGGATTCCAGTTGGTGCAATCTCTCATTGCCTTTGGGCGTGGCGGCATCTTCGGCGTCGGTCTGGGAGACGGGGTAATGAAATATTTCTACCTGCCCGAATCCTATACAGACTTCATTCTGGCAGTGATCGGCGAAGAACTCGGCATGATCGGAGTGTGGTCCCTGGCGATTCTCTATGGCATCGCCTGCTGGCGGATCTACCGCATCGGCCACCGTGCTGCTGCCGCCGGTGATGCATTCTTCGCTCTTTTCTGTTACGGCACCCTGACCTGGTTCGGGGGCGAAGCGGTCATGTCCATGGGGGTGAACCTCGGTGCCTTGCCCACCAAGGGCTTTGCCCTACCGCTGATCAGTTACGGTGGCAGCGCCCTGGTCTTTCTCTGCGCAGCCTTGGGTGTCGTCCTCGGCGTCAGTCGCCGTTATCCGGCCGTGCCCAAAAACGAAATCGCCGTCCGGGGGAAACTCCAGAATGGCTGACAGCGTCCTGATCGCAGCAGGCGGCACCGGCGGCCATGTCTTCCCGGCCCTGGCGGTCGCCGACGCACTGCGCGCTCGAGGCGTGGAGGTCGCTTTTGCAGGAACAGCCGCCGGGATGGAAGCACGTCTGGTGCCGGAACGCGGCTATCCACTGCATACCCTGGACATGCAAGGCCTGCGCGGCAAAGGCATCGGGCGCTGGTTGGGTGCACCCTGGCGGGTGAGCAAGGCCATTCTGCAGGCACGGCAGATTTTGCGGCAGACCCGGAGCCACATGGTCCTGGGCATGGGCGGTTACGTCGCCGCGCCCGTCGGCATCGCCGCCTGGACTCTGGGACGCCCACTTTGCCTGCACGAACAAAATGCCATCGCCGGCCTCAGCAATCGTTTTCTCGCTCCGCTGGCCAGGCATATCTTTCTCGGTTTTCCCGACGCCCATCTGGCCCACGGTGAGTGGGTGGGGAATCCGGTGCGCGAGTCTATTCGCGCCTTGCCCACACCGCAAGAACGCTTTCACAACCGTAAAGGGCCGACACATCTGCTCATCATGGGCGGCAGCCAGGGCGCCAAGGTGCTCAATGAAGTCAGTGTCGCCGCGCTGAGTAGCATGACTGCCGCCGAGCGCCCTGTCATCTGGCATCAGGCAGGCAAGAATCACGTGGAAAGCACGCGGGCGGCTTACGCGCAGGCAGGCATTGACGCCCGAGTAGAACCCTTCATAGAGGATATGGCGGCGGCACTGGGTTGGGCCGATCTCGCCCTCTGCCGCGCGGGCGCCGCCACCATCGCCGAGCTCGCCGCTGCAGGTATCGGCGCCGTCCTGATCCCTTTCCCCTTCGCAGTAGACGACCATCAAGCCGCCAACGCCCGTTTCCTGGAAGAGGCGGGTGCAGCCAGGATGCTGCGCCAGGAGGGCCTGGACGCCATACAATTGCGCAACGTGTTGAGTCCCTTGCTCACCGACGCCGCACTCCGCCTGCGCTGGGCAGAAGCCGCGCGCGCTCAGAACAGGGGCGACGCCGCCGCCACCGTTGCGACAGCGTGCATAGAATGTGCGGGAGGTAAAAATGCGTAACTGGGTCCGCCAAATCCACATGGTCGGCATCGGCGGCAGCGGCATGCGCGGCATCGCCGAAGTGCTGCTGAATCTCGGCTATGCCGTCTCCGGTTCCGATTTACGCCCCGGCAGTTCTACCCTGCGCCTGACGGACTTAGGTGCGCGGATCTTCGGCGGCCACGAAGCGGCCAATGTGCGCGGCGCCGATGTGGTCGTGATTTCTTCGGCCATTCCCGAAAGCAATCCAGAGGTGCAAGCCGCCCGCGAACTGCGCATCCCCATCATCCGCCGCGCCGAAATGCTGGCAGAGCTGATGCGCTTCAAGCAGGGCCTCGCCATCGCCGGCACCCACGGCAAGACCACCACCACGAGCCTGGTGGCCAGCATTCTCGGCGCTGGCGGGCTGGACCCCACCTTCGTCATCGGTGGCCGCTTGAAGAGCGCCGGTACCCATGCCGCCCTTGGCAGTGGCGAATATCTGGTGGCAGAAGCGGACGAATCTGATGCATCCTTCCTTTATCTCTCGCCAGTCATGGCCGTCGTCACCAATATCGACGCCGACCACATGGAAACCTACGGTGACAGCCTCGACAATTTGCGTGATGCCTTTCTGCAATTTCTTCAGCGCCTGCCCTTCTACGGCCTCGCCGTCCTCTGCACCGATGAACCCGTTGTCGCTGGCCTCATCCCCGAATTGCGCACCCCCGTACTGCGCTACGGCTTCAGTGACGATGTGGATTTGCAAGCGCGTGACGTCACCGTGCACGGCATCGGTAGTCGCTTCGCCGTATGGCGGCGGGTGGACAGCGACTATGTTCACTGGCTGGACGTAGAACTGGGCATTCCCGGTCGGCACAACGTCCTCAATGCCCTCGCCGCCATCGGCATCGCCAGCAAGGTGGGCATACAGGAATCCACTATTGTTACTGCTCTGGCGGATTTCCGTGGGGTCGGCCGGCGTTTTGAGCTGGTTGGTACATTCAATGGAATTACCGTGGTGGATGATTACGGCCATCACCCCCGGGAAATCGCTGCCACCATCGCCGCAGCCCGTTCCGTATGGCCGGAGCGGCCCCTGGTGGTGGCCTTCCAACCCCACCGCTACAGCCGCACGCAAGCGCTCTTCGATGATTTCGTCAGCAGCCTGGCGACAGCGGATCGGGTGATATTGACGGACATTTACAGTGCTGGCGAAAAGGCCCTGCACGGTATCAGCAGCCGCGCCCTCGCCGACGCCATGGGCACGCAAGGCATAACCGTCCGTTTCCTGCCTGATTTACTCACAGCGCCGCAACAAATCCGCGCCGAACTCCCTGCCGGAGCCGTACTGCTGACCCTGGGCGCGGGCAGCATCGCCAGTCTGGCGGCACAGTGGCCGCAGGTCTTCGGGGAGGATCCCGCATGACGCACGCTATTGGGGGTCGCCTGCGCCTGGGAGAACCCATGCACCGCCACACCAGTTGGCGGGTCGGTGGCCCGGCCGACCGCTTCTATCTGCCCGGCACGCTGGAAGATCTGCAGGCCTTCCTGCAGCGTTTCGCCATCGGCCCGCTCACCTGGCTCGGGCTGGGCAGCAATGTGCTGGTACGCGATGGCGGTCTGCGCGGCACCGTCATTTGCCTGGCCAACGCCCTGGATGAAATCACCATCGACGCATCCGGCCTGATCCGTGCCGGAGCGGGCGCGGGCGCCGTCAAAATCGCCCATTTCGCTGCCAAAGCTGGGCTCGCGGACGCCGAATTTCTGGCTGGCATTCCTGGCACCCTGGGCGGCTGTCTCAGTATGAACGCCGGCGCCCACGGTGGCGACACTTGGAACTTGGTGGAATGGGTCGAGGTATTACATCCTGATGGCCAGGTGCAACGTCTGTCCCGTGCCGAGTTCCAGATTGGCTATCGCGAGGTGCAGGGTCAGGATGATGCCTGCTTCATTGCCGCCGGATTACGCCTGACCCCCGAAGACAGCGACAGCGTCATGCAGCGCCTGCGCGCCGGGCAGGAACGCCGCGCCGCCACCCAGCCTCTGGAATGGCCGAGCTGCGGTTCCGTCTTCCGCAACCCCCCTGGCGATCACGCCGCCCGGCTCATTGAAGCAGCAGCACTCAAGGGCATGCGTTATGGCGATGCCGAAGTTAGCTCTCAGCATGCCAATTTCATTATCAACCGCGGTGCTGCCCGCGCCGAGGAGATTGAAACACTGGTGGCCAACGTACAACGAGAGGTTCTCAGTCGCTTTGGCATCGCACTCCAGCCGGAGATGCGTGTCATCGGGGAGGTGGCCGATGTCTGATTTACCCCGCATAGCCGTACTTTATGGTGGTCCCTCTGGCGAGCGCGAAGTTTCCCTCGACAGCGGTCGCGCCGTATTGCAGGCGCTGCAAGGATTGGGTCTGGATACCGTCGGCATTGATATCCAGCCGGCCATCCTTCAGCAGCAAGTAGCAGACAGCAAGGCGCACATTGTCTTCAACGTCTGCCATGGCGCAATAGGCGAAGACGGCCTGCTGCAGGCCTGTCTGGAGACTCTGAATATCGTTTACACCGGCAGCGGCGTCCTCGCTTCTGCCCTCGCCATGGATAAATGGCGCAGCAAGCAGCTCTGGCGAGCAGCCGGTTTACCGGTGACCGACGGCATCCTGCTGCGCCGCGGCGAGAATGCGCCCGATCTCGGCGCCCGTTTCGGCTGGCCGCTGTACGTCAAGCCCAACCACGGCGGCTCCAGCCTTGGCGTCAGCAAAGTTGCGGGTCCAGCAGAACTGGATGCGGCCTTACAAAACGCCTTTGCGATGGAAGACGAAGTCCTCTGTGAGGGTGCCATCATCGGCCATGAAGCCACCGTCGGCATCCTCGACGGCCATGCACTGCCGCCCATTGTCATCGAAACACCCCGCGCCTTCTACGACTACACCGCAAAGTATCTCGCCGACGATACCCGCTACCTTTTGCCCTCCGGCCTCGGTACCACACTGGATCAGCGGTTACAGACACTTGCGCTCAGAGCCTTTGCCGAGCTGGGCGGCCGCGACTGGGGACGGGTCGACTTCATGATCAGCTACGACGGCCAGGCCCATCTCCTGGAAGTCAACAGTGTACCCGGCATGACCAGCCACAGCCTGGTCCCCATGGCCGCCAAAGCGGTCGGCATGGATTTCCCGGAGTTATGCAACGCCATACTGCGCACTGCGCAGAGGAGAGTGAAACATGGTTAGCGTCATGCGCGATTACCGCCATGGGCAGAACCCGCAGCGGTCTGCCGCCACCATCAAGGAGCCGCCCAAACGCAAAATCGAGGCCGCCCCGCCCAAAGTACGTCGGCCCATTCCGTGGCGACTTTACGGTAATGTGTTGGTCAGCGGTATCGGCCTCGGCGCCCTCGCCTGGGGGGGCTGGATGGGCTGGAACTGGGTGCGCGAGCCGCAACTCATGCCCATCAGCACCCTGGCCATTACCGACACTTCAGCACATATCCCTCTGCCCGAGGTCAACGCTGTCCTCAAACCTTATGCGGATCAGGGCTTTCTCTGGGTCAATCCGGATCAGGTGCGGCACGCTCTCGACACTTTACCCTGGGTGGCTGATGCCGAAGTGCGCCGGGTCTGGCCCGACCGGCTACAAGTCAATATCAAGCCCTACACCCCAGTAGCCCGCTGGTTAGGTGGTGCCGGACAGATGGTGGATGGGCTAGGTCAGGTGTTCAGCGTCCCTTCTAGTCAGGTACCCGCTGATCTGCCAAATCTCGAAGGACCGGCGAACAGTGGCGCCAAGCTGGTTGCACAAATGGCCAACTTCAACCAAATCCTCGCCCCCCTGGGCGTCAAGGTGCTGGATTTGCAGGAGGATCAACGCGGCGGCTGGCGTTGCATTCTCAGCAATAAGGTGCGCCTGGTGTTGGGCAGTGAAGACCTCCTTCCCGCCTTAAAACGCTGGGTGGTTATTGCCCCCCAGGTCAAGGAATACCTCGTGCCGGGGGCCACCATGGACCTGCGCTACACCAACGGCTTTGCGGTCGCCATGCCCGCGGCGGCCACCGTCAGTAGTCAGTAACGGATCACTGATCCGAAGGAGCGAAACAAAATGAAACGCAGCAATCCAGAACTCATCGTCGGTTTGGACATCGGCACCTCCAAGGTCGCCTGCATCGTCGCCCAGTCCAGGGGCGGCCGCGAGGCAGAAATCATTGGCGTCGGTCAACATCCTTCCCGCGGTCTCAAAAAGGGTGTGGTGGTCGACATCGAATCCACCGTTCAGGCCATCACCCGCGCCGTGCAGGAAGCGGAGCTGATGGCCGGCGTGCAAATTCACGGCGCCGTCGTCGGCATTGCCGGCGGCCACATCCGCGGCTATAACAGCCACGGCATCGTCGCCATCAAGAACAAGGAAGTCAGTAATGACGATGTCGGTCGGGTCATGGACGCCGCCCGTGCCATCGTCATTCCCCAGGATCAGAACGTCATCCACATCCTCCCCCAGGAATTCATGATCGACAGCCAGGAAGGCGTCCGTGAACCCGTCGGCATGTCCGGCGTGCGCCTGGAGGCACGGGTGCACATCGTCACCGGTGCCGTCAGCGCCGCGCAAAACATCACCAAGTGCGTCGAACGCTGCGGCTTGCAGGTACAGGATCTGGTCCTCGAACAACTGGCTTCCGCCGATGCCGTCCTCACCGCTGATGAGAAAGAACTTGGTGTCTGTTTGGTAGACATCGGCGGTGGCACCACGGACATCGCCATCTTCCGCGATGGCGCCGTTCGCCATACCGCCGTCATCCCCATTGCCGGCGACCAAGTCACCAACGACATCGCCCTTGGCCTGCGCACTCCGCCCGTCGAGGCCGAACAGATCAAAAAGCTCTATGGCTGCGCCCTCGGCGACCTGATCGAGCAGGACGACGAAATACCCGTCCCCAGTGTCGGCACTCGCCCGCCCCGGACCATTTCCCGGCGTATTCTCGGCGACATCATCGAGCCCCGTATCAAAGAACTCTTTGAACTGATCCAGGCCGAACTGCGCCGCACCGGCTACGAAGATCTGGTCGCGGCAGGGGTGGTCGTTACTGGCGGCTCCAGCAAGCTGGAAGGCATGGCCGAGCTGGCGGAAGAAATCCTCCACCTGCCGGTGCGCGTTGGCGAACCCATGCATTTACCCGGCATGGAAACCGTCGTCCGCACTCCGGGCCATGCCACGGGTGTCGGCCTGGTTATGTATGGCCTCCACAATCAAGTGGCGAGTCAGGCCGAGCCACTTCAAAACCCGGCCATCGCGGCCCGGGAAAATCATATGGATACCAGCTTCGGCGGCGTTTTCCGCAAGATGCGCTCCTGGGTACAGACGAGCTTTGGCTGACTCCTGCTTGCAGGGCCGAAGCACACCATTTTGCAGGACTTCAAGAAGGGGAAAGACCATGTTTGAACTCAATGAATGTGAACAGGACGGCGCTGTCATCAAGGTTATCGGCGTCGGTGGCGGTGGCGGCAACGCCATCAACAACATGTGCGCGGCGGGCCTGGAAGGCGTGGAATTCATCACCGCCAATACCGATGCCCAGGCTCTGCGCCATTCCCAGGCCAGCCACACCATCCAACTCGGCGCCCAGATCACCCGCGGCCTCGGTGCGGGCGCGGATCCCGAAGTCGGCCGCAAGGCTGCCGAAGAAGGCCGTGACGAAATCCGCGCGGCACTGGAAAAAGCCGACATGGTCTTCATCACCACCGGCATGGGCGGCGGCACCGGCACCGGTGCCGCCCCCGTGGTGGCGGCCATTGCCCGCGACATGGGCATCCTCACCGTCGGCGTGGTCACTAAGCCCTTCAACTTTGAAGGCAAGAAGCGCCAGCAACACGCCCTCTCCGGCATCGACGAACTCTCCCAGTATGTGGACTCGCTGGTCATCATCCCGAACGAAAAGCTGTTGTCCGTCCTCGGCAAGAACATCAGCCTCAAGGACGCCTATCAGGCCGCCGACAACATCCTCCTCGGCGCCGTGCAGGGTATTTCCGAGCTGGTCACCCGTCCCGGCCTGATGAACCTGGATTTTGCCGACGTCCGCACCGTCATGTCCGGCATGGGCCTAGCGATGATGGGTGCCGCCAGCGGTCGCGGCGAAAACCGCGCCAAGGACGCCGCCACGCGTGCTGCTTCCAGCCCGCTGCTGGACGACATCAACCTCGCGGGTGCCCGCGGCATTCTGGTCAACATCACCGCCGGCATGGACCTGACTTTGGGCGAGTTTGAAGAAGTCGGCGAACTGATCCGCGGTTATGCGGCGGATGACGCCAACGTCAAGGTCGGCACCGTGCTGGATCCGGAACTGGAAGGGGAACTGCGGGTTACGGTGGTCGCTACTGGATTACAACGGGAACCCGTGCGTCTGGCGGTCGAAAATATTCGCACCCGCCCGGCAGCGACACCAGCCACTGCCGCAGACTGGCGCAATCTCGACAAGCCCACCGGTATGCGTCAGGCCGAACGCTCCGCCGCCTCGGTTGCCCCCGCCCGCGGCGGCAATAACACCCCGAACTACGCCGATCTGGACATCCCCGCCTTCTTGCGCCGCCAGGCGGACTAAGGCCGGTAAACCGGGTCAGCGCAATAACGGCGCTTGACCTGGACGGCAGCGTTCTTTGCTCGGCCGCGGCCCCTTAGCCGCTGCCTGTCGCACCAGCTCGTCTGCATCCGTCAGCAACTGCATACGCTGAACTTGCGTCAGCAATGGATTGCGGGCGATGGCATAGCGCACGTTAGGGGCGTGATCCTGACAAAAAACCCCCACCTGTTCTGCCGTTAAATCCGGCCTTTTCGCAATACACAGGCGGATAACGTAGTCCCCATCCGCTGCCAGCACCGCTACCTCATCCAACCGCAGGTCCGCACGGCGGGCAAAATAGCAGCGGGTCTGCATCCACTGCTCCGTCAACAGAAACGGCCGGTACACTTCTGGCAATTCCGGACTCAATGCCCACTGCAACCGGGCATCCAGGGTAAGGGTCCACCATGGATCTTCCGTCATTTTTCTCTTATACCTGGTAACACAGCCCTCGTCGCCAAAGCGCTACAGCGTGATCAGCCCACAACCAGATGCCCAGAAGCATCACGGTCGGCGGCGCTTATCACCTTGCGGTAACGGCTGAGGTCCCTGACACTCTGAATGGGTGTTTCGAGCAAAGCAGAAAGGTTGCGCAAAATGCCATTGACCACCTTGCCCTCCCAAATCGCGTCGAAATGAATCTGGGTATCCAGCCATTGCTCCAGCCAACCTGGGTCCGGAAGATGACTCTGCACGCTATCCTCGGGATACATCGCCTTGTTCACATGGAGATTGGTGGGATGCAATGCCTTCGCCGTCTTGGTGTTAGCCATGAGCACACCGATCTTGGCAAAAGCCAGACGCGCACTATCTCCAAGGCGGTCAATGGCGCGCCGCATATATTTCAGATAAATACCCGCGTGCCGCGCCTCGTCCTTGGATAGCACCTCATAAATCGAGCGGATCACCGGCTCGCTATGCCACTGCGCCGCACATTTATACCAGTGTGTCAGGCGGATTTCGCCGCAAAAATGGAGCATGAGGGTTTCCATCGCCGGTGCTGGATCAAACTCAAAGCGCACATTGTGCAGTTCTTCTTCCGTCGGCAGATATTCCGGGGCGAAGCGGCGCAAGTATTCCATGAGCACCAGGGCGTGCTTCTGTTCTTCGTAGAACCAGATGGACATGAAGGCCGAAAAATCGGAGTCATTCCGGTTGTCGCGGAGAAACATCTCCGTCGCCGGGAGTGCCGACCACTCGGTGACCGCATTCATCTTGATCGTGCGCAACTGCTCATCACTAACCAGGGTACGGTCAAACCGCTCCCAGGGAATATCCGTGGCCATGTTCCAGCGCGCGGCCTCCAGCAATTTGAACAACTCGGGGTATAACATGGCGAACCAACCTCTCTCTGGCGTGCTCAATAACGAGTGCCTGGACGCATCAAACCTTGCGGCGACACCGGCGAAGCTTTCGTATATAAACTTTTGCTATTCTACGCCAAATCACCGCGTTGGGCGATGGCCCCGTTTTATTTCCCCTGGCATCTGCCCCAGGCACGAATGACCTGGATTTATCCGGCCATTTGCGGCAAACTTTATCAGATATACCTAGTGTCGCGCGGAATCTATGGCTGCCTCTTCTCCCCATATCCTTGTACTGCATGGACCGAATCTGAATCTGCTGGGTAGCCGAGAGCCTGGTCATTACGGGCAAACCACCCTCGCTGAAATCGATGCGGGGATGCACGCGCACGCGCAGGGATGGGGCTGGCGGCTGCACAGCCTGCAGAGTAACGCCGAACACATCCTGATCGACGCGGTTCAGGAAGCGCCCCGGCAGGGCTTTGCATACATCATCATCAACCCCGCGGCCTTCACCCATACCAGTGTCGCCCTGCGTGATGCGCTCGCAGCCGTCCAGATCCCCTTTATTGAAGTCCATTTGTCCAACATCCATGCCCGGGAACCGTTCCGCCGTCACTCCTATTTCTCCGATCTCGCCCAGGGTGTCATCGCGGGGCTGGGTGCGGACGGATATTTTCTGGCGCTGGATGCCATTCATCGGCGTCTGAAGCGCCATAATCCATAACTGATACCAAGGAAAGAGCATGGATATTCAATTCATCCGCCGCCTGGCTGAACTGCTTGAAAAGAGCGCCATTGATGAAATAGAAGTGGTAGAGGGTGAGAGCAAAGTCCGCATCACCCGGCACATCGCACCAACCCACACAGCACCCAGCGTCACCTATACCCAACCCATAGCGGTGGCCGCTGCAGCTCCGACCCCGGCCATTGCACCGGTCGCAGCACCTTCTGCAACCGCCGTTGAGCAACCGCCCCAAGGCTACATGATCAAATCCCCGATGGTCGGCACCTTTTACCGCGCCGCCTCCCCCGAAGCCGCGCCTTTTGTGGAAGAAGGCAGCGCCATTAAGGCAGGCCAAACCCTCTGCATCATCGAAGCCATGAAGTTGCTCAACGAGATTGAGGCCGACATCTCTGGAAAAGTGATCAAGGTTCTGGCTGGCAATGGCCAGCCCGTCGAGTATGGTGAACCTCTGTTCATCATTGCTCCCGAGAATTGAGATGTTCGAAAAAATCCTCATCGCCAACCGCGGCGAGATCGCCCTGCGCATTCAGCGCGCCTGCCGCGAACTAGGCATTCGCACCGTCGCCGTCCACTCCGAGCCCGATCGCGATCTTCTGCATGTCAAGCTCGCCGACGAATCGGTGTGCATAGGTCCAGCGCCGAGCGACAAGAGTTATCTGAATATTCCCGCCGTGATTGCAGCCGCCGAAGTAACCGATGCCGAAGCGATTCATCCTGGCTACGGCTTCCTTTCGGAAAATGCCGACTTCGCCGAGCGGGTTGAAAAAAGCGGTTTTGCCTTCATTGGGCCACGTGCCGAAACCATCCGCCTGATGGGCGACAAAATTGCCGCGAAGACGGCGATGAAGAAGGCTGGTGTACCCTGTGTGCCAGGCTCCGAAGGACCGCTACCTGACGATAACGAGACCCTCAAAGCCCTCGCCCGCGAGATCGGTTATCCCGTCATTCTCAAGGCCGCTGGTGGTGGTGGTGGTCGCGGTATGCGGGTCGTGCATACGGAAGCGCACCTCATCAACGCCGCCAATCTGACCCGCGCCGAGGCGGGCAAGGCCTTCGGCAACCCCACCCTGTACATGGAAAAGTTTCTGGAGACGCCGCGCCATATCGAGTTTCAGGTACTCTGCGATGCCCATGGTCATTGCGTCCATCTGGGTGAGCGGGACTGCTCGGTACAGCGCCGCCATCAGAAAGTGATAGAAGAAGCGCCAGCTCCCGGTATCAGCGCCATCCAGCGGGCTGAAATCGGTGCATCGGTAGTCAAAGCCTGCCAGGATATGGGCTATCGGGGCGCCGGCACGATCGAATTTCTCTACGATCCCGGCAGCCAGACCTTCTATTTCATTGAAATGAATACTCGCGTGCAAGTCGAGCACCCGGTCACGGAGCTGATTACCGGTATCGATATCGTCAAGGCGCAAATCCGTATTGCAGCGGGCCTGCCTCTCGGGATTCGGCAGGAAGACGTTGTACTCAGTGGTCACGCCATCGAATGCCGCATCAATGCCGAAGACCCGGAGCGTTTCGTGCCCTCTCCGGGACAAATCACCGCCTGGCACCCACCCGGCGGGCCGGGCATACGGGTCGACAGTCATATTTATGCGGGTTATCGAGTGCCACCCTTCTACGACTCCATGATCGGCAAAATCATCGCTTTCGGAGGCGACCGTGAGGAAGCCAACATGCGTATGCGCAGTGCCCTGCGCGAGACCACCATTGAGGGTATTCAGACCAACATTCTCCTGCACCGGCGCGTCCTGGAAGAGGCACAGTACGCCGCAGGCGGAGTGCATATCCATTATCTGGAGGCCTTGCTCGCCCTATGAAAATCGCCTGGTGGCAGCTCGACATGCGCGTCCCCGCGACAGCCGCGACAGCCATCGAGGCGCAATTGCTGGATGCTGGCGCAGAAGCCGTCACCTTTCTTGAAGGCGATGACAGTGAAGCCGTGTTCAATGAAGGCCAGATCTGGCAGAACAGCCAGTGCCAGGCTTTGTTTGCTGCCGACGACCATACTGAAGCAGCCCTGCGAAGGTTGGTCAGAGACCATGATTGGCAGCAATTCGCAGCACAGTTCACCCCGCTGGAGGAACAAGACTGGGTAGCGGCAACGCAGGCCGCCTTCCCGGCCCGATGCTTCGGTCGCCTCTGGGTAGCCCCCAGTTGGGATGCAGCGCCCGCCGATGCCACTCGCGTGTTGCATCTCGACCCCGGCCAGGCTTTTGGCACCGGTGCCCACGCCACCACGGCCCTGTGCCTGCGTTTTCTGGACACGCAGATCCAGGGGGGCGAAAGCCTTATCGATTACGGCTGTGGCTCCGGCATCCTGGCTATCGCCGGACTGCTGCTGGGTGTCGACCACGCGTTCGGCATCGATACAGACCCCGTTGCTTTGCAGGTAGCCGCCGCCAATGCTGAAGGCAACAGCGTCAGTGCTGGCCTACAGCTCGCGCTACCGGAAAACGCCAGCTTGCCCATGGCCGACATCTTGATCGCCAACATTCTGGCGACCCCCTTGTTGGCCCTCGCGTCCACCTTGGCCGACGCTGTCCGGCCAGGGGGTTGGATCGCACTCTCCGGCATTCTGCACCATCAGGAAGCGGAGATTAACGCCGCCTATCAACCCTATTTCGATCTCGCCGCCCCGCAACACGAAGAAGACTGGTCGCTCCTCTATGGCCAGCGCAAAATCGGAGTATGACCATGGAAATCACCTGCCCCCGCTGTGAATCGACCTTTGCCACGGATGGTAAAGCCCTGCGCGAGCATCACTATCGGGTGAAATGCAGCGTCTGCCAACAAATCTTCCCTATTGATGTCACCGCAGAGCACACGCGTGCCGGTAACAGCCTGGGGCGCCGTCTGGGTAGACTTCTGCTCATCCTGGCCATCATCCTACTGATTATCGCCCTGATTGGACAGGCACTTTGGTGGACACGCAGCTACAGTTACGCCGCCACCAGCGCGCCCGTACGCCGTATCCTGCTGAATGGCGCAGAACAGCTGGATATCACCATTCCGTGGCCAGGCCCTAATAAAGACATCCGTATTTTAAACAGTCAGGTTACGCCTGTTGGGAATCACCTGGCGCGCATCACCGGCCGCATCGAAAATGTAGCCAACCGGGTCCAGGCCTACCCGATGATCGAAGTCACCCTCAGTAATGCTTATGGCGCACCCATTGCCCACCTGCATTTTACCGCAGATCAATACCTGAGCGGAGAATTTCATGCCAGCGCCGGATTTGTTCCTGGCACTGCGGTACCATTTACCCTCAGTAGTCCTACCTTAACGGCGGCAGCCGGTTACCAAGTCACTCTCCTCAGTCGTTCCTGAGGAGGCTGGTCATGGAAACCACCGACATGTCTCTGAGCGATTGTGTGACGTTCGTTATGGACCGCTATCTGGCGGATTTGCAAGGCGAAGTGCCCAGCAACTTGCATGCACTGATAATAGACGAAGTGGAACGTGCCCTGCTCGCCAACACCATGCAGCATTGTAACGGACAACGCGGCCTGGCCGCCCAGTGGCTAGGCATCAATCGCAACACCCTGCGCAAGAAACTGCAAGCCTACGGATTAGATATCTGAATCAACTGCGGAGTGGCGTTCGCCACCGATTGCGGGTGCGCACCGACGACTACATTGCCGCGGCCATTCAGGTACTGTTGATAATAGGCAAGTACCCGCGGCACATAAGCCTGGGTTTCTGCAAAAGGCGGAATATGATATCCCGCCTGGATCACTGCTTTCGATCCCGCGTTGTAGGCGGCTACGGCCAGTTTCAGGTCACCACTAAATACGTGCAGCAAATGGGCCAGATACGCCGTGCCACCGTTGATGTTGTCAGCCGGGCTGAATGCATTCGCCACCCCGAAACGATCAGCCGTCGCCGGGATGAGTTGCATCAGCCCGATCGCACCCTTGGGTGAAACCGCCCCCGCATTATAACCGGACTCCGCGCTAATCACGGCGTTAATCAGCGCCGAACTGACCCCGTAATGGCTAGCCGCCGCCCGAATCAGCGCCTGATAATGCGCCCTGGCCACCCTGTTAAAATCCGCGCGCGCCACGGCTACCGCCATTTTCGGCGTCCGCATCACCATCCGGTACCTGTCGTTCCCGGCAGGCACGTTGGTCAGATGCACCACCCCGCTGCTATCGGTATAAGCATAAATATTGGCCTCGGCCGTGCTTCCGCAAAGGAGCAGCAGCGCACCGAGCACCAGGCCAACCCTCACTTCACCACCCGCAGTGAAGGGCGCTCGGGCTTACTGGAGGGGGTATTCGCGTTCTCGACACCGCCTCCCTCTGGAGACGACGGCGGTGTGGTAGGGATTTCGGGATCGGCAAAGCCCATCCCCTCCTGCGTCTCCGCAGCGTAAATCGCCGCCACAGCCGCCATCGGTACATCTACCGTGCGGGCGACCCCACCAAAGCGGGCGTTAAAGGAAATCCAGTCGTCCGCCATGCGGAGACTGTGGCAAGCACGCGGCGAGACATCAAGAATCATCCGTCCATCCTTCTCGTAGCCGCTCGGGACAGAAACTCCCGGATACGCCACGACCACCAGAATATACGGCGTATGTCCCTGGTCCACGCACCACTGATAGACGGCATTGAGCAGATAGGGCTTAGCACTTTCAGGTAACAATTTTTGTTCTCCATCATCATTAAGGCCTGGCAACAACTCACGCACCGGAGCTCGCCATTGCTGCTTTGAAACTCCTTCGTATTCACGTTTATAGACGATTTCTCAGAATTCTCAAGACAACACGCTGGCATAAGGCATATCCATAGGCTCCAAAAACTGGTTCAAAAGCGCAATATGCATTTATTGATATCTGCCTGTTAAGGCCCACCTATGTGGGCCTTAAGTCAAAAAGCCCCGCCCAAAGTATCGGGCGGGGCTTTGAATAACATACCTGTTGTTGGCCCGTGCCAGAGGAGGCCACGCTACCGGATGGCCTCCATCTTCGGATTAACGATCGGGCCTAGTCACGGTGGTAAGCCACCACCCGCTCTACCTCATTTTTGGCACCCAGGATAACGGGGACGCGCTCATGCAAGCCCTGGGGATCGATGTCCAGGATGCGCGTCGTGCCGGTACTGGCGGCACCGCCCGCCTGCTCTACGAGATAGGACATGGGATTGGCCTCATACAGCAGACGCAGCTTGCCCGGTTTCTTCGGATCACGCTGATCAAAGGGATACAGGAAAACACCACCCCGACAAAGGATGCGATGCACATCCGCCACCATGGATCCGATCCAGCGCATGTTGAAGTCGCGCTGCCGGGGCCCATCTGCGCCTTGACCGAGCTCATCAATATAACGTTGCACCGGTTTCTGCCAGTGACGATGGTTGCTCATGTTGATGGCATATTCACTGGTGTCCTCGGGAATACGCATCTGGCTGTGCGTCAGGATATACTCGCCGATGGAAGGATCGAGGGTGAAGCCATTGACTCCATAGCCAGTGCTATAGACCAGCATATTACTGGAGCCGTACAACGCGTAGCCGGCGCAGACCTGCTCCACGCCAGGCTGGAGGAAATCGGCGAGCTCCGCATCACGCCCGGCCACGGGTGCCTTGAGGATGCTGAAAATGGTCCCGACAGTGATGCCGACATCAATATTGCTGGAACCATCCAATGGATCAAAAAGCAGCAGATACTTGCCACGCGGAATATTGTTGGGGATGACGTAGGGATCATCCATCTCCTCGGAGGCCATGCCGGCAAGATGGCCCGTCCAGTCCATAGACTTGAGGATGGCTTCGTTGGAAATGATATCCAGCTTTTTCTGCACCTCGCCCTGCACGTTATCTGTCCCCGCACTGCCCAATGCCCCCACCAGCGCACCGCGATACACCTGCGCCCCAATGAATTTGCAGGAAATGGTGAGATCATTGAGCAGGCCGGCAAAGTCGCCAGAGGCACCGGGATAGAGGCGCGTTTCTTCAATAATAAATTGGCTGAGGGTGGTGCCGATATGCATGGTACGGTCCTTTACTGAAAGATGAGTGATCGTCTAGAGGGCGCTGAGGCCCAATTTAAATTCTACTGTGGATTCTATCGCGCGCGCCGTTCCCTGGTCCAACCATTGCAGTAACTGAATATGAAAGCGATGGATACCTCCACTGATTTTCGGATAGTAATCGGCGCGATCTGTCAATTCCAGGCGGATCATGGAGGGTGGACGGCGGGCATCCAAAGACGCTCCATAACGCCCCTCTCGGGCTTCCACGGTCGACCACGCACAGGAGTCGCGCAACAACGCAAGAATCAGATCAGTACTAACCTGCAGAATTTCCAGACTTTTTTTCCACCCATCCAGAAGCCTATGAATGCGCTCGGGGGCTTGCTGGTTCCAGAACGCCAGTAGGGGCAGATCACAGTCCGCGAGGCCTCCAGCTACCCCCATCCTGCCGCGCGCGAGCTGGATGATTTCCTGATGGCGCAATAATTGCCCGAAAGGCTCACGGTGCGCGCGCAGCGCTTTGACTTGTTGGTCTATGCGAAATTGCCAAGCGCGCAAAGGGTCTTCATTCGCCTCGGGGCTTCGCGCCCATATGGCAAGGCTCTGAGCAAGACGTTCCAGCTCCAGAATGAGATCAAGGCGCAACTCCGGGCGGCTGCAAAAATCGAGCAGCTCATTGTAAGGGCGCAGGGCATCGCGCAGACTGGTGGTGCCCGCTACCTCTCGCTGTAACTGTGTGAAGACGCCCTCCAGGCGCAGCAAAAGGCGCGTGCGCTCATGGAGCGGGTGTTCATAAACGGCCATGCCGTAACCTCATTCAAGAGTCACTGCCACTGCACGGAGCCACAGCACCTCAAAACAGGGAATGGCAGCGTACACCATTTCATTACTGGGCGGCGCCCCACAGGTTGCCACAGGCGCTTTCCCTAAGCAAATCGTTAGGTTCCCCGCAAATGACGAAGATAGAGGGTAACCTGAGCTTGCAACTCGGCCAATGACCCTTCATTGGAAACCATCCAGTCGGCGGTGGCATTACGTGTGACACGATCACATTGCGCCGCGAGCACTGCAGAGATTTGCTTTTCTGTCCAGCCAGGGCGGGCACGCAGGCGCTCTATTTGCAAGGAGCGGGAACAATCGACGACCAAGACCTGATCCAACAAAGGGCGATAGCCATTTTCGACCAGCAACGGCACCATCCAGACTATGAGCGCTTGCGGATGCGATGTGGTCCATGCATCGCTGGCAGCTATAAAGCATGCACGAATAAGCGGATGGAGAAGGCCTTCCAGCCAGGTTTTCGCCGCTGGATCAGCAAAAATCCGGGCACGCAATGCGGCGCGATCGAGGCAGCCATTTTCGTTTAAAAAAGTCGGGCCAAAATGCGCGATTATGGTTTGCAGGGCTGGGCTGCCAGGCGCCACCAGTTCGCGGGCTATGACATCGGCATCCAGCACATGGGCGCCTGCCGCCTTGAGCATCCCGGCGACCGTGCTTTTGCCGCAACCCGCCCCCCCCGTCAGGCCAATCCGCAGCGCCATTCAGGAACCCAGCAGATGCAGGTAACCAGAAATAATAGTTTGTGGCCACAGTAGCATGAGCCAGCCCCCTAGCGCCAAGTAAGGACCGAAGGGCATGGCATAGTCCCGGCCCTTACCACGCAGCAGGAAGCCCAAGGCCACCAGGCCACCGCTCAGGGCGGCGATGAACAGGGTCAAAAAAACGGCCTGCCAGCCCAGCCACGCACCAATCACACCGAGCAATTTGAGATCACCGCCGCCCATTCCGTGCCGCCCGGTCGCCCGATAATACACCGTGGCCAGCAACCATAGACTGCCGTAGCCGATGAGTACGCCGAGCAAAGCATCCAGAGGCGTCACCAGCGCTATTCCCGGCCAGAAAAGTGCCGACCCATTCAGTAGCAGCCCGATCAGCATGCCTGGCTTGGTAATGCGATCGGGCAACAGTTGCGTCTCCAGATCAATCATGGTCAGCGCCAGCAATGCCCAGGTGAATATCAAGGCAGGGGCGAGTGACCAGGTGAGGCCCAGTTGCCAGACAACCACGAGGCTGAGCAAGCTGGTCAGGAGCTCCAGCGCCGGATAACGCCAGGCAATGGGGCTGCCACATTCGTGGCAGCGACCGCGCAACAAGATCCAGCTCAGGACCGGGATATTTTCCCAGGAATGCAGCACGTGGCCGCAGTGCGGGCAGTGGGAGGCGGGATGAATGACGGATTCGTGGCGAGGCACCCGATGTACCACCACGTTCAGGAAACTGCCGACGAGCAGACCGAGCAGGGCGCTTAAGATAGTGATCACGCCCATTGCGCCTTGTGTCATATCCTTTCTCCCGGAGACAATCTGCTGAGTCGCAACTCCAGCGACTGCAAACTGACACCCAGCAAATCTGCGGCATGATGCCGGTCGCCTCCGGCCTGTTCCAGCATCTGTCGCAGGAATACGGCCTCCGCCATGTCTAAACTGGTCGGCGCAGCACTTACCGTTACCGAGGCAAGCATGCCGCTTTCTGGCGCCACACCGCCAGAGGAGACGAATGCTTCTTCAGGTAGAATATCGTCCCGCTGTAATGCAAGACGACGCTCCAGCAAATTTTCCAACTCGCGGACATTGCCGGGGAAAGCGTAACTACCCAGCCGCTCCAGAGTCCCCGCGGGCAGCCGCGCCGACACATCATGCTGTGCACCCCCGATACGTTGTAGGATCACCTCCACCAACTGAGGAATATCTTCCGGATGCTCGCGCAAGGGCGGCATGTGGAGCCGCACGACATCCAGGCGATACAGGAGATCCTGACGAAAGTCACCGGCAACGACCATCTCTTGCAGATCGCGGTGAGTAGCGGAGATGAAACGCAGATCCAGGGGAATTTCCCGCGATGCACCCAGCGGGCGAATGGTCCGCTCCTGAATGGCACGCAAGAGTTTGACCTGCACTATCATCGGTAGTTCACCAATCTCATCCAGGAAAATGGTGCCGCCGTTGGCCGCCACGAAGAGTCCTTCGCGGCGCTGCACAGCACCAGAATAAGCTCCCTTTTCAGCACCAAAAAGCTCGCTTTCCACCAGCCCCTCGGGAATGGCACCGCAGTTGACAGCCACGAAAGGCTTGTCGTGACGGGGTCCCGAGGCGTGAACAGCACGCGCTGCCAACTCCTTACCGGTACCAGACTCACCGGTAATGTGTACGGGCGCATTACTTCGCGCAATGCGTCGGATATCGTCACGCAAGCGCTGCATGACCGGAGAGTCGCCCACCAGCCGTTGTGCGCCGTCCGAACCCGCCGGTGACAAGCGACTGAGATCAACGGCTTGCGATATCAGTCGCCGCAGACGCGCAAGTTCGATGGGCTTGGCCATGTAATCAAAGGCCCCCGCCTGCATCGCCTCGACGGCGCCATCGGCGGAGGAGTAGGCCGTAATCACGGCCACTGGCACTTGCGGATGCAACGCGTGCAAACGACGTACCAAATCAATACCGGAACCATCCGGTAAACGCAGATCACTCAGACATAAAGAAGGGACACTTTCGGCGAGGCGCGCGTAGGCTTCTGCGAGGGAATGGGCACCAGTGACAGCGATTCCCATACCTTGCAGCGTAATACCCAGCAATTCAACGATATTCGGCTCGTCATCCACGATCAGAGCAGGTGGCAATACGGAAAAATCAGCCATCATTCCTCCGCCTCCAGATACCAGCAGGGGAGAAAAATCCGGAATAATACACCACCCTGTGGATGGTTTTCACAATCAATGCGCCCCCCATTGATGCGCAACAGCTCGCGCACCATAGACAAACCCAGTCCGGTACCCCGTGAATTGGTCGTAAAAAACGGCTCAAAAATGCGCTCCATCACCTCCGGCTTTACGCCCGGTCCAAAATCCCGCAGCGTCACCATGATGGTCTCCTTGTCCGCACGTACCGTCTCGATCTCGACGCGCATCGTAGCATCTTCTGCCATACCATACTGCGCGCTATTATGCAGCAGATTCCAGAACACCTGCCGTAGCTGCGCAGGGTCGGCATAGACCGTAAGCTGCGCGGAAATTTCGCGGATAATGATCGTCATGGATGCAAGCAGCGGATCCGCTTGCAACTGGGCGGTGAGCGTCGGCAACCAGCTCAATAACGCGATGGGTTCAGAATGCGCAGGACTCGGGCGGGCCATTTCCAGTACCGATTCAACGATGGCGTTGATGCGCACCGTCTCCCGTTCCAGTATCTCAAAAAGATGCCGCGAACTCGGGGTTTCCACACTCTCGCCGAGCAGGTTGCCCGCGTGGCGAATCACACTGAGCGGATTACGAATT
The DNA here is from genome assembly GCF_023229925.1 of Acidithiobacillus sp. Classification (NCBI taxonomy): domain Bacteria; kingdom Pseudomonadati; phylum Pseudomonadota; class Acidithiobacillia; order Acidithiobacillales; family Acidithiobacillaceae; genus Acidithiobacillus; species Acidithiobacillus sp. Next base: position 82,382 of record NZ_JALNYM010000003.1, on the reverse strand, counting down.
TCATGGGCAATATTAGCCGCCAGACGACCCAGCGCCGCCAGGCGAGCCTCACGTTCGCGGGCACGCAGTGCTGATGCATCCCGGAGGAGCAACAAGCGGTAAGGGCTGCGGGGCAGGGCGATTTTACGTACCAGCAAGGTCTGTGCACTGCCCTGCAAAGTCGAGGAACGCCCGCTTGGCGGAATCACCATCTCGCTGTCATTGTGCGCCGCCTGTCGCAGCATGGTGGCCAGACGCGGCTGTACCAAATCGATGGCGACAGGCGCGGAAGTCCATAGCCGATACCCCGAAAGCGTCCGCGCAACGGGATTGCTGAGAACAACGCGGTTTTGCCGATCCAGCACAAAAACGCCCACATCCATATGCTGCACAATTTCCTGGTTCAGGGCGTTGAGATTGACAACCTCGGCATCCCTTTGCAGTGCCAGACGGTTGCCGCGCTCCAGGCTGATAACCAGACTGTCGGCCAACACCGCCACTGCCACCAGCGCCAGAACATAGATAAAAAGCGGGCCAAGGGGCGGATGCATGGTAGTCATTCCACCCAGGAGTGACTCCGCGACCAGCAGTGCAAGCAGTATCCACACAAAAACAAATGCGCTTTTGCCGCGCAAGAGGCTTGCCGTGGACACTAGCAGCAGAAAAGGAAGGATACTAAAAGGACCGCTGACCCCTCCCCCGAAATGCAATAGCAGCAGCACCAGCAGGGTATCAGTCGACACCTGAATCCAGGCGTGGCCGCGCGGTTGCACGGGCCGCCGCAACAAAAGCGCCAACAGGTAACCGAGACTGACCATGGCGGCCACCAGGGTCAGAACACGCAACAGTCTTGCATGCCCCCCCAGATCAATAATGGCCTCACTGGCCGGTAAGTGTACCAAGATACCAATAACCGCTGCGATGAGCACGCGGTAGGCAGAAATCCCCCAAAGGCGCCGCCAGTCACCCACCATCTCCGGCATATTATGCGCCCCGCCACAAAGCGCTGCCGGACATTACAACGCCATAATTCATCGCGCAACCACTATCCATCGTCATATTTGTGATGCTCTGCACAAAATATCTGGGTATATGGGGAGACAAAATCAAAGATTGGTCACCCGCAGAACCTCCTCAAGGCTAGTGACACCCTCACTGATCCGCTTCAATCCGTTTTGCCGCATGGTCAGCACCCCCTCCTGTGCCGCCTGCCGCGCCAAGTCCATGGAGGTGCCACCACGCATAATGATTTCGCGCATAGCATCGCTCACCGGCATCACCTGATAGAGTCCCATCCGGCCTTTGTATCCAGTGTGATTGCACTGATCACAGCCCGCCGCGCCCAAAGGACGCCAGCCCTGCAGATCCTCAGGCGCGAATCCCGCCTCAATCAGGGCCTGTTCTGGAATACGCAGGGGCTTTTTGCAGTGCGGACAAAGTTTGCGTACCAGTCGTTGTGCCATTACCAGGTGCACACCACCGGCAATGTTATAAGTAGGAATACCCATGTTTTCCAAGCGGGTTAGGCTCTGTGGTGCATCATTGGTATGCAGGGTGGCCAGCACCAGATGGCCCGTCTGGGCAGCCTTGATGGCAGTCTCCGCAGTTTCCAAATCGCGCACCTCACCGACCATGATAATGTCGGGGTCCTGGCGCAGAAAAGAACGCAAGGCGGCGGCAAAATTGAGACCGATGCGCTCGTTGATATTCACCTGATTGATCCCATACACCGGGATCTCCACGGGGTCCTCTGCGGTACTGATGTTGCAGTCGCCGGTGTTGAGGATATTCAGAGCGGTGTAGAGGGTCGTCGTTTTACCGGAACCCGTGGGGCCGGTGACCAGGATCATACCGTAAGGTCGGTGAATGGCCTCTTCAAAGGCCTTATGCTGCTCGGGTAAAAAGCCTAATTGCTCAATGGGCACCTTGGAACTGGCCGGATCCAGCAAGCGCAGCACAATCGTTTCGCCAAAACTGGTGGGCAAAAAAGAGACACGGAAATCAATGACCCGGGCGGGAGGTACCCTTACTCGCAGACGGCCATCCTGGGGCAGGCGTCGTTCAGAAATATCCAGGCGACAGAGAATTTTCAGGCGCGAGGTGACCCCGTCGCGCAACGCCACGGGTGGGTGCAGCGCGTCCTGCAACACGCCATCGAGGCGGTAACGCACCCGAAAATCCTTCTCATAGGGTTCCAGATGAATATCGGAAACCCCGCGCTGAATGGCATCCAGCAGCAATTGCTGGACAAAACGCACCACGGGCGCATCCTCGACCGTACTATCATTTTTCTGCGCAAGATCGAATTCTTCCTGCTCTTCTTCGTCGCGTGGCTTATCTATGAAAACATCATCGATCCCGCCCTGCATACTGTTGGCCGCAGCGTTCACTGCCTTCGCCAGCTTATTGGCCTCGACCAGTATCGGCATCACCTGCAGACCGGTGTTAAACTTCACATCTTCCACCGCCTTAAAATCCGTAGGATCAGCCATGGCGAGGTAGAGGGTGTCTCCATGCTTCGACAAGGGCAGCACCAGGTAGCGGATCATCAGCCCTTTGTCGAGTTTCCGAATAAGCAAGTCATCCATCGCGACCGCATCCAGATCGAGCATGGGCATGTTATAGCGAGCGGAAAGATGTGCCATGAGCACTGCGGCAGGAACAGCGCCTTTCTCGACCACATAAAACAGAAGCGGCGTCTTACCCCGCGCCGGATCGGTGGCAAGGCTCTGTAACTGCGCCTCGTCGCTTAACCCGTTGCTGACTAATGCCCGCAATACGGGTGTCAACGCGATGTGTTCTGGATTTGTAGCCATCGGCGTAAGGTCTCCTCCACGGCGGCGGTTTGCGGCAAAGTTCCCGTCCATATTCGAAAACTCTCCGCGCCTTGCTCTACCAACATGCCCAGCCCATCCATCGCGCCCAGCCCAGCCTGCCGGGCGGCGTGTAGCAGAGGCGTTTCCAATGGGTTATAGACGATATCGTATACGCTGCCATTTCTGGGCATGCAGGCGAGATCCAACTCCGGGTGGCACTCCCCGTGCAGCCCGCGCGCGCTGGTATTGACCAGTAATGCACTGTAGGGCAATACCGCAGACAATGCCGCCGAGTCCAACGGGAGGGGGTGCACCGGGAGATCGGGGAATTGTGCAGCCAGGGCTTCGGCACGCGGCAGATGGCGATTCGCCAAATAAATAGCCGGACATCCAGCATGACCGAGGGCATAGACGATGGCCCGGGCCGCCCCTCCAGCGCCAATCACCGTCGCCGGACATTGCTGCCAGCCAACCCCCGCCGCACGCTCCAGCGCCCGCTGAAAACCGAGTGCATCCGTATTGTGTCCTTCTATATCCGAGGGCGTAAAACATATGGTGTTCACCGCACCGATGGCACGCGCCGCAGCGCTGAGTCGCTGCATCAGCGGCAACACGGCCTCTTTATGGGGGACCGTAACATTCACGCCGCGCACGCCAAGCGCCGCCAGTCCGGCCAGCGCCGTGGCGATCGCCTCTTCATGCACCGGAAAGGGCACATAAACCAGGTCCCGATCCTGCTGCGCTGCAAAGAGGCGATGCATCCACGGCGAGAGGCTGTGTGAGACCGGATGGCCGAGAATGCCATAAACGGCCGTTCCGCCGCCGGGATGCCAACAATTGCCGATGTCAGGCAGTGGGGAGAGCACCATGCGATCTTTCCTTTGCGGTAATTTCCATCCTTTTCGAGAGATGGACAAGCAGTTCTGGCCAGTTATCTCCGGGCAGAATAGTACCCAGGGTCATGGGGCGCTGCGCCCCGGTAACGTGCGCCAAGGGCAGGCGCTGCCCCAGTAAGCACTTTCCACCCAGCCAGGCAAAGGCCAACGCCTCCAAAGCCTGACTGGGAATGCCGCTGTACTGCCCACCGTGCAAAATTCGGGTCTCTGCCAAGACCCCCTGCAAAACGTGCATCAGGGTCGGGTTTTCGGCACCGCCGCCGAACACCAGCATTTCTGCGGCGCCCGGTGTCCAGGTCCTTATCGCTTGCGCCACGGAAACCGCGGTCAATGCCGTCAGTGTCGCCAGAAAATCCGCTGCAGAGCCCTGCCAGAATGACCACCATTGCGTCACCAGTGGCAACCCGAAAACCTCCCGCCCGGTGCTTTTCGGAGGCGGCTGCCGGAAGAACGGGTGCGCCAGCCATGCCTCTAACTGCACAGCATCGCAAAGTCCGTCGGCTGCCATTTGGCCATCCACATCACAGGTCGATTGCCCATCACTGCACAAATGTATGGCCGCATCCATAAGCACATTGCCCGGCCCGCAGTCGAAGGCCAGGAGTGGACGGGGGTCATCCATACCTGGCAACCAGGTCACGTTGGCCATACCGCCGAGATTAAGTACCAGACGGGGTTGTTTATCCTGAAAGCAGTATTGATGGAAGGGCGGAACCAGCGGCGCCCCCTCCCCTCCGGCCGCCACATCGGTACGCCGGAAATCGTGGATCACGGTCAGACCTGTGGCCACGGCGATATCTGCTGCGGCACCAATTTGCAGCGTAAAGCCAGGATCCCCCCGCGGCTGATGACGAATGGTCTGCCCGTGCAAGGCGATAAAGTCTACCGGACCAAGATGGGCGATGGCAGTACGCGCCAATTGCGCATAGCGGGCGCCCAGGCGCCGATCGAGCTGCGCCACCGCCTCGACACTCAATGGCCCATTGGCAGCCAGCACTTCTGCGCGCAACGCCGGATCAAAAGGGTAACTGAAGGTACCCCGGTAACCCGCACAGCCTGCGACATCAAAATCCAGCACCGCGGCATCCACACCGTCGGCGCTGGTTCCAGACATTAAACCCAGGCCACGCAAGGCGACTTACTTGGTCAGAATACGTGTCAACCGGCGCAGCACCGACGCATCAATGAGCCTCGTCATGTGCTCCGTGCCCATGGACATGACCATGGGCCAGTTCCTCGGCGGTGGCATCCCGTACTTCCAGCACCGTCACATCGAAATTCAGGGTCATCCCGGCCAGAGGGTGATTGAGGTCGACGGTAATTTCGTCGCCTTCTATATCGATTACCGTGGCAAGGCGCGTGCCTTCTTCGGTCATTGTCTCAAACTGAGTGCCGATCTCCAGTTCTTCTGGATCGTCAAAGTCCTCAACACCCACCACTTCCACCAGATCTTCGTCCCAATCGCCATAGCCTTCTTCAGGAGGAATGGAGACCTCTAGCTTATCACCGACACGACGCCCCGCCAGAGCCTGCTCCAGGCCGGGGATGATGCCATGGTGGCCATGGAGATAGACGAGGGGCTCTTCACCCACGGAGCTGTCAATCAGCTCCCCCTCTTCATCGGTCAGGGAATAGTCGATAGTGACGACTTTGTCTTTGCTGATCATCATGGCGCGAGTCCTGTAGGTAAAGGGCCAGGGAAAGATACTGCTATAGTAGTCTCGAGCCGATTTTAGCCTTACTGCGCAGAAACGGCAAAATTTTCCGGGCACTCCCAATGAAGCCAATGGGGCTCAAGAATTTGGCTGAACGCCGCTATCCAGAGGGGGTTATCGTTGAGTGCCGGGATATAGCGCAGTTCCCGGCCGCCCGCCCTAAGAAAAGTGTCTTTGCCCTCCATGGCGATTTCCTGCAGTGTTTCCACGCAATCTGCACTAAACCCAGGGCAGATGGCGTCTACGCGGGACACTCCTGAACGCGCCAACTCGACGAGCGTTTTATTGGTATCGGGCCCCAGCCATTGGGCGGTGCCGAAGCGGCTTTGAAAGGTCTGTACCCACTGATCACCAGACAAACCGAGTTCCTTTATGAGTAGTGCGGTAGTCTTTTCGCACTGAGCGCGATAGGGATCGCCCTTTTCAATGCACATCTCCGGCAAGCCGTGAAAAGAAATCAGCAACCGCTCTGCCTGCCCGTGTTCGTGCCACCAGACACGGACACTATCCGCCAGAGCACGAATATAGGCAGGGTGTTCATACCAGTCCCGAATCATGCGAATTTCCGGGATTTCGCGCCATTTCCGCAATTCTCTGGCCACCGCGTCAAAAGCGGAGGCGGTGGTGGCTGCCGCATATTGGGGATAAAGTGGGACCATCAGTATTTTGCTGCAGCCGGCGGCACGCAAAGCGGTCATGCCTTTCGCAACTGACGGGTTGCCGTAGCGCATCGCCAGCTCCACCCGGACCAGGCCGGGAAACTGCTGATCCCAATGGGCCTGCAGTGCGTCGCACTGGCGCTGGCTATAGACCATCAGGGGTGAGCCATCGGGAAGCCAAATACTCGCATAATTGCGCGCCGAGCGGGTGGGGCGAAACAGCAGAATAGGCCCATGCAGGATGGGCCACCAGAGTATCCGCGGAAGTTCTACTACCCGGCTATCACTAAGAAACTCGCGCAGGTAGCGGCGCACTGCCGGCGCGGTAGGCGCATCGGGGGTGCCAAGATTGACGACCAGAAGTCCAATCATGCCTCGTTCTCCAGCGTGATATAGACCGGCGCGTGATCTGACGGGCGCTCCACCGCTCGCGCGGCGCGGTCGATGACGACATCCTGAGTGCGCGCAAGCAGTGGACTCGAGGCCAGGATCAGGTCGATGCGCAGTCCCTGATTGCGCCGGAACGCTGCCGCACGGTAATCCCACCAACTCCACGCCTGCGCGTCCGGGTACAGGCTACGGTAGCTGTCATGCAGTCCGAGGCTTAACAAGGCGTCCAGCGCCTCCCGTTCGGGAGCTGAGCAGAGTATGCCATCCCCCCAGACCGTAACGTCGCAAACATCACGGACGTCAGGGGCCACATTGAAATCCCCTGCCAGCAGCAGTTGCGGCCAGCGCTGCAACTCCTCGGCAATCAGCGCACGCAGACGCCCAAGCCATTGTAATTTATATGGATACTTGTCACTACCCAAGGCCTGCCCGTTGGGCACATAAACATTGATGACGCGTAAGTCACCGAAGCTGGCGGCGCACAGTCGTGCCTGTCCGTCACCGCCGCCTGGCCAGTCGCAACGGGCGTCGTCAGGTGCTGTCCGGCTCAGTATGGCAACACCGTTATAAGTCGGCTGACCGTGATAGAGCGACTGATAGCCTGCGTCCGCCAGTTCGGCCACCGGGAAACGCGCATCGACCAGCTTGGTCTCCTGCAGACAAAGAACATCGGGCTGCTCACTACCCAGCCATTCCAGCACTTGGGGGAGACGCACCTTCAGGGAGTTGACGTTCCAGGTCGCAATTTTCATGAAAATTACTGGGGCGCAGTGGCGCTGATGGCGGAACGTTGATGCAGGGAGTGCATCCAGGTCGTCAAATCCGGGAATTGCAGCAAGAAATCCGGTGCGCGCAGATCGACATAACCGACTGCGGCGATGGTCGCAATCTGCGCCAGATTCAACACTGGCGCTGCGGCCAGATCTTGCCACGCGCACGCCTCTTCCTGCAGCACAGCCAGTGCGGCAAGCACCTTGTTACGGGCACGCTGCAACACACCGGCATCCTGGCAATCTTTACTGTGGCGTTGCTCCAACACCCAGGCAACCGTGGTATCCATAATGCCGCCAGCCAGCGCCTCAATCCGCAATGTCTCAATGCGGGCCTCCGGATCATGAGGGATGATGGCGGGTTCGGGGTGCAGAATTTCCAGATATTGGATAATCACTGCTGAGTCATATACGGCCGAGCCGTCATTACGCACCAGCACGGGGATCTTGCCCAGAGGATTGTGCTCCAGTGCCCCATGGTCGGCGGCGCGGAGATCCACCCACTCCAAAGCGCAGGGGATGTTTTTTTCCAGCAGTGCGATACGCACCTTCCGGGCATAGGGGCTGGTCTGCGTAGCATAAAGTCGCATCTTCATCTCTCCTTTTCCGCTGAGTCTGGGTCACTATCTGTTATCATGACGAAAGCGTCGCCCCAAGCCAACCCCAGAAAGATAAACAAGCCATGAATTACGACCATCATTATCACGCCGGCAATGCTGCCGACTGCATCAAGCATCTGGCCCTGAGTCTCACTTTGCAAGCCCTGATCCGTAAGGACACGCCGCTCGCTTACATCGACACCCACGCGGGCGCAGGACGATATACACTAAGCGCGCAAGGAGAACACTTGCTGGGCATTGCGCACCTCTGGGTGGATCGGCGTAGCTTGCCGCATGCGGGTGCTTGGCTAAAAATCATCGGCAACGAGAACAGCGACGGTGTGTTGCGCCACTATCCCGGCTCACCCGCCCTCGCCGCCGCCCTGCTCCGGCCTGCTGACCGGATGGTGCTCTGCGAACAGCAGCCCGAAGTAGCGACGCATCTGCGCAGGGCGATGGGCAAGCGAGCGCACACCAGTGTCATCGGTGAAGACGGTTATCGCGCCCTCTTCGGGCTGATTCCCCCGCCTGAAAAACGCGGTCTGGTCCTGATCGACCCACCCTTTGAACGCAGAGATGAATGGGAACGCCTCGCGGACGCCCTGATCCGCGCTTATCAGCGCTGGCCGCAAGGGGTGTATCTCGTCTGGTACCCGATAAAAATCCGCGGTACGATCACCAGATTGCGGCAGGCCTTGCGCGAGCGCCTTCCGGCTTTTGCCTGCGAACTGTTGCAGATGCCGGAGGAAGGCCGCGAACAGCTTTTCGGCAGCGGACTGATCATAGTGAATCCACCCTGGGGTCTGCGCGAGGCACTGACCGCCGCCCTGACGGAACTGGGTCCACAGCTCAGCGTGCCACAAAGTGGTGGGCTGTGGTCCCTGCATTGCCAGGGCTGGCCAGGTCCAGAGAAGAGTTAGCCGGTGTAGCCGACACCGCCACCTGGGCCCGCCAGCGCGGGCTTTAACAGATGATTCATCAACAAGGAACCACCATGAGCACCCCGACACTGCCCAATATCGACCATGTGCGCAAACTGCTTCTCTACGGCGGCCCCCTCGCGCAGCTTCAGGGGGAACTGGTCAAACAACCCGGCCAGGAAATCAGTGTTGCCGTACTTTATCAACTGGCACTACGCCATGGCGTCATCAGTCCGACGGCGGCGCGGGAGGGACTCGCCCTGCTCGCTGCAGCCAGTACCGCCGGCGATGCCGGGCGTATCATTCTGGAACGGGTGCTGGCCGAGGGGGATTTTCTGGCCGTGCGGGTGATCCGTTGAGCGGTCGTGACCATGCGCCTGTATAGCTGGAACGTGAATGGCTGGCGCGCCGCCTGTCGTAAGGGGTTGCGCGAATGGGTCGCAGCGACGCAACCGGGTGTGCTCTGCATCCAGGAAAGCAAAGCCGACCCGGACCGCCTGCCGACCGCAGAAATCGTACTGGAGGGCTATGATGGCCGCTGGGCAGTCGCCGAGCGCTCCGGTTACAGCGGCGTTATCACTTTCAGCAAAGCACCCTGCCGACCACTGGCCACAGGGCTAGGCATCCCACGTTTCGATCGAGAAGGCCGCGTGGTCATCACCGACTGTGGAGATTTCGACTTGTATAATGTCTACTTCCCCAATGGCAAAAAAGATACGGAACGCCTCGCCTTCAAACTGGATTTCTATGCCGCCTTCCTGGATATGGTCAACGCACGGGTTGCCGCCGGGCGAGCGGTGGTATTCTGTGGCGACGTCAACACCGCCCACCGGGCCATCGACCTCGCCCGCCCCAAAGAGAATGCGAAAATATCCGGCTTTCTCCCCGAGGAACGGGCCTGCCTGGACCAGTGGGTAGCGGCAGGCTGGGTGGACAGCTTCCGTCACCTACACCCGGACGCGACGGACTATTCCTGGTGGAGCCAGCGCACTAACGCCCGAGCCCGCAATATCGGCTGGCGCCTCGATTATTTCTGGATACATGAGAGCCTGTTGCCGCGCCTGCGCGGAGCAGGGATTGCCACTGATGTGACGGGCTCCGATCATTGCCCGGTCTGGCTGGAGTTGGATTGAATGGACCTCGAACAATATGCCGCCTTCGCTATCACCACACTGCATACGGTAACCGATTACCGGCGTTGGGGAGCCAGCCGTTTTGCCGCTGCCGGGCTCGACTTCAGCCAGGGCCAGCAGCAACCCCGCGCCGAAGCGGACACCCTTATCGCGCGGGCGCTGCACCTGGAGCCAGAAGACCTTGCAGATCTGGGCGCAGCCCGTCTGCTGGACAACGAGAAGACCACGATTCTCAACTACTTTTATCAGCGGGAAATGCTCCGCCGTCCTGCCGCCTACATCACCGGCGAAGCCTGGTTTGCTGGACTGCGTTTTAGCGTCGATGAACGGGTCCTCATTCCCCGCAGCCTGCTTGAACCGTTTATTGAAGAGGGCTTCGCACCCTGGGTAGAGGAATCGCAGGTACAGCGCATTTTGGAGGTCGGCACGGGCTCCGGCTGTATGGCCATCACCCTGGCCCTGCGTTTTCCAGACTCCGAAGTGGACGCAGTAGACATTTCCGCCGAGGCCCTCGCCGTAGCCCGCACGAATGTACGACGCTATGGCTTGGAGGACCGCGTGCATCTGCATCAGTCCGACCTCTTCGCCGCATTGGATGGACAGCGCTACGACCTGATCCTCAGCAACCCGCCCTATGTGGACGCAGCGACCATGACGGAACTACCCCCCGAATATCGGCACGAGCCCCGTCTCGCCTTGGCCGCCGGCGATGATGGCCTGGATTGCCTGCTCCCCCTGTTGGAGCAGGCGCCGCACCACCTGCAGGCCGGTGGCATCCTGGTAGTGGAAACCGGCGATGCCGAAGAAGCCCTCACCCGCCGCCGTCCCGACCTGCCCCTGATCTGGCTGGAGCATCCGGCAGGCGGCTCCGGTGCCTTTTTGTTGGTAGCAACGGCCGACGGTGGTTTCTAAAGCAGCACAAGACCGACGTTATGCCGTCGTGACGACCAGCTCCAGATCAAGACAATCTCCAAGGATTCCGCCTCGTGGAAACATCGCCGTCCCTTTCTAGAATCTGGCCCCTCTTTGCGGGGGTAGGTCTCGCCCTCGGTATGGGCTCCTTCGATGGCGCCTCGGTGCAGGGTATTTTTCCTTACGTCGCAGGTGGTCTGTCCACCAGCAGCGATCATGCCCTCTGGACCCTGACCTACTTCATTGTCCACTGGTCACTGGGGATTACCCTGATGCCCTGGACGACCGCCCGCTTCGGGATGCGTCGCGTTTTTCAAGTGGCGGTTGCCGTGGCCGTACTGGGAACCGTCATCAGCGCGGTAACCAACAATCTCTGGATTATGCTGTTGTCTCGTGCTCTGGAAGGTATCGCCGCAGGGCTCCTCGTCCCCCTGGGTCAGAGTCTTTTTCTGCACCACAGCCCCCTCAAGCGCCATGGTCTGGTGACCATTTTCTGGAGCAATGCCATGCTCGTGCCTTTCTTCTTCGGGCCAACCATCGGCGGTCTGCTGGCGACGGAACTGGGCTATCGCAGCATTTTCCTACTTTCCCTGCCGATATGGGGCGTCGCCCTGTTTTTGGGCAGTCTGGGCATCCCCAAAGAGCAGGGCAATCCCCTAACCCCACCCTTCGATAGCTGGGGCTTCGGCCTGCTCTATGGCGGACTGATGAGCATGCAAATTGTGCTGGATCAGGGTGAGCAGTACGGTTGGTGGCATTCCACCTTCATTCTCAAAATGACCTTAGTTGCCTTTATTTTTTTGCTGCTCTTTGCCTGGCGGGAAAGCGAAACTCAGCATCCCCTGCTCCCGTTACACTTTCTGCGCCGACGCAATTACTGGCTGGGTTTGCTGTTGCTTTGCCTGGGCTGGGCCATGTTCATGGGCTGGGCCTCCATACTGCCCCTCTGGGCAGAGGAAACCCTTGGTTTCAATGGGTTTTGGGGGAGCTCCGTACTTATTCCCATCGGCATCGGCGCCATCCCTTTGTCGACGCTGATGGACCGTCTGCGCGGGTTACTCGGACTGCGACTACTGGCGACCCTCTGCTTTGCCATTTTTGCCTTCGCCTATGGCAGCGCTTATCTCAGCCCCATCAGCAATCTAGGCGACCTGTTCTGGTCGGTGCTGTTCATCGGCATGGGGGTGGGCATGCTCTTCGTACCGCTGACCATGATCATCCTCTCTGGCCTTAGCGCCCAGGAAATCCCGTCAGCAGCCACCACCAGCAATTTCATTCGCGTCTTCAGCGCCAACATCGGGGTGAGCCTGCTGAGCGTCTACTGGACCCGCTACAGCGCCCTTGCCGGCGACCATCTACGCGGCCACATCAGTCGTTTCAACCCGGAAACGACGCTCTCCGCCCAACACCTGCACACCCTGATCAGCGTGCAGGCCGATACCCTGAGCATCGACAACCTGCTGCGCCTGTCCATGTGGATCTGCCTGATAGCGGCCATCGGCGCCTACTTCTTTATCATCCCGCCCAGCACTCTGCGCAGCGCCGATGGTCCGCGCAATTATGTGGAGGAGGAAGAGGACGAGTTTTCCGCAGCAGCCAGCGCCGGAAGCGCTCCTTATAACCACTCTGTTTCGCGCTCCCCGCTGCGTGGACATGTCGGCAGGATGTCCAGGATACAACAACCTCTGCCGTAAAACGTTTGCTTCGGTTACACTAAAGTAAACATTTCGTGCATAAGGTAGCCCTGTGAAAGCATTTGTCAGCCAAGCCCTGCAAGGGGCGCTTCAACAACTCCACGCCCAGGGCAGCATTCCAGGGGTTCCCGCCACTCTGGAGTTGGATCGCCCCAAGCAGGTGGAACACGGCCATCTCGCCAGCAACGTCGCCCTGCTCCTCGCCAGAGTCGTCGGACGCAAACCGCGCGATCTCGCCGCCGACATCGTCGCCGCCTTGCCCGCCTCGGAGTGGATTGCCCGCACCGAAATTGCCGGCCCCGGCTTCATCAACTTCTTTTTGCAGCCAGCCGCCTTTCATGCAGTGATCCGCCAGGTTAGTGCCGAAAAGGAGCACTTCGGCGCCAACCAAAATGGTGCGGGTCAACGGCTGCAACTGGAATTCGTCTCGGCCAACCCTACCGGCCCCCTGCACGTCGGGCACGGGCGCGGTGCCGCCTATGGCGCCAGCCTCGCCAACATCCTCCGCTTTAGCGGCTTCGACATCTTTTGCGAATACTATGTCAACGATGCCGGGCGCCAAATGGATATTCTCGCCGCTAGCGTCTACCTGCGTTATCTCGAAGCCGCCGGGGCGCTGCCCTGGCCCTTCCCTGAGAACAGTTATCGGGGCGACTATGTGCGCGAAATAGCGACCCATCTCCGGGAGCAGGTCGGCAACCGCTTACAGCACGCAGCGGCCGGATTGCCGAACCTCCCCGAGATGAGCGACGGTGATATCGCCATCGACACCCTCATCGCCTATCTGAAGCAGTCTCTCGGCGAAAACTATCGCACCCTGCACAGCGCCGGACTGGACGAGATTCTCGCCGACATCCGCGATGATCTGGAGGGCTTTGGCATACATTACGATCGCTGGTATTCCGAGCGCAGCCTGGTGGATACGGGTGCAGTCGATGCCGCCATCGCTGCCCTCGAAAAAGCGGGACACTGTTACACCCAGGAAGGTGCCCTCTGGTTCCGCGCCACCGCCTTTGATGATGACAAGGACCGGGTTTTGCGTCGTGACAACGGCGCCTATACCTACTTTGCCTCCGATGTGGCTTACCATGCCGAAAAATTTGCTCGCGGCTTCACCCACGTCATCGACATGTGGGGTGCGGACCATCACGGCTATGTGCCCAGAGTCAAGGCCGCCCTGCGCGCCCTTGGCCTCGATGACCAGCAACTGGAAGTCGTCCTCGTCCAGTTCGCCATCCTCTATCGCGGTACAGAAAAGGTCTCCATGTCTACCCGCGCTGGCGAGTTTGTCACCCTCCGTGAACTGCGCGAGGAAGTGGGCAATGATGCGGCACGTTTCTTTTATGTACTGCGCCGCGCCGACCAACATCTGGACTTCGATCTGGAACTGGCAAAAAAGCACTCCGAAGAAAACCCGGTATTTTATATCCAGTATGCTCATGCTCGGGTCTATTCCCTGCTGCGTCAGGCGGCAGAAAAAGGGCTCAGCCTGCCGTCAACAGACGGCGTTGACCTGGAAATTCTGCAGGAACCCCGCGAAATCGCACTTGCCGACGCCATCTGGCGCTTCCCGGAAGTAGTAGCCACGGCGGCACGTGATCGCGAACCGCACCAGATTGCCTTCTATCTTAGGGAATTGGCTGCAGCCTTCCACACCTACTACAATTCGACCCGAATTTTAGTGGAGGAGACGCCGCTGCGCCACGCCCGTCTGACGCTCTGTCTGAGCGTCGCACAGAGCATTGCCAATGGGTTACGACTGCTTGGCGTCAGCGCACCGGAACAGATGTAAGGATTCATGCGCGATTACAAAAATCAAACCAGTCGCCCGCGAGCGCAAGAGCCGCGCCCGGCCGTCACGCCACGGCAGCAGACAAAGCTGGAAGACGACTCCGAAAAAACACCGCCCCATCCCCCACGGTACTGGCCATGGGTGTTGCTGCTTCTGGTGGTCGCGCTCAGTGCGGGGATCTGGTCGTGGATAGCACAGCTCCCCATCACCACAGGAAAACTCGGTCTCATTAGTAGCGGGACGGGACTATCGGCAGCGACGGCTTCCGGCCGTAGCGCACTGACAGCCAATCAGAAACAGCCCGGTAATCTGCTGGCCACCCATACCCCAGCCATTACACAAACTCCGGTGAGCAACTCACTTGCCGTCGCTGCAGATAACAGTGCCACAGCCGCCAACCGCAGCGGCGTCAATTTCAATTTTTACCAGATACTGCCCCATATGCATGTGGACATTCCAGCCGACATCCTCGGTAGCGGCCCCGGTATCCCCAGTGCGGCGACCGCCAGCAATATCAGTGTCGTTCACCAGCCGGTAACTATTCAGGTGGGCGCTTTCACCAACCGCGCCGCCGCCGTCGTCCTGCGCGATCGCCTCGCCCTGCTGGGGGTCAGCACCCGGATGGAAAAAGTAGAAGCCGGTAATAACAACACCCTCTACCGGCTCCGCACCAGCATCTTCGATTCTCTGGCAGCGGCCCAGCCCACCCTTGCCAAAATCCGCGGCATGGGCATCACCCCATTGCTGCTGGGCAGCGGAATCATCGGCTCCGGGGTCAATGCACCGCTGTCGCAATCTCCAACGCCCTAATCGCGGCGACCGGGGTTTCCTGACCACTCAGCACCCGGTCCAACCCTGGCAGATAGTGGTTGATGGTCTCTACACCAACCAGCAGGTATGGGCGCAGCAGAGCAGTGCTCAGCACCGTGGCAGGTGCCTGGAGGATCGTCTTGAAGTTGATTTCTCCATCCTCCATATCGAGTTCAAAGTTACCCAGGGCTAGTCCATAGTTGGCACGGGTCAGAAACTCCGCCACTGCCGGGCGTTTTCCCATGGTTATCTCCAGATTCTGGGGACGCAGGTAAAACAGGATACGCTCCCGTTCGCCATGCACGTGGCAAAAAATGTCCAGAACACCATGAGGTACCTGCAACCCACAAGTGAGGACCGGATAATCGGGCAGCGTCTTCGCTTCCCATTCCAGTTCGGCAAAAAGTTTCTCGGCAACTTCCAAATGATTCATGATCGGTTTCCTTGTTCAACTGTTGCCTCGGCGAGGCGAAAAAAGGCGGCCTGGTCCAGCATCTCGGCGCGGCAGCCTGGATCAATCTGCAAACCCTGCAAGTCATCCGCACTCAAAATGCCGCGCAGATTATTGGCGAGTGTCTTGCGGCGATGGGCAAAGCTAGCAGCTACCATTCGCGCAAAAGACGTCTGCAGGTGGCGTGGTAGCAACCCTGGACGATGCGGTACCAGGCGCATGAAGGCCGAATCCACCTTCGGCACCGGAAAGAAATTCCCGGGCGCCACCGTGAACAGGGATTCCACCGCGCAGTGCGCCTGTATCATCACCGAAAGCCGGCCGTAGGCCTTGGTTCCCGGCACCGCCACCATGCGCTCCACCACCTCTTTTTGCAGCATGAAATGCATATCCCGCACCTGTTCTGCGTGTTCCAGTATATGAAAAATCAGCGGCGTCGCCACGTTGTAAGGCAGGTTACCGACTACCCGCAGGACATTCCCGGCACCAGCCTGTGCCGCAAAGTCGACCTCCAGCGCGTCGGCCTGCATGACTTTTAGCCGCTCCGGCGGCGCGAGCGCGCGCAAACCGGCAATCATATCCCGATCCAGCTCCACCACCGTCAACTGCGGCAAGAGGCGCAGCAAAGCTTTGGTCAGCGCCCCCGGCCCCGGCCCGATTTCCACCAGTTGATCGCCGGGCACAGGGCGAATAGCCGCCACAATACGCTCAACGATCTGCGGCTGAACCAGAAAATTCTGCCCGAAACGCTTTTTGGCACGCGGCAGGCGCCCCTCTTGCATCATTAGCGCACCTTCATGCTATATTCGGTCGACGCCTCTAGCAGGCGATGCGAAACGGAAAGTCTATGCACCTCGTGCTGCGCCTTGACGTCGGTGGTCGTCCCATGGCCTGGGAAACCTGGGAAGAAGCCGCGGCCCATTATGTCCGAGGTAATGTTGCCTGGACACTGGGGAGTCCTTTCTTTACCGCACATGGCGGCATCTGCCGCCGCAGTGGTACCCTCTCGCAACTTGATATTCATCCGGTCATCGCCGTCCGCGGTCGCCATCAGGGTAAAATTCGACCCCCGGCCCTGTCCAATCAGACCTTGTTTCATCGCGATCATCATCTCTGCATGTACTGTGGTAAACATTTTCCTATCCGCGAACTCACCCGTGACCATATCATTCCTATCTCCCGCAGGGGCAGGGATATCTGGACCAACGTGGTGACCGCCTGCCGCAGTTGCAACAGCCGCAAGGACAACCGCACCCCCGACGAGGCGCGCATGCCGTTGCTCGCGGTGCCCTTCACCCCGACCTGGGCCGAGTATCTGCTGCTCAGCAATCGGCGCATTCTCGCCGATCAGATGGAGTTTTTAATTGCCCAGGTGCCGGAAGGGCGCAACCGCATTTTTTGAGTATGCAGACCGACCTGCGACAGACATCAGCAGCCTGCAAGGCACCGGTTACGAACAATTTCCGCAGCCGTATCCAATGCCCGAAGCAGACTGCCCCCTTCTGCCCGGCCGGTGCCCGCCACGTCCAGCGCCGTGCCATGGTCCACACTGGTGCGCACGATGGGCAAGCCCAAAGTAATATTTACTGCCTCGCCAAAGGCATGGTACTTCAGCACCGGCAGTCCCTGGTCGTGATACATGGCCAGCACCGCATCAGCATCTTCCAGCAGGCGCGGAGTAAACAGGGTGTCGGCCGGCCATGGGCCGCTGATCCGCAGCCCCTCTCCCTGCAAGGCGGCTATCACTGGCGCGATGATATCCTGCTCCTCATGCCCCAAGTGCCCCCCCTCCCCGGCATGGGGGTTCAGTCCGGCAACCAGAATACGGGGTGCCGAAAGGGCGAAGTCTTCACGCATGGCCCGGTGCAGGATACGCAGCGTACCCTCCAAGCCTTCCGGGGTAATGGCTGCCGCTACCTGGGCTAAAGGCAGATGAGTCGTCGCCAGCGCCACCCGCAGGCCGCGACCGGCCAGCAGCATGACCACCTCTGGACTGCCACAGGCCTCCGCAAGATATTCTGTATGCCCGGTGAAGGGAATCCCCGCGTCGTTGATGATGCCCTTGTGCACCGGTGCCGTCACCAGCGCATCCGCAACACCTGCACGTAATAGGTGCATCGCTTTATCCAGAGTAGACAATATCGCCGGTGCATTAGCCACATCCAGATGGCCTGGACGACAAGGCCTGGCCAGCGCCATGTCCAGCACGTGCAACACACCATTTCCGGGCGCCGGCCAGGGATTGCCCTCCTGCCAGGGCTCCAGTCGCAGCGATAAACCCAGAGTCAGGGCGCGACTGCGCAGACAGTGCAGGTCGCCAATGAGCAGGACCCCTGAGGGCAGGGCGTGCCTGGCCAGCTGCAGGCATATATCCGGGCCGATACCTGCGGGTTCCCCCACCGTCAGCAACAAACGTGGCTCTGTGATCATTCCTCAACCTCCTCGGGCAGTACTTCCACCACCCCTTCCGGTCCTTCAATCCGTTGCGGAATACGCAAAACCCGCACCCGCATCAATCGATCCCGAATATCGATGGTGAGCATATCACCCACCTGCACCATCGCCCCCGCCTTAGCCATCCGACCATTGATCTGCACACACCCGGCATCGCAGATATCTTTAGCCACACTACGGCGTTTGATCAGACGTGACGTCTTGAGAAATAGATCGAGACGCAAGAGGTCTGCCAAGCTTAGCGCCCTTGTCCGAGGATGTCCGTAAAGGCATCTTCCAGGCGCGGTTCCTGCAGATGCAAATCCAGGATTTGGGCGGGCAGCGTTTGCAATTGTGCCAAGACGTCCCCCAACGGGTTCTTCTGCGCATCAATCCTGAGGACACGGGTATTTTCTGCCGCACCAGTCATCAACTCCGCCAGTTCAGGAGGGAGCATGCCGGGATCGTGGTCGAAGGTCACCGTCAGCACCCGCCAACTGGAGGCGCGCAATAATTCATCCTTGCTGTCCAAGGCAACGATTCGCCCCTGCTGAAGAATGGCGATTCGCTGGCAGAGTTCTTCGGCCTCTTCCAGATAGTGGGTGGTGAGAATGACCGTATGACCCTCTTCATTATAGCGCCGCATAAAACGCCAGAGGCCCTGGCGCAGTTCCACATCAACCCCGGCGGTCGGCTCATCCAGTACCACCACCGGGGGCCTGTGCACCAAAGCCTGGGCGATGAGCACCCGCCGCTTCATGCCGCCGGATAACGCGCGCAAATTGGCGTTGGCCTTGTCCGTCAGATCCAGCTCTGCCATCAGCTCATCAAGCCAGTCATCATTATGACGCAAGCCAAAATAGCCGGATTGCATGCGCAGAAACTCCCGCACGGTAAAAAATGGGTCATAGGCCAGCTCCTGGGGCACGACCCCAAGCAACTGACGGCTCCGGCGAAAATCTCGCTCCACATCAAAGCCGAAAATTTCTGCGACCCCGCTTGAACGGCACACAGTCCCGGCCAGGATATTGATGAGCGAAGACTTGCCCGCGCCATTGGGACCCAGCAGACCAAAAAATTCTCCGGCATGCACATCCAGATCTACGTCAGCCAAGACCAGGTGGCCGCTGCCGTAGGCTTTGCGCAACCCGGCGATGTGAATAGCCAGGGAATCAGTCATGGCACAACGGCAAAATATCCTGCAGATGATACAAACTCGCCAGTTCTTGCAGCTTGGGCGAGGCCCCGTGAATACGTAGTGCAGTTCCACGCTGTCTGGCCTGCTGCACCCACTCCATCAACATGGCAAGTGTCGCACTGTCCGCAGCCTCTAGCTTCACGACGGAAACTTCTGTGCAATCCTGCCCGTCCTTCACCCATGCAAAGGACCGCAGTGCCTTATCCATCGGTGCCACCCGCCAGTCCCCTTGCAGGAAAAGCCATGGGGTACCATCAACCATCTGTCGTTCCCAGGAGGTCGCTGTGCTCAAGCGGCCGCCGCCGTTTTGCCTGCTGTGCTACCCATGCCATCCCTGGCCTTCATGTCCTGGAGCAGCGCGGGTATTCCGCGGCTTGCAGCAATCTGGCCAAAGCTCTGCCGGTAATTCAGCACCATGCTGACCCCGTCAATATAGGTGTTGTAAATCCGCCAGGAGTTGTTGGTGTAGAGCAAGGCATAAATCACCGGAACATCTGGAGCACCACCGTTCTGACGAATAACCATGTTCACTTGTGCCACAGGCGGATTCTGGGAGATCTGCTGGCTGCCAGTGATTTTCACCGTCTGTCCGTGATAATGATTGAGTGAATTGCTGTAGGTACGCACCAGCAGATCCTTGAACAGCACCACAAATTCCTGCTGCTGGGCTGGGTCCATCTGCCGCCAGTACCGCGCCATCACATATTGCGACATGGTGGTGAAATCCATGTGCGGCAAGACAATATCCGCCACCTCTTTCTTCACGGCTGGCGTGATAGGCCTACCGTCATTGGAGCGCAGCACCTTGAGTACGCTATTGGTAAGCTGCTGAACCACCGCTACCGCCCCCTGCGTGTCCTCTGCCGCGGCAGGCAACGTCCAGGCCAGAACAAAAAATGCCAGTGAAATCAAAGAAAATTGACGCATACCAAATCCTCCCTATTTGCTACCCGAGGCCTTATCGAAGACCATCTGGCCGATTAGCTGATCCATATTGACCGCGCTTTGCGTCATGGTAATGGTGCCGCCCGGCTTCAGATCCTGTGGCATTCCACCCGGCTGAACGGCCACATATTGCTCGCCCAGCAAACCCTCGGTGTAAATGGATGCGCCCGTATCCGTCGGCAATTTCACCTTCGGTTCGATACGCATCGTCACATTCGCCATGAAGGTCTTGGGGTCCATGCCGATGTGGGTCACCTCACCGATCGTGACTCCGCCCAGTCTGACCGGGCTGCGCACCTTGAGACTGCCCACGTTGGTGAAATCTGCATGCAGTACGTAACCGTCGTTGTAGGCGAAGCCGGAGAGGTTCCCTACGCGCAGTGCCAGCACCACCAAAGCGGCGATGCCGAGAAGCACAAAGACGCCCACCCACCAGTCTATCGCCCGTTTTTCCATGCGCCGTCTACCCCTTAGGTGAATAACAAAGCTGTGAGAATGAAATCGAGACCCAGCACCGCCAGCGACGCCGTCACCACGCTCCGGGTCGTGGCGTTACCCACGCCTTCCGCAGTCGGCTGTGCCGCGTAACCTTGCCAGGCGGCGATCCAGGTCACCACCAACCCAAAGCAAAGGGCCTTGAACAGACCCGTCAGGATATCGCCGGAAAACGTCACATTGGACTGCATCTGCGCCCAAAAAGTGCCGCCATCCACGCCGAGCACCGGCACCGAAATAAGATACCCGCCGAAAATACCGACCAGATCAAAAACAGCACAGAGTATGGGCACGACGATGATCCCCGCCCAGAGGCGGGGCGCCACGACCCAGGCAAATGGGTTGACCGCCATCATTTCCATGGCGCTTAACTGTTCCGTCGCCTTCATGGAACTGATTTCGGCGGTCAGTGCCGACCCCGCCCGCCCAGCGAAGAGCAGCGCGGTCAGCACCGGCCCCAGCTCGCGCAGGAGTGACAGGGCGACCAGGGTACCCAATGCCGAAGTGGCACCAAAGCGCACCAGCGCGTAATACCCCTGAAAACCCAGCACCATGCCCGTGAAGAAAGCGGCGACTGTCATCAGGAGCAGCGACCGCACCCCAAAGCCATACACCTGCTTGAGCAGTTGTTGAATGCTAAAATGGCGGTGGATCACCGCCACCAAACTCCGTAGCAGAAAACGGGCCGCGGACCCCAGGTTGGGGATCGTCAGCAATACCTGCCGCCCCAGATTCGGCACAAAATCCAGAAAGGCCATGGTCTAAATCACCTCACCCGCAGCGGCTGAATCCGTCAAAGCGGTGGCATAATTATCTCTCGCGGGGTAATGAAAGGGCACCGGCCCATCCGGCTGCCCACCAAGAAACTGCCTGGCCAGTTCTGAATTACTGGCGCGCAAGGCCTCTGGCGAACCTTCCGCAATGATTTTACCGCCCGCGAGGATATAGCCATAATCCGCGATAGAAAAAGTCTCCTGCACGTCGTGACTGACGAGAATACTGGTCGCTCCCAAGGCATCATTGAGGCGGCGAATCAGGGTCGCAATAATCCCCACACTGATGGGGTCCAAGCCGGTAAAAGGCTCATCATAAAAAATCAGCATCGGATCCATCACCACCGCACGGGCCAGCGCCACCCTCCGCCCCATGCCACCGGAGAGCTCGGCGGGCATCAATCCAGCCGCACCCCGCAAACCCACCGCTTCCAGCTTCATCAGCACCAGTTTACGCAAAATACCCTCGTCCAACCGGAAATGGCGGCGCAGAGGAAAAGCGACATTCTCAAAGGCGCTAAAATCGGTAAACAGAGCGCTGTGCTGAAAAAGCATGCCCATGCGGCGCCGTAACTGGTATACCCCCTCAAAATCCAGGGTTTGCAGATCCTGCCCCGCCACCCGTATACGCCCGGACTGGGGCGCCAGCGTGCCGGCCATCAGATTCAGCATGGTCGTCTTGCCACCACCGCTCGCTCCCATGAGGGAGACTATAGCCCCTCGGGGAATACGCATATCCACCCCCGTCAGGACCGGATGCGCCCCTCGTGAAAAGTGCACATTTTCCAGTTCGACAAGGGCCTCAGCGGCCATGGGCACTCTCTGCGTTTGCGATCATGGCGCACAGTATAAACCGAACGGTCAGCATGGGGCCAGAACACGGCGCAGAAGCGATGAGAATCACACCTCGTTAACCGCTAAAAACCCTTGCATCCTCAGCGCATAGGCGTATAGTTCGTCGTCTGTTTCCACGGCACCGAAAGCAGTTACTAAGGGGGTCAGTCCTTAAGAGACTTGGAGCAAGGCATCGTTCCAGCAAGGTAGGGCATAAAACCAAGTACTGTCTGGGGGTGCACGGGAGCTACTTCTTAACCGTTTATTAACTTTGGTAAGGGGGGCACCTATGCGCTCATTGGGACATCAAATCGTCGCAGATTTTTACCACTGTGACGGCAGTACCTTGTCTGATGTTGATTATGTTACAGATGCCATGCTCGAGGCCGCCCGGCGTGCCAATTGCACCATCGTGACGCAAACTTTTCACCACTTCTCGCCCTACGGGGTGAGCGGCGCCGTTATCGTCGCCGAGTCGCATCTGGCCATTCACACCTGGCCGGAATATGGTTACGCAGCGGTGGATATTTTCACCTGCGGCGATGTCATCCAGCCCGAGGATGCCTTGAATTATCTCAAGGAAGCCTTTGGCGCCGGGCAAGTCTCCACCATGGAGATGAAGCGCGGACAAGTGGATATGATGGGCGTTCCTGCCCATGAGTTGCGCGTCAAGCCGGTTCTCTGCGCTTGAAATGACTCACAGCGGTAACGGGTGGACCTGGGTAACCGGTCCGCCCTTTTCTTTTGCCTGTTTCTTCCGCAAAATCCCCCGCAAGCACCCCACCATCCCCAGCGTTGAGAGAGGCGGATATGAGCACAGAATTGTGGTACACCGAGCGCTATGAAGAGCACGGCGCAGCGTTGAGTCTGAAAATCCGCGAAGTGCTGCATCGCGAGCAGAGTCCTTATCAGACCATTGAGATCTTCGAAACCGAGCAGTTCGGCACCCTCATGACGCTGGACGGGTTGGTGATGGTCACCGACCGCGACAACTTTCTCTATCACGAAATGATGAGCCATCCGGCCCTCTTTACCCACCCGGCGCCCAAACGGGTACTGATTATCGGCGGCGGTGACTGCGGCACCCTGCGCGAGGTACTGCGCCACCAGGAAGTGGAAGAAGCCACGCAGGTTGAGCTGGATGAGCGGGTCACCCGCGTCGCCGAACGTTTCTTCCCGGAGCTCTGTGAGAAAAATAAGGACCCCCGCGCCCATTTTCACTTTACGGACGGCATCGTCTGGATCAAAGAGGCGGAGGCGGGGCGCTATGATGTGATCATTGTCGACTCTACCGACCCGGTCGGACCGGCGGCAGGGCTTTTCGCCACGGACTTTTACGCGGCATGTCACCATGCGCTGGCCGACCAGGGTGTACTAATCGCCCAGTCTGAGTCGCCACTTCTGCACGCCGACCTCATCCGCCAGTGTCAGAATCGTATGACCGAAGCGGGCTTTGACGGAGTGAACAGTGTGTACTTCCCGCAGTTCTGCTACCCCTCCGGCTGGTGGAGCGGGACACTGGGACGCAAGGGCTTGGCCATGGATGCTTTCCGTGCTGATGATGCCCGGGTCTTTACCGGCACTCATTACTACCACGCGGGGATGCAGCAGGCCGCACAGGTCGCCCCAGCCTTTCTTCTGCCCTGAACGGCCACTTCAGAGTCAGCCAGCGCGCGGTCCGATAACCGAGCGCTGCGGACAGTAATTCCACAGACGCAGGGCGGGGACTTCATGTTCCCAACCCAGGCAGGAAATGCTGCCCGGATCCAGGTGCAGATGATCACCAAAACGCAAATCCAGCCCCAGCCAACGGGTAGCCAGCGCCCGCAGAATGTGACCATGGGCAAAACACAGCACATGGCGGTGGCCTTTCGCATCCCACTCCTTAAGCAGCTCGTCGCAACGACCACTGACGGCTTCCGGGCTCTCACCCTCAGGGCCACCACAACGGAAGATGCTCCATTCTGGATCTTCCTGGCGAATTTCGGCCGTCGTCATGCCCTCGTAACGACCATAGCGCCACTCACAGAGCCCCCGATGCAATTCTGGATCGCTGAAACCCGCAAGAATGGCGGTATGATGGGCGCGCAGCATGGGGCTGGAGTAAATGCCATCAAAATGCCCCTGTTCCACAAAGCATTTCCAGAGCGCTTGCGCGTCTGCGCGCCCTTCCGCCGTCAACGCCACCTCGGTCACCGAGGTATGTTTGCCGCGATCTGTCCACTCCGTCGTGCCGTGCCGCACCAGGGTGATGGATTCTATATTCATGCGGAGCCTCCAGAAGGTGATGCACGTCCTTCTTAACTATACGACCCCGACCATTCCGTGAACCAGCAATTTTTCCGATCGCTATGGGCCAAAAGCGGATCACCCATTCTTCAGCGCATCGTGTGATTTATTATACTTCTGTTTCGTCTTCATCGCTGCCCGTTTCTTTGAAGGCAGCGGGGTCCAGGTGGTAACGACGTAGCAGGCGATAAAACTCCGTCCGGTTGCGCTGCGCCAATTGTGCCGCCTGACTCACGTTGCCCCGGGTCATGCGCATAATCTGGATCAGATAATTCATCTCGAAACGACCCTTGGCATCGGCCAGGGGCATGACTTCACCCTCTCTGTCCCGCAAGGCGTGACGGATGAGGGGCGCACCGATTCGCGGGGTAGTAGACAGCACCACCGCCTGTTCAATGACGTTGGCCAGTTGCCGGACGTTACCTGGCCAGGGCGCTCCCACCAGCAGTTCCATGGCCTCCGGCGCGATACCGCGGACATCCTTGCGATTCTTGGCTGCCGTATCGCGTAAAAAAAACTCGGCCAGCAGCGGGATATCCTCGGGCCGCTCAGCCAGGGCAGGCAGCTCCAGAGTCACCACGCAAAGGCGATAGTAGAGATCATCCCGAAAACGCCGGGCAGCCATCTCCTGCTCCAAATCCCGATGACTGGCGGAGATGATTCGCACATCCACGGCGATGCTCTCGGTGGAGCCGACAGGGCGGATCACTCGTTCCTGCAAGGCGCGTAACAGTTTGACCTGTAAGGAGAGGGGCATATCGCCAATTTCGTCGAGAAACAGCGTGCCACCCTCAGCGGCCTGAAACAGCCCCTGATGACTATTGGCCGCCCCGGTGAAGGCGCCTTTTTTGTGCCCGAAGAGTTCCGACTCCAGGAGTTGCTCGGGAAAGGCCGCGCAGTTGAGCGCAATAAAGGCGTGATTGCGGCGTGGGCTCGCCTGATGGATGGCCTGGGCCAGCAATTCTTTACCGGTACCACTGGCACCATGAATGAAGACACTGGCATCAGAAGCAGCCACCAGACGCGCCTGATCCAGCACCGTCTGCATTTTTGGACTGCGGGTCAGGATACGGTCCCAACTGGAATCCCTGCCCTTCTTGCCCGAACCCGGCAGAACCGCCGCTGTCAGGTTGAAGGCGCGCTCCACCTGCGCCATCAGATCCTTGCCATCAAAAGGCTTGGTGAGGAAGGCAAAGACACCTTGATCTGCCGCCAGCAAGGCATCGGGGATAGACCCGTGGGCGGTGAGGATGATGACGGGCAAAGTCGGGTAGTCACGGCGAATGGCGTCCAGCAGCGCCATCCCGTCCATCTCGTCCATCTTGAGATCGGTGATGACCAAGGACGGATGTTCCATTGCCAGTACCGACAGCGCCTCGTTACCACTGGCCGCGGTACTGACGGCATAACCGGCCGTCTTCATACGCAAGGACAACAGACGCAGGAGATCAGCGTCATCATCTACCAGTAAGATTCTGCCCTTTTCCATTTCGGTTTAGTGCCCCTGGGGTAAGCGCGCGTTTTTCTCGATCTGTACCAGCTCATTGAGTTTCTTGCGCAAATCCATCTCGCGTTGCTGAGATTGCAGGAGGCGGTTCTGCAGGTCATTGACCCTCGCCTCCAACTTTTGGTAGCCGGGATCACCAGCCCGAGCATCAGCAAGCTGCTTAGTCAGGCTGGCGGCTTCCGCTTTTTCGGAAACACAACTTGCGCTGACTGGGGTGACTTTTTCCAACACGCCAATACGCGCCTGCAAGGCCGCCAACTTGCTGGTCTGTATAACCTGTTCACCCGACTTAAGAATCACTGTATTTGGAGGTAGTAGAGGCAACGGCGTGGTCGCGCAACCCGCCAGGGTCAACATGGCGAGCGTGGGCAGCAGTACGATCCGTGATCGGCAGGCGCAACCGGAAGCAGGCCCCTGGCGTTTTTTTATCCAGCAATTCAAGACTTCCCCCATAACTCAGTACATATTCTCTGGCGATGGCCAGTCCCAACCCGCTGCCCTCGATCTTCCCCGCGTCCGAGGCCTCGCCCCGGTAGAGAATATCGAAAATCTTTCCACGCTCTTCAGGCGCTACACCTGGCCCCTCATCCTGAACATCGAGAACCGCTTGTTCGTCCTGTACCTGCAAATATATCCGTATAGTAGCGTTTTGCGGCGAGAATTTCACGGCATTTGACAACAAATTATCGCAAATAGTCCGCAGGCGGTCTTCATGACCACGCACACGCACATCGGCCAGATCCGTGACCAGATGCAGGGATTTACTGCGCAGGCTAGGCTTATAACTCAACAGCAGTTCCTCCACCACCGCCGTCAGGGAGATATCCTGCACCATACCCGCACCTACTGGACCCTCGGCCAGGCTGAAACGCAGGAGATCCTCAATCAGCCGCTGCAGACGCAGGCTGTTGTCGCGAACGATATGCACGATCTCCTGCTGCTCGTCGGCGCCCAACTCGTGGCCCAGGTCCTCCTGGAGCAACTCTGCGCCTTCACGAATGGCCGTCAACGGCGTCTTCAACTCGTGGGAAAGTTGCCGCAGGAAATGCAGCTTGGCTGCCTCCAACGCATTGAGCCGGTTACGCAACCACTCCAGACGATCGCCCAGACTGGCAATATCTCGCGGCCCCTGCACGGCGATGGGTGTTTCCAGATCACCATCACCCAGACCGGAAACCGCCTGGTCAAGACGCCGGATGGGACGGGTGATCAACACAATAAACAGGATCGCGAAGGCAATCGAGAGCGGCAACACCAGCAGCACCTCCACAACAGTCAGACGCTTGATCGCCAGCGCCCGGGTACCCAGCTTGGCCACCTCGGTGCTGATGCCTTCATTGACATCACTTTGCAGGTGTTGCGCCTCCGCGCTGGTACGGCTGAAGTCGCTCTCCAGTGCTCTGCGATTTCCCTCCAGCGATACCAGTGGCAATAACCGACGGGCGCGACTCAGATGGGTGGCGAGCCGTTCCAGGCGTTGTCTATCGACAGGGGAGGGGCCGGCAGCAGCAAATTGGGCGCTGGATTTTTTGTATTCCGTAAAACTCTGATCATAGAGCACCAGCAACGCCTGATCCTGTAACACGGTATATTGCAGTCCGTAGCGCTCCATGGATCGCACCGCATTATTCATCCGGTTGGCGGCATCACTCATAGCCACCGCGCGCAAAATGCTCACCTGCCCCTGCTCGGCGAAGTGGGCAATGGAAATGGTCACACTAACAATGACCAGCACCAGCGGCACAATGGCCAGACCAAAACCGATGACGGCCAGCTTGGAAATGGAACTCGGGCGTAATGCCATAGACCAGCAGGCTCCGACGAAGAAAAAAGAGTCTCAGCGTAGAATCGCAGCCTGGAAAGTGCAAGGGCTACCGCTTAGTCCCTATGAGAATCGCATGTGAAGACGAAGGATACCGACCAGGGCATTCGGGTAGGTCGCACTGGGATGAACCACATACTGAAGGTCACTTTGCAGATATAAACGAGGGATAATCCGCGCTGAATAGTAACCCTCAAAATCTGTTTCCGCATGATAAGGCGCGTCCCGCAGCCAGGCCCGGGCCATACCGATACCCACACTATCGCCCGTTCGCGCCACCCAGAAATGTCGTAGGCGCAATCCGGCACCCATATACCAGGGCAGAACATTCACCGGATTGGGTGCCGCCTCAAACTCCAAAAAACTTCCCCAATTCATACCATCCTGCTCCCAGCGGTATTCCCCTGTCGTGTAGAAGCCGCTGGTGTCGTTACCCAGTGTGGCCTGGTATTGCGGTAGCTGGCTGTTGCGCCACCCGCCTAATTTCACGATATATTTCCCGCCGCCCAGAGAGCCGTTCCGGTCGGCCTCCAACCAGACCATATTTCCCCGATGCGCGGGATTCTCAAAGGGGTGAATGGCATCCCCCTCGAAGACACCTGCCATACCTGTCCAACCGTCAGTGCGATAACTTCCCATTACCCCCAGGCTGGAAAATGGGTAAGAAGATGCTCCTGGCACATTGATGCCCATCGCCGCCCCAAACCCATAAGAAACATTCAGGAAATTACTGGCCACGCCGGTAGAGTCGAAATAGTCATTGGCACTGATGAGTCCAGCCCACAACGTAGCATTGCCCATATTTTGCCTATAATACAGCTTATAGAGCGCACCCCGATTGAGGCCGGTGAAGGCGTTCACGCACTGCGTATCCCCAACGTAGTTCTCCGGGTTACCGTTCTGGATCGCCAAAAACTCTGTGACGAAGCGCCCGCCAGACCACCATCCGGCGCGACGGGTGTCGAAAGCAAAGCCCGCTTTACCGGTAGCGTTGCCCACCGCGCCGGGTGCGATTCCCCCGGAAAAATTATCAATGCCCTCCAGACTGAGATGCAGGTTCCAGGAAAGTGCGTTACTGAAGCTGGCAGCATCCGCTGTGGATGCCATCAGACAGGTTGAAACGAGCATCCCCAGACAAGCCAGCCAGATAGGACGACGCACTTTATGCTGATTGTGCATGTGCTCATCCCCCATCAGTGGCCAATGGCTACTATCGTTCCACCGCTCGTGCCCACATAGACATGGTCGCCTTCAGGTACCGGGGAGGTGACCACGTCCTTGCTGTGATAGGTCCATACGGGACGACCGCTCTGCGCGTTGAAGGCCATGACCTGGTGGTCATTCACCTTGAGTACGGCGACACCTTGCCAAAGCACTGGCTGCGACAGAGGAACGCCATGCAAATGGCTACGCCAGAGCACTTTCCCCGTTCTTGCCGCGAGACCCAGCAGATGCCCATCCCGTGAGGCGACTATCAGGGTTTGCCTGACCATGACCGGGGGATAGGCGGTGTAGTCGGTCATCTGGGTGTGCCAAATCTGTTTTCCGGTTTTGGCCGAGAAGGCATAGACGCCGCGGCCTCCTGCCCCAGATGCAATATATGCCCGGTCATGCCAGATGAGAGCGGCTGTATCAATGGGTCCATTGGTCGTGAAATTCCACAGTGACTTGCCCGTCGTCGTCGAATACGCATGCACGGTGCCGCCGCGGTTGCCCAGGATTACCGTGTGTTCCCAAACCACAGGTTGCGCAACAAAGGCATAGCCAGTTTTTTGCTGCCAGCGGATTTTCCCGGTGTTATCGACCAACCCATAGACGTTGTGATCCGCAGAACCAAAGATGACTGTACTATCTGCCAGAACGGGAGGGGTCAGCTTGGCACCATCACCAACAAAGGTCCAAAGGCGATGATCCGGGATTTTTCCGACGGGGTAAAAAGCATACAGGCTGTGGCCATCCGTTTCCGCAAAAAGCAGATGCTGAATATAGTGCGTCACATGGCTGCACATGCATTCCGGTGGTTCATGGCGGGTATAGTCCCAGATCAACGCACCGGTTTTGGCGTCGATGGCGCGCATGAAATGAATGCCCCCAACATCGGAGGCCACAAAGACCTGTGCCCCGCCCAAAGATACCGGCATTTGGATCGTCCCTTCCGTGGCGAAACGCCAGAGGACTTTGCCCTCCTTCACAGCAAAAACATTGGGGCCCTTAGCTTGCGCAGTATCCACATAGACCGTGCCATCGGCAACGCGTGGAATATTGTAAATCGGTGCGTGGACATCTGCTGTCCACTGTATTGGTGCCACAGATATTGCCGCTGAGGCGGCTATTGGCAGACTAATTGTTGCGGCGGCTAGGAGGCTGTGAACAATGCGCACGACATAAGTATCCCTTTGTAGTTCGGTAGTAGAATTTTACCCTATCCTTACAGCAATGAGTAATAATAATGTTTTTGGATGCCATGCACCTTTTGATATAACTTGCACCAACTATCTACTGTGATGTTTATACATTTGTCAGCGAACCAAAGTTGACTGGCGCCAAACGTAACGTCGACCATAACCCGCCTCGAACATCAGCAAATTCGCCAAGCCGGAGACCGCCATCCGGAAGACACCCCTCAACCAGCTTTACTAGGCGTCGTTAGGCGGGTTTATCTGGACCAGCGGCTCATGTCATACGGAACGCTGCTGCCGGGTCCCGGCCGTTCGATCAACATGAGTCTGCATATAGATTTTGACGGGGATAATGTCTGAATGCTGCAAATCGCAGACACAAAAAAACCTGGGGTTTAAAAACCCCAGGTTTGGAAATCAGAACTCAACAGGTCAGGCCGCAGAGGCGCAACCCGATAAATCCCTAAACGGCAGGTCCTTAAGCCGCAGGCTCGGCCTTCTTCTCGACAGGCTTCTTCATTTCGGCCTTCTTCTCCATCACTTTGTGCTCAGGAGCCTTTTTTTCGACCTTCTTGTGTTCAATCTTCTTGTGCTCGACCTTCTTCTCCATGGCCTTGTGCATAGGGGCTTTGTGCTCCACGGTCTTTTCCGGGGCCTTTGCGGCTGCGGGGACTTCGGTGGCAAAGGCAGCAGTGGCAGTCAGGAAGGACAGGGCAGCCGTCAGGGCAACAATCTTCTTCATTGGTAAGCTCTCCTCAAAAAGTGGTTCCAGTTTCCGCGCTCGGCGGTGCCGTTTTTCGACAGCGAAGAGGCAAAAGCACAAGTCGTGCCAACATTTAACTATATGTTTTTAAATTAATTATTTTACACCTCGGCATTGGAGAGCATTAATGAGTCGCTTATATCCAATATGCATGCAGGTGGGAAGGAGCTCCGCCGCGCGTCTTCGGATGCTGAGCAGACATCACCTTATAAAAAAGTATTCATATATACATGGTGTTAACAAGCAGCGTACGAGAGCAAAAGACAGAAGTGCATCACCAACACCCAGGCAAGAACAGGGAAGGGGGAACAAGGAAGAGAAGCCAGTGCGTCACCTTTAGGCGACAGGACTTGGCAGTCTTGCAATAACGGCGTGGTCTGGCACGCTTCGCGCCTGTCGTCCGGCAACGACGTCAGGGTCTGGCGCGGATTGCGGGGCACTCCGGAAAGCGCCCTGTAGCATCTATTAAGGGGTTTTAGGGCGCAGGCGGTATGTAGCCTTCAGGTGCCGGGGCACCCTCGCCAAAGAAATAGGCATCCATCTGTTTTTCCAGAAAGGTTCGCGACTTGGGATCAATGGGAGAAAGACGGTATTCGTTGATGAGCATGGTCTGATGTTTGAGCCAGCCCTGCCAGGCCTCCTTAGAGACCTCTTGATAAATTCGCGCGCCAAGGGCGCCAGGATAAGGCGGACGATCAAGACCTTCGGCCTCGTGGCCAAGTTTTACGCACTGTACCATTCGTGACATAACGGAAATTCCTCAATGGTTCTGGGATGGATAACACGGTGTGGCTCTATATTACCTGAACTCGCCGCTCAGGAATAAGCCGCACGGCATGGCTGCTTAACTTGGCGGCACACATAGCAAAATGGAGGATCAGCGACCGCCGCCGAGATTCCCTAGAATCCGTCGAATGGGCGTGGGCAAGCCTTGTGCCAGAGCGTCTGCGGGGCGATACCAGCGCAGAGTGGCTGCCGAATCCGCCACAGCGCTGTCCAAAACGCGCGCATGCGCACAGCGAAAACGCAACTGGAAGTGGGTAAAAACATGTTGCTGCTCTTTCTCCAGCGCCACCAACTGGAGATCCAGCCGCAAACGACGCGACCATGCCTCCTGCAAAAATTGCCGCACGGCGGGGGTGTCTTCCAGCGGATGAAGGGTATCCTTGCAAAGAATGGAGAATTCGTAGCCATCGGGCGCCGCCTGCGGTAGGCACCAGAGTCCGCCCCAGATGCCGGAATCCGGCCGCTTTTCCAGCAATATCCGCCCTTCCATATCCGCGACCAGGAGAAAAAAGGCGCAGCGCTGCGGTTTTAGGGGCCGGTTAACTGTTACGGGTAGAGCATGACTGCGTCCTTGGGCATGGGCCATACAACGGCTAGCCAAAGGGCAATTTGGGCAACACGGCTGGCGTGGGGTGCAGATCATGGCACCGAGGTCTTGAATGGCCTGATTGTAGCCATGGGCGTCCTCCGGAGTAAGGGCGCTGGCCAATGTCCAAAGCCACTGCTGCGTCGCAGCGGCCTTCGGATCAGCATCTATGGCATGGCTACGGATGAGCACACGCCGGGCATTGGCGTCGAGGATGGCCTGTCTTTGCCCATAGGCGCTGGCGAGCACCGCCGCCGCAGTACTGCGGCCCACTCCCGGCAGGGTGACGGCATCTTCGAGGGTATCGGGAAAGTGGCCGCCGAAGGCCGTGACCACCTGCTGCGCCGCGCGTTGGGCGTTGCGGGCTCGGGCGTAATAACCGAGCCCGCTCCACAGAGCGAGCACCTGATCCTGCGGCGCCGCTGCCAGTACCTGCCAGTTCGGCAAGGCTTGCAGAAAGCGGTCGTAATATGGTTTGGCGCTCTCCACCTGGGTTTGCTGCAACATGATTTCTGCAAGCCAGAGGCGATAGGGATCACGGGTCTGGCGCCACGGCAGGTCGTGGCGCCCGTGGCGAGCGTACCAGTCCAACAGGGCTTCGGCGATGAGGATCATGGCTGCGCCTTGGAGGCTGTGCTGTGAATAACCAGATCGCGGGCGCTCATTTTGCCCCAAAGCAGCTTTGCGACGTGGATTTCACCAGTCACTGGCCACTGCGGCGGTACTGCAGGAAGCGGCGCCGCTTTGCCGGGTTGGGGAGCAGGCAGATAGCGACCGAGATTGAGCTGCGCCACGTGCAGATTGACGTGAATAGCCAGCGGGCTCCAGGTCCCGAATATTTTGCCCGTCCAGGCGCTGTCATCCAACTCGCCTTGGGTGACAGCCCACTGGAAATGGGAATTGTCTAACTGGACTGTGCCCTTCGACGTCAATCGTTGCAAAGCATTAGGGTCTGTCCACTTCGGCAGAGACAGCCCCCAGCGGGCGGCCAACTGGGGCAAACGCCGGATGGTAATCTGATAGGCCAGATGGCCCTGCAACGTCTTCCAGTCAAAACCCCCTGTTTGGACTTGAAGTGCCAGATCATCCCCCGCTGTCAGCGCGCCATCCTGCACCACAAGCTGGCTTTGCCTCATGTTCAGACGTAGCGCCTGCAAGCGCAACTGTGCCGGATCTTGCCCACGCGCTTGCCAGCGGGCGCGCAACGTCGGCAAGACCATGCCCTTTGCCGCGCTCAGGAACGTCGGAATAACCACCTGCAGCAGCGTCGGATCATCCGTTGTACCCACCCGCAAAGAAATGTTCCGCGCGAACAGCGCAGGCGCCGGCCCCATCTCGGCCGCCCAATGCCAGCGCCCGTCTTTCCCTTGCCAGTGCCAGTCACCCGCCAACTGACTGGGTCCCTGCGCCAGCACCTGTCCATTCACGGCCGTTAGGGACAGGGTATGTCCGGTCACACCGCGCCAGCGTAGCGTGCCGTCGCGCACTATCATCCGGCCCGGCAGGGAAAGCGCAGCGCCCGCGTTAGCGGCGCCTTTCCACGGCGCGTTAAACATGGGCGCATCGAGTACAATTTGTTGGAGTTGCACCTGGCCGTGCAGGAGCAAGCGCCAGTCTAATGCCACCATAATTCGACTTGCGCTGAGCTGAGGGTGGGCCGCCGGACCAATGCGCAGACCTGGTAACGTGAACCACAATTCTTGTTTTCCCCAATGCCAATCCGGGTTGGCGGCGAGATGCACCTGCCGCTGCAAGCGGGCAGCCAGGACCCCCTCTAACACGTAGCGAGGACCACCCACGAGCCAAAACAGCATAGTCGCCGAAACGATGGAAATTAACGCGACGACAACAGACGCCGTAATCCTGCGCAGGCTCAGCCTAACTATGTCCGCCCCCGCTCAACACCGGCATTTCTCCGGACAGTGCGTGGGCAGCCAGCGCCTCAGCATCCGCGATGGTGGTCTGCCGAATCACTTCCTTGACCTCGGGAATGGCGCCGGGATACATGCTGAATTCACGCAGCCCCAATCCCAGCAGCAGCGCTGTAAAGGCCGGGTTCGCGGCCATCTCGCCGCACATAGCTACCGGGATGTCCCGTGCATGACCGGCGGTGATGGTGTATTGAATCATCGCCAACACCCCGGCGTGCAGGGGGTCAAAGAGATCGTTGACGTCATCATCACCGCGATCCACTGCCAGCGCGTACTGAATCAGATCGTTAGTGCCGATGGAGAAAAAATCGGCTCGCCCAGCAAAGTAGTGTGCGGCCATCGCCACGGCAGGCACTTCCACCATAATCCCCATTGGCATATCCGGGTCACAGCCATGTCCTTCGGCACGCAATTCTGCCTGCAACTCACTGACCAGCGCCCGGGTTTGCAGTAATTGCCCCATACTGCTGAGCATGGGCAGCATCAGCCGTACCGGCCCCAGTGCCGAAGCGCGAAGAATGGCGCGCAGGTGCGGCCGGAACCACTCCGGACGCCGCAGACAAAGACGTAGCCCACGCAAGCCAAGGGCCGGATTGAGCGCCGCATGGAGCCCGGCATCGTCATCACGCAGGCCCTTGTCGGCGCCAATGTCGAGCGAGCGAATGGTCACTGGTGCCCCAGCCATCTGCTCTACCACTCGGGCAAAGGCGTGGAACTGCTCTTCCTCATCCGGGATGTCCGGGCGATTCATGAAAAGAAACTCGCTGCGATAAAGGCCGACACCATCCGCATTCATGCGCCGCACCATATCAATATCATCCGGCAATTCAATATTAGCGCGCAGATGAATGCGCACCCCGTCGGCGGTTATCGCGGGCAAATCGCGCTGCTCTTCCAGGAGCCGTCGGCGCCGCTGCCGCTGCTCCTGCAACACTTGATATTGCTGCAGTATCAGGGCATCCGGCGCAACCAGCAGAATACCCTGGTCCCCATCGACAATCACCACATCACCACTGCGCAGCAGGCGCGTCGCCGAGTGCGTGCCGACCACGGCCGGAAGGCCGAGGCTTCTGGCAAGAATAGCGGAGTGGGAGTTCGCCGCACCAAAGTCAGTTACCCAGGCGAGCACCTTGTCTTTTTTCATCAACACCGTGTCCGCTGGCGTCAGATCTTCGGCGATGATGATCTGGCCCTCGGCGCTCTGCAGGGCGGGGGTCTTTACACCAATGAGATGACGCAAAACCCGGTCTATCACCTGAATAATATCTTCCCGCTTGGCGCGCAAATACGCGTCTTCCATGCGGTCAAAAATCTCCAGCAACCGCTCCCGCTCCAAATGGATAGCCCATGCTGCATTGCGATGTTCATCACGAATAGACCGCAGAGGCCGCTCGCGCAGCGCCGGATCATCAAGCATCAACAAGTGCGCATCAATAAAAAGACGGGTATCTTGCGGGGCATCGCTCGGGATCGCGTCGCGCACCGAGAACAACTCATCCCGGGCGCTGCTCAAGGCCGCACGCAGGCGCAACACTTCCGGTTCTACGGCTTCAGGCAGCAGTAAATGCTCAGGAATATCGAGGGTGGTGGGCTCAAGTACCAGCGCCCTGCCGATAGCAATGCCGCCGGAGGCACCAATCCCCGCCAGTTCAAAACTCATGATTCTTCCCCAAAACAGTCCGCCGCAAGGGCGAGCAAGGCATCCGCACAAGCCCGCTCACCCTCACCATCCGTTTCCAGGGTCAGAATAGTCCCCTGCGCCGCGGCAAGGGTCATTAGCCCCATGATGCTCTTACCATTGACCCGCTGACCATTACGCACCAACCAGACCGCGCAGGGATAGCGCACCGAGAGGCTGACAAATTTGGCCGAGGGTCGCGCATGCAAACCGAGTTGGTTGATAATGGGATAGTCTACGCGCAGGGTCACTGGCACTTGCCTCTCTTCTCATGTACAAAAATCACTCAAATATCCTCGGAGCATAGTGACGGTCGCTGTTCGAGAATATCGACGACACCCTGGATGCCCCCTTCCAGAGCACCCTGCCGTGCTGCCGCCAGTCCTTCACCACGCCGCGACAAGGCGCGCAGAAGCATCGCCAGATTAAGGCCGCTCACCGCAGCTACCCGACCTTCTGGAAGAATGGCCGGAATGAGATTAGCGGGAGTAGCGCCATAGAGATCATTCAGAATCAATATGGCATCACCGTTACCCGTTTTTTCTAACACATTCCACAAACGCCGACGGCCCTCCTCCGGAGTTTGATCAGGCAAAATTTCCAGCACCTCCAAGGCGGGCGGCAGAACTCCGAAAATATGCCGGAGCGCAGCCGCGAAGGCCTCACCCAGTCCCGCATGAGTGAGGAGCACGATGGTAATCATGTCAGCGTCTCGGTAATACCCAGTTCCCGATGCTGGACCAGGACACGCTGCCCTTCTTCGGCAAGAATTTGCGCCAATGCCTCCACCATATATACGCTGCGATGCTGCCCCCCGGTACAACCCAGAGAAACCGTCACATAGTTACGGTGCTCTTGCGCAAAAGGCGCCAGCCATGCCTGCAGGAAGCTGCGCAAAGAATTGAAGGCACGGCCCATCTCTGGAGATTTCTCCAGAAAATCTCGCACCGGTGTGTCACGCCCCGTCAGAGTGCGGAGTTCGGGATTATAATGGGGATTGGGCAGTGCGCGCAGATCAAAAACGAAGTCGGAATCCAAAGGCAGACCTTTTTTGAAGGCAAAAGACTGCAACAGCAAGACCAAGCCGCTGTAATGATGCGACGCCAGACTCCAGGCCTGCACCCGCAAACGCAACTGGTGGGTATTGATCTGAGAAGTGTCGAGGCGCTTGTCAGCCACATCGGCAAGAGGTTGGACCATCTCGCGTTCACGCCGCAACACCGTGAGCAGCGATTCGCCCAAGGCTGCTGCGAGGTCATCGGTGAGGGGATGACGGCGGCGAGTTTCACTGAAACGGCGCAACAAGGTACCCTCATCCGCTTCCAGAAAAAGGATGCGCGGGCGCAAAGCGTAACGCTCGCGCAGCTCGGCCAGCGCCTGTGGCAGAGCTGCAAGAAACTCGCGGTTGCGCACGTCAATACTCACGGCGGCGAGCATGGAGCTGGCATCCCGCCGCGCCAGTTGGGCCCCGAACTCCACCAACAAGGTCGCAGGCAGATTATCGACGCAGTAATAACCTTGGTCTTCCAGTGCTTGCAGGACGGTAGATTTTCCTGAACCGGATAGACCACTGACGATAATAAAGTCCCGCTCCGCCATCATTCTTCCCCGACACTCAAGCGTACCTGCGCCTCAAAATCCGCGAGCATATCTCCACCGGACTCCTTAACATACTGGCTGCGTGCCGCCGCCTCGACCAGTACGGCCAGATTACGCACCGCTGAAACAGGCATGCATAGTCGGGGCAATTGGGTTCCGAGAATATCCAAGTGATCCACCTTGCCTTGCAAGCGATCGATATCCGCCATTTCCATATCGCGCATATCCTGGATTTCAACGACCAGCCGGATACGTTTGGAACGTACGATAGCAGCGGCGCCGAAGAACTCCCGGATATTAATAATACCCAGACCACGTACTTCCAAAAAATTACGCAGCGGGGCAGGGCAATGCCCGGTCAGCACATTCGGCGCTTCACGGATACAGAGCACGCTGTCATCCGCCACCAGGCGATGACCTCGGCTCACCAGTTCCAACGCTAGTTCGCTCTTGCCGATGCCAGCTTCGCCCTGCAAAAGCAATCCGACCCCGAGCACATCCACCAGCACACCATGCACCTGCTGGCGGGGCGCCAGCTCCTGATGCAGGTAGTGTTGCAGCCGCGCCAGCACTATTTTTGCGCCCATTGGCGTCGCCATCACCGCAATATGCCGGGCTTTCAGATCTTCATAAAGATGATCATCCAGTATCTGGCCTTCACAGACAACGAGCAGACACAACCTATGGGGCGGAAACTGGGTAATGGCCTCTGGGTGGGCACGCAGGTAGGCTAGTTCACAACTCCCGGCAATCTGCACCGCATGTGGCCGGATAAAATTGAAAAACCCAACCAGTGCCGCCCCACCCACATCATCTTCCGCCGAGGAATCTCGGCGGAGATGATGGTCTTCCTCGGGATGGTGCAGACACTGCCAGCGCAATTCGCTGTTTAGGTCCCCATAGAGCCGACGCAGGCTGACTTGTCGTTCAATAGCACTGCCTTGCCCGGCACTCATGGCGGCAACCCTTCTGCTTTGTGGTACAAACTACGCCGAACTCGTCAACAAACGAAAAAGCTCCTGCGGATCCACGGTTTCCATCAGCACTTCGCGTACCTCGTCCACTGCAAGTTTGGCGGCTAATGCAGAGAGCGTCTCCAGATGGGCGGTCGCAGCCGCTTTGGGCACCACTACCGCCAAAAATATACGCACGTCCAATCCATCTGGCGCCGCAAATGGAATACCTTGCGCCGTGCGCAGCGCTGCAACAGCTACCTGACTCACACCCTCCAACCGCGCATGGGGCAAAGCCACTCCATGCCCGATGCCTGTCGACCCCTGTGCCTCACGGCTTTGCAAAGCCGCCGCGATCCCTTCGGCAGACAGACCGGTAGACCCTGCCAGGATTTCCGCCAATGACTGCAGCACATCACCAGCATCGGCCACAGGCGGATCTATACGAATATTTGTCAGGGAAAGTGGCGGGATCATCATGGCTATTCAGTCGACTTCAGCAATGGTTGCCAAACCAGCGGGGTGATCATTACGGCGATCCTGCAGCTTTTCCTTGTAGCTGTGCACCTGCGCCTCCAGTTTGTCGGACACCAGATCTATAGCTGCGTACATATCGGCATCATGCACCTCGGCATGGAAGACGTGCCCTGGAGCATTGACAGTAATATCTACGACGTTGGTCAATTTTTCGTGAGGGAGGTGCTTCAGCACCACCTGGGCGTTAATGACATGGTCGAAGTAACGACCAAGGCGTCCAATCTTTTCATCGACATAATTTTTGATGGCATCCGTCAAATCCAGGTGCTGTCCGGTAAGTGTAATTTGCATAGCGCTCTCCTACCCAAGTGCTGTGATCGTTATAAATCCTGTCCCGCTACGGGTCCGCTTCCAGTGTAGCGCCATCGGCATCGGCACAAAACCCTGACGGCGGCATCCACTCACAAACGACGACGCTGGCTCGCAGCAGGAATATTGGCCGCCTCGCGGTACTTGGCCACGGTCCGCCGCGCAATCTGAATACCCTGATCCGCCAACACCCTGGCAATTTCCGCATCGCTCAGGGGATGACGTGCGCTTTCGGCCTGCGTCATCTTGATGAGTAGCGCGCGAATCGCCGTGGCCGACGCGGAACCACCACTGTCAGTACCCACATGACTGGAGAAAAAGTATTTAAACTCATAGAGACCGCGGGGCGTAATCATGTATTTCTGATTAGTGACCCGCGATACCGTAGACTCATGCATTTCTACTGCCTCGGCGATATGACGCAGGACCATGGGCCGCATAGATTCAGGCCCGCTGGCAAAAAAATCCTTTTGCCGTTCGACAATGGCCCGCGCCACCTTCAGTATGGTGTCCTGGCGGCTCTGCAGGCTCTTGATAAACCAGCGCGCCTCGTTGAGCTGATCCTGAATATATTTATGCGCCGCATCTTTCCCACCTGCCATGCCGGCATAACGACGATTGATATGCAATTTTGGCATGGCCTCGGGATTCAGATCTACGCGCAGGCGCTTACCCGTCCAGCGCACGATCACGTCGGGGATCACATACTCGGTGCTCTCCGCACCCACGTCTTCACCCGGCTTGGGATTCAGTGCGGAAATCAGCGCCATCGCTGCACGCAATGCCTCCTCATCCACCCCCAGAGCCGCACACAGACGCGGATAATCGTGGCGTGCCAGTGCCTGCAGATGATCCTTCACAATCCGTTGGGCGAGCAATATGGGAACATCCCCTTCGACCATCTGTTTTAGCTGTAGCAAGAGGCACTCGCTGAGATCACGTGCGCCAACGCCCGGTGGGTCGAAATCTTGCACGCGCCGCAACACGACCAACAGCGCATCTTCTTGCACATTCATATTGACGGCGAGTTCTTCCAGGCTTTCCGCCAGATAACCGCGCTCATCAATGGCGTCAATGATTAACTCCGCCATGTTGCGCTCATCAGGGCTGAAGTGCGTCATATCAGCCTGCCAGCGGAGATAGTCCTGCAAGCTTTGGCTGTGGCTGTTACGCGATTCAAAATCTGGCATATCTTCGTCAGAAGCGCTGCCAGAGCCTGGCGTACCCAAATCAAAGACATCATCCCACTGACTGTCTACAGGCAATTCGTCAGGCAACGTATTCTCAGCCGCCAGATCCAGTTGACGGTCTTCGGAAGGAGCCTCAAGCGTCTCCGGGACCGGCCCGCCGTCGTCTCCCGTCTCTTCATCAAGCAACGGATTACTTTCCAACATGCTTTGAACTTCCTGCTGCAAATCAAGCGTAGACAACTGCAGCAGACGAATCGCCTGTTGCAGTTGCGGGGTCATGGCCAGATGCTGGCCGAGCTTGAGTTCTAAGCCTTGTTTCATAATTTCCAAAAATCAGATTTGAAACTGGTCTCCCAAGTAAACCTGCCGCACCATGGGATCATCAACAATTTCCTGTGGACTACCTGCCGTCAAGACCTTGCCATCATGCAGTATATAGGCGCGTTCGCAAATGCCTAATGTCTCGCGCACATTATGGTCGGTAATCAGAATACCGATGCCACGCCCACGCAAATCCTGGATGAGCCGTTGAATTTCCAGCACAGAAATGGGATCGATACCAGCGAAGGGTTCATCCAGCAAAATAAAACGCGGGCCCATGGCCAGCGCCCTCGCAATTTCCACCCGCCGCCGCTCACCACCGGAAAGACTATGCCCTTTGGTGTCACGCAACAGATGGAGATGGAGATCACTGAGCAATTGCTCCAGGCGCTCTTGCCGCTCGACCTTGCTCAACGGCAAGGTTTCCAACACGGCGAGGACATTGTCAGCAGCACTCATCTGGCGAAAAACGGAGGGCTCCTGGGGGAGGTAACCCAGCCCCATGCGGGCGCGTTCGTGCATAGGCAGCGCGGTGATATCGCGCTGTTGCAGAAAAATATGGCCGCGATCGGGACGCACCAATCCGACCATCATGTAAAAGGTTGTGGTTTTCCCCGCTCCATTAGGTCCGAGCAGCCCCACCACCTCGCCTGCAGCCACCTGCACTGAAACGTCGCGTACCACAGCCCGCCGCCGGTACGACTTGAACAGGGATTGCGCCTGCAACAGGCCGTTCATGGCCTCCCACCGCTGGTGGCGTGATCCGCCGCTGCGGGGTAGAAGATCGACTGTACCCGCTGACCCGGGGCCGCAGTAACGGAAGTCTTCTGCGTCTGCAGGAAATAGGTGACCTGCTGACCACTGATCTCGTTTTTTTTCTGCCAGAGATGGGCGTTACCGATAAGCACAATTTCGCCGCTGCCCGGTTTATAGATCAGGGTGTTACCATAGCCGTGGCGCTGGGCACTGGGCATGGTGAAGGTAACCGGGCTCCCCACCGCCGTGGCCTGCTGCACCTTGCCACCGGCAGCTACAACAGTGAGCTTATCGGCATGTACAAGCACGTCACCTTGGGTCATAACCACGTTCCCGGTATAGACGGCCTGCTGCTGCGGTTTGTTCTCACCATGCAACGCGTCGGCGCTAATCTGAATAGGGCCTTTGCCCAGCCCCTGCCCCGCATCCGGTGCGGCAGAGGCGGTGGCAGAAACAACCATGAGCAAGAAAGGCCAGAATCGCCGGTGAGAAAATCGCTTATGGGACATACATGCCACGCACATCATGCAAAATATTCACCTCTTGGGTTTTTACCGAAGCCCATAGACCTACCCCGGTCATCCAGTCTTGACCCCGTTCCAGCCGTACCGGCTCTTTGGACGTAATAATGCCCGTTTGCGCATCATAGTGCACCTTTTCGGTGAGCAGGCGGGCGTCCGGTTGCAGGGTGCCAATAACGTTTCCCCATAAGGTAATCAACTGGCTGTGACCATCTACTATGCCCTGATTGGCACGCAGGTGCGTCTGCTGTCCCGGCTTGAACCGCTCAACGGTAACCTGGCTAAGTATGGTTTGATCGGCACCCGGCTCGTGATAGGCAGTCTGGGCGGTGGCC
Organism: Acidithiobacillus sp.; assembly: GCF_023229925.1. Taxonomy (NCBI): domain Bacteria; kingdom Pseudomonadati; phylum Pseudomonadota; class Acidithiobacillia; order Acidithiobacillales; family Acidithiobacillaceae; genus Acidithiobacillus; species Acidithiobacillus sp. The sequence continues at coordinate 39,886 of NZ_JALNYM010000003.1, read as the reverse complement.
AGCAAATCCAGTTTCCCGGTTGCCGTGTACTGGCGCATGACCACGTCTTCGGCCGCCTGATCCCCCTTATGGATTTGACCATGCCAGTCAATGGGCGGCTGGGGCAGGGGATGCTGTGGCCAGGACCACCACACCAGCGCCGCGAGGACAAGCAACAGCAGAGACAAACCCAAACTGGGGGCGCGGAAACCCGGCATCAGCTTACGCGACATGGCCCGCGCTCGAATGGGCTGGTGATCAAGACAGCGCCCCAACGGCTCTGGAGATGACTGCTGGCCAGTGCCCCTGTGCCTGCAGAATCAGCTCGCAGAGCTCTCGAACCGCACCACGACCGCCCCGTTGCACGCTCTGCCAGTGTACTCGACAACCGACCTCCGGGTGCGCATCAGCCGGAGCAGTCGCCAGCCCAACGCGGGTAAGAATGGGCAGATCAATAAGATCATCTCCCATATAAGCTACCTCGGCATCATCCAGGTCGAGAGCGATTTTGAGCTCCGTGTAGGCCAGACTCTTATCCAGACAACCTTGGTGAATCCGCTTGACGCCTAGATCATGTGCGCGATGGGCCACTGCCGGGGAATAGCGCGCGGTAACGATCGCAACCTCTATAGCTAGTTCCTGCACGAGCTTGATGCCGTAACCATCCCGCACATGAAAGGCTTTACTCTCCTTGCCATCATCGTCAAAAAATAAGCGGCCATCAGTCAACACGCCATCCACGTCCAGAATCAGCAGGCGGACCCCGGCAGCGCGCGTCAACAAGTCGCTGTCAGTCGACATCAATTCATTCATACAATGCCTGCGCGCAGCAAATCGTGCATATTCAACGCACCAATCAGCCGCGCCTCACCATCGGTGACCAGAAGCACGCCGATGCGATTATTTTCCATCAAGGCAAGAGCTTCAGCAGCAAGGGCTTCGGCAGTAATAGTGGCCGGTTTGGCATGAGCCAGTTCAGCCATGGGCTGTTCCCAGATATCCTGGCGCCGCGCGAAGGCACGGCGTAAATCACCGTCGGTAAAAATCCCCAGCACTCGGCCCTCTGCATCCACCACTGCCGTCATTCCCAGCCCTTTGCTGCTCATTTCCAAGACTGCTTCGCATAACGGCGTATCCTCCTGTACCTTGGGTAGGCTGGCACCCCGGTGCATCACATCCTGCACCCGCAGCAGCAGGCGTTTGCCGAGGCTGCCACCGGGATGCGACAGGGCAAAATCATCTGCCGAAAAACCGCGCGCCTGTAAAAGCGCCATGGCCAGAGCATCACCCATGGCCAAGGTTGCTGTCGTCGACGCCGTAGGCGCTAGGTTGAGCGGGCAGGCCTCTCGCGCCACACTGCAGTTGAGATGTACGGCGGCACTGCGCGCCAGGGTGGACTGCGGATTGCCGGTCATGGCGATCAAGGGCACCGCGAGGCGTTTGACCACCGGCAAAATAGCCAGAAGTTCGGCAGTCTCCCCGGAGTTGGAGAGCGCGAGCAGGCAATCCTGACGAGTGAGCATACCCAGATCGCCGTGGCTGCCTTCAGCGGGATGCAGAAAAAGGGCGGGGCTGCCAGTACTGGCCAAAGTCGCTGCGATTTTTTTGGCGATAATCCCGGACTTACCCATGCCGCTGACGACGATACGGCCGGGGCCGTTCAGCAGGAGCTGGCAAGCTCCCACAAAATCCGCATCAAGACGCGCTTCCAATGCCGCCACCGCCGCCGCCTCCAGGCGCAACACATCCCGGCCCGTGGCCAGCAGACTTTCTGGCGTTACGGTCAGTACAGTCACCGGCAGTCGTCAATTCGCATGGGCGGGATTCTGCCTCTGGATAGCTTCATAGACCGTACGGCAGTGGGGATGCGCGGTCATGACCTTGTCCACATTCGCAAATGAAGCGTTCTGCAGTAATTTCCAGCATTTCAGATTTTCGGCAGCCAGCGCGCCAGGATGCCGGGCATACCAACCCGTACTGTCAAGAGGGGCTGCAGCATCACCTACCTGCCCGCGTGCCCACCATAAGAGCAAGGCGAAGAGCGCAAGAGCGCCAATAACAACCAAGGCGTACACAATTTTCATAAATATGCCGGTTAACCTGAATAGGGTTAGATCACACTTCTTCCTGATACTGCTGATTCAACAACTGCACTAATTGCTCTTCACGCATGACGATGTCCGCCATCAACGCAGCACTTATGGCCTCCCACACCGCCCGTAAGGCGGCAAGGTCTACCCCGTCGCTCAGCTGATTTGCAATTTCGCTGACCTTTTCCAGCGACTCTCGGGTCTGCAGACTGGTGCTCAGGGCGCTCTTGATTTGTTCCCGGGGGTGTGGGATCCAACTCCGATCACTTCCATAGGAGCGCAGGCGCTCCCCGAATTCGAGCACCCGTTTGTGTAATTTGCCTGATAAGCCGATCTGGCCGCTGCGCAGATCTCCCCAGACCGCCAGATCCATGAGCAAGCCCCACTCCTGGCGCAAGCGGCAGCGCAAGTCGGCATCCACACTAATCGCCGCCTTCACCGCTGCCGAATCAAAGTCCATGCGAGGCCTCCGCACAATCACGCCGGGCCGCCCACAACCGGTCTGGCGTGCCCACATCTGTCCATTTTCCTTGATACAAGGTCCCCTCCACCACACCCGCAGCAACCCATTGCCGTAACCAAGGGGCCAGAGGAGCCGACTGATCGGGAAAGCCCCGCAACAACTCCGGGTCAAGTCGCGCGATACCTGCGTAAGTATGACGTTCTTCGCCCGTCAAAGCCACCATACCGGCAGACAATGCGAAATCTCCCTGCGGATGCTGCATCGGGTTAGGCACCAGCACCAGATGCACACGCGCAAGGGAAGGCTGACAGATCTGTGCCCAGGGAAAGTCCGTGCAAATGTCGCCATTCACCAGCAGAAAAGGGCAATGCCCCAATAAAGGGAGGGCGCGAACAAGAGCGCCGCCCGTCTCCAGACGGGCCGCACGCTCATCGCTGTAAGTGATTCTTAGTCCCTGCCAATTTTGACCCAAGGCCTGCATGATCGCATCACCTAGATGCCCGACATTGATGACCACATCGCGAATGCCCGCCGCGGCCAGCGAATCCAGGTGGCGCACGATTAGGGGTTTACCGGCAACCTCCAGCAAGGGCTTCGGGACATGATCGGTAAGCGGCCTGAGCCGCTCGCCCCGACCCGCAGCCAGGATCATCGCACGGGTAACGGGGGTTGCCATGGGGCAAAAAGCTCCTGATAAGGCTGCAACTGCGAATCAGCATCCAGTGCATCCACGACATAGGCCCAGAATTGCGGCAGAAAATCAAGATAACTCGATTTTCCATCCCGGTACGCCAAACGACAGAAAATGCCGAGAATCTTCAAATTACGCTGGAGAGCCATGCGCCCGACACTTAGCAAGAAGCCCGTGGACGATGGCAAGGCAGCCCCATCCTGATGCGCCGCCGTCAAAAAATTCTGGGCCCACGCGTCCCTTTGCGTCCGTCCCCAATCCCAGTAACGATCCCAGAGCAGAGACGCCAAGTCATAGGTCCATGGCCCGCGCACGGCATCCTGAAAATCAATCATGGCCAACATCCCAGTGTCCCGCTGAACAATAAGATTGCGCGCGTGAAAATCTCGGTGGACCCAGACCTGCGGCTGCGCTGCGGCATTGTCCAGTAACACAGCAAAGAGTGCTTGCAGGGACTTCCTCTGCGGAGAACTCAGAATTAAATCAAGATGCCTGCCCAGGTACCAGTCCGTAAACAGGGCCAACTCGTCCCTCAGGCGGGCCGGCGAGAAAAATGGCAGAGGAGGGAGTGCCGTCTGCGCTTGCCCGGCGTGCTGCAAATTGAGGATCAGGGTCATTGCCCGCTGCATCCACAGATTAATATCTGCACCAGCATCCAGTACAGCCCTGAGATCCGTTTTCCCCAAATCCTCCAATAACACAAAGCCGGGATCCATTTGCACGGCCAGTACCCGGGGTACCGGCAAAGCGGCGCGGGCAAAACGGTGCTGTATCCGCAAAAAGGGCAAGATATCTTCGGGATGCGGGGCATCCATGAAGATCAGGCCCTGCGGCAAACGCCAATAGCGCCGCCCGCTGGCATCTCCGGGAATGGGGCACGCCCGCGCCACCGCCACGCCCTGCTGCGCGAGCCAGTCCGCGGCGGTGGGTGACAAAGAGTCTCCCGCCGCCGCGGTGTAGAAATTCGATGCAAGGAAAGATTGCGACATAAAAGCATTCTGTGCGATTTTAGGCCTCTATGAAAAGTCCTCTGCACAGCATCGGAAAATCCCGACCCCGTCCAATCCGCCGGGAAAGAAATCGCCGTGCCCCGCGCTCCAGCCTTCGCCTGGCTCTGCTGAGTGCATTGCTGGTACCTGGAATGGCCATCGCCGCAGCTGCGGAGCGCCCGGTCACGCTCTATGCGGATCAGGTTCACGGCCTGGGCAGCGGCCACTGGACGGCCACTGGCAATGTCGAAGTACTCTATGGTGATCGTCGAGTCTATGCCGATACCGTGCACTACGACCAGGCCCGTGACGAGATCGTCGCCGACGGCCATGTGCGCATGGTCAGTCCCGGCATCGTGACCGCCGCCCCCAAGGCCACCATCCATTTACATGTCAACGAGGGGGTGGTAGTCCATCCCCGCTATCTACTCGAAGCACAGCAAGGACATGGTCACGCCGAAAGCGGCAGGGAACTGAGCAGAGGGCATTACCAGCTCAACGAAGCGTGCTATACCACCTGTGATGGCGAAAAACCGGCCTGGCAACTCTGGAGCAGCCGCATCGATCTCAACCAAAATGACAACTACGTCTCTACCACCAACACTACGATCGACGTCCTTGGGCTACCCGTATTCTGGACACCCTACCTCAGTTTTCCGCTGAAGCGGCACTCCGGATTTCTTGCTCCCAGTGTGGGAAGCTCTACCATCAACGGCTTTTACCTCGGCATCCCCTACTATTTCGATATCGCCCGTAATATGGACGATACTCTCACCGTCAACTATTTCGCCAGACGCGGGGTGATGTTGCAAAACGAGTTCCGCTATCTGGAGCCTAATTACAGCGGAAAACTCTATCTGGACCTGCTCCCCTCTGATCAATTGACCCACAAAAATATCTGGGCCATTTCCTGGCAGCATAACCAGAATCTGGGCGATGGATTCAACTTCAACGTCGATTACAACCAGGTCAGCTACAAAAACTTCCTTTCGGATTTTGGCGGCGCAGCCGGTTTCGGCAGCAGTTTCGTGGGCGGCATTGGCAACGCACCCTACATTGCCTCCTCCGGGGGACTCTACTACAACAACACGCATATTAGGGCGGGCGCCACCCTGCAAGCCTACCAGGAACTCGTGCCTGGCGGCGCTGCGCCCTATTCCCAGCTTCCGTATCTGTTTGCCGATGGCTACTGGCGGGTGGGGCACAACGGCTATTTCGACTGGCACAGCAGCTTTAACTACTTCTCAGCTTCTGCGGGACCCGTCGGTCAACGCCTTGACCTCACCCCCACCCTCGGCTGGCGTTTCAGCCAAGGGTGGGGCTTCTTAGAACCGCAGGCCAGGCTCTACTACAGCCACTATCAGATTCAGCGTAATGCCCCTTACGCGCGCGCCATCAATCGCACCTTACCAGCACTCAGCCTCAAGGGCGGCCTCAATTTCGTCCGTTATGGCACTGATGGTAGCACGGCTCTGCTGCAACCGTTGTTCAAATACACGTATATTCCCTTACAGGCCCAAAGCGGCATCCCTATCTTCGATGCCAGTCAGCCCTATCAGAACTTTCCGATGATTTTTGAGGATAACAGCCTCTATACCGGCAACGATCGCATCAACGCTGCCAATCAAGTAGCACTAGGGCTGCGCGGTACCTGGCTGACACCCAGTGGGCGCCAACTCTGGCAGGCGGCCGTCGGCCAGATCCGCTACTTCAACCAGCGTCAAATCAATCTCGCCGGCGATATCATCCAGCAGAACCAGCAGTCCAACTATTTTTTTGAGGGGCAATACGCGCCCCTTCCAGACATCAACCTTCTCGCAGATTCACAGGTCAACGCCCAGCAGCGCAAGCTGGAGCGGCTCAACCTGCGCGCCCAGTGGCTGCCCGGCCCGCAGCGCGTCATCAACCTTGACTATCGTTTTACCCGTGGCTTCGTGGATCAAACCGGCGTTTCCGGTGCCTGGCCAATCTACAAGCGCTGGCAGGTACTCGGTAGCTATCAGTATGATGTCACCGATCACAAGCCGCTGGAGGAGCTCGTAGGGATGGGCTATGATGGCGGCTGCTGGGCTACCCATATGATGGTTTATCATCAGATACTTCTCGGTGGGCAGTCCAATAACGTTGTTTATCTAGAGATCGTATTGCGTGGCCTAACCAGTCTCGGCAATGCCTCAAACGATTTGCTCAGCCAGTATGTGCCGGGCGCCAGCATGGAGTTCTGATGTCGCTCAAACGCCGCCCAATCTTATTCGCCCTGAGCATCGTTCTGGGGGCCGCCCCGGTTTTGGCTTGGGCGACTACGCCCTTTCTCAACCGTGACACTCTGCTGCCGACCGCACCGATGATGACACCTGGTACGACAACGCACACTTATTCGGAAAACTCTGCCGAAGCACCGATAGCGGCGCCGCTACCCGAAAACACCCAGAATCTCGACAAGATCATTGCTGTGGTGAACGATAATATCATCACCTCCATGCAGCTCGAGCAACAGGTTAGCGCCGTGCGTGCCCGCCTGCAGACACAAGACCCCAACGCCATGCCTTCCGAAGACATCCTGCACCGCCAGGTGTTGCAGCAGATGATCCTGCAGGATATCGAGCTGCAAATCGCGCACCGGGCCGGAATCAAGGTTGACAAAGGCACGCTGGACCAAGCCATCAGCAACCTCGCTCAAGCCAACCACCTCACCTCTGACCAGTTACGCCAAGCGCTGGCCAATCAAGGGCAGTCGTGGGAGCAATTTACCAACGATCTCAAGGATCGCATTCTTGTGGATCGCCTCATGCAGCAGGAAGTGGAAAGCCGAGTCCACATTGGCCCCGACGAGGTGAAAACCTTCGCGCAACAGCTCAAAGAAATGGGTGGCGTGAGTTTCGATCTGCAGCAGATATTCATCCCGCTGTCTGACAACCCGACACCAGACGCCGTCAGCGCGGCCCGGCATGAAGCCGGACAGGTGCGTGATCGGGTGATGGCTGGCGAAAGCTTTGCGCGCCTAGCCGCCCAGGTCAGCAGCAGCCACGACGCCTTGCAGGGCGGACACATCGGTTGGGTCAAGGCGGGGGAGCTCCCGCCCTCAGTGACCCAAATTCTCCTCCAGTTGAAGGCCGGCGAAATCAGCCCCGTCATCCCGGGACCCACTGGGTTTCATATTTTCAAGTTGCTCGATGTCAAACATGCACAGCCGACGGTCACCGAGGTCAAAACGGCCGTGATTGTCTTGCGTGCCGGCAACAGCCTGCAATTGCAGGAGGCTCAAGCACGCGCTCAGGATATCCAGCAGGCGCTGCAAAACGGCGCCCGCTTCTCTGAGCTGGCGCGCAATTATAGCCAGGATACCAGCACCGCCGCCAGCGGTGGAGAAATGGGCTGGGTCGCTCCCGGACAATTACCGGACAGCCTGGAACGCACTCTGGTCACTTTGCAACCTGGTGGGGTGAGTAGTCCCATCCGCGAAGGGGATGCGATTTACATTCTGCACTCCCAGGCTCAGCGCCAGCAGCCGGTTGAAGAGAAACAAATTATGGCCGCAGCACGCATGCAGCTCTATAACCGCATCGTCCACGAGCGCATGGACGAATGGCAACGTCGCATCCGCGACGGCGCCTACGTCGAGATCCTTGAGTCCGGCCTGCGCAGCAGCGATGCCTGAGCCTTTCAGCGGGTTACATCAGGGCGCGACTGGCCCCTGCCCGGGCCTTGCACGCGCCCGCTTCGCGCCGGTCTGGACGCTGTTCTACAAAGAGACCTTGCGCTTCGGCAAAGTGTGGCTACAGACCATTGCCGCCCCTTTGATCACCACCATCCTCTATCTGGTGGTTTTTGGGCACGCATTAGGCGGACATATGTCGGTCTACCCAGGCATCCGCTATACGGTCTTCATCGTTCCCGGGCTGATGATGATGTCGATCTTGCAAAATGCCTTTGCCAACAGCTCTTCCAGCCTGATTCAAGCCAAGGTGACGGGAAACATCGTTTTTCTGCTGCTCAGTCCGCTCAGCCCTACCGAGATTTTCGTTGCCATGGTTGCCGCGTCGGTGCTGCGCGGCGCGCTGGTGGGGATTGCGATACTCGCACTAGCGCTGCTTTACCTGCAGATACCTCTGCTGCACCCCTTGTGGATCGCCATATTTACCATTCTGGGCGCGAGCGGCATGGGTTCACTGGGTCTAATCGCCGGGCTTTGGGCCGAGAAATTCGATCAGATTGCCGGTTTCCAGAACTTCATTATCATGCCGCTGACTTTTCTTGCCGGTGTCTTTTACTCGGTGCAATCCCTGCCCGGCGCGTTGCAGCACATATCACTGATCAACCCGTTTTTCTACATCATCGACGGGTTTCGCTATGGGTTTTTCGCAGATTCTGATGTCAGCGTGTGGACATGCCTTGGCGTCAGCATCACCTTCGCGGGCGTGACGGGTCTTTTCGCCTGGCGCCTGCTGGACCGTGGTTACAAATTGCGCCAGTAAGCTCCCCGCGTCACGACTTGCACAACCAGGCGCAGCTGGGTATAAAAAGCGACATCACTCAGCGGCCTTTTTACGGTACACTACACACGATGAACGCCAGCACGATCAAATCACTCATCCAGCAACATCTTCCCGATGCTCTCGTAGAAGTCCAGGGAGACGACGGCGCCCATTTCGAGGCTCTGGTCGTTTCTCCTGCCTTTGTTGGACTTTCCCTCATCAAGCAGCATCAAATGGTTTATGATGCGCTGGGCGAGCGTATGCGCGAGGAAATTCACGCCCTCTCGCTGCGCACCATGACCCCTGAGCAGGCGCAACAACTCCGTCCCTCAGCAGCCCATTAGTCGCCGCATTCACCCCCCAATTTAGCGAGGATAACCATGGTAACGATTCAGGAACTTATTCAGGAACAGGTCCAGAAACACCCGGTCGTGCTTTATATGAAGGGCAATCCACGGGCGCCGCAGTGCGGTTTCTCGGCCCGTGCGGTGCAGTTATTGCAGCAGTCAGGCGTCAAGGAGCTCTTTACGGTGGACGTGCTGGCCGACCCACAGATTCGCGACGGCATCAAGCTGTATTCCAACTGGCCGACTATTCCCCAGCTCTATATTCAGGGTGAGTTTGTCGGCGGGTCAGACATCATGTCCGATCTCTACCAGCAGGGCGAATTGCAGAAATTGGTTGAAAGCGCCCAAGCAACCAGCGCGAGCTGATTCGAATCTATGGATAAACTGCTGCTGCGTGGTAATGGCCCCCTGCGTGGTGAGCTGCGGATTTCCGGGGCCAAAAACGCGGCCTTGCCTTGTCTCGCCGCCATCCTGCTGGCGCGCGAGCCGGTGCGACTGCGCAATATTCCGCACCTGCGTGACATCACCACAACCCTGGAATTGTTGAGCACACTCGGCGCAAGGGTACTGGTAGACGGCCAGCTCGGGATTGAAGTCGATCCGCGCCCGGTGCACTCTGTGGTCGCCCCTTACGAACTCGTGAAGACCATGCGTGCCTCGATACTGGTACTCGGGCCACTGCTGGCCCGACACGGCTCGGCAGAAGTGAGCCTTCCTGGTGGCTGCGCCATCGGCAGTCGTCCGGTGAGTGTCCATCTCAGCGGCCTACAGGCTTTGGGTGCAGAAATCACTGTAGAGGACGGTTTCGTTAAAGCACAGGCATCCCGCCTGCGCGGCACCCGCATCGTTATGGAGATAGTCTCTGTCACCGGTACGGAAAACCTGCTCATGGCAGCCACCCTCGCCGAGGGCTGCACCATCCTCGAAAACGCTGCCCGCGAGCCGGAAATTGTCGATCTCGCCCGTTGCCTGTCAGCCATGGGTGCGCGCATCTCTGGAGCGGGGACTTCTGTCATTGAAATTGAGGGTGTAGCTGAACTGCATGGCGCCGAGCACAGCGTTGTGCCTGACCGCATTGAGACAGGAACCTATCTGGTGGCCACGGCTATGGCGGGCGGTGATATTTGCCTGAAACGCACCGATGCGGGCCTGCTGGAGAGCGTCATCCTCAAGCTACGGGAAGCGGGGGCCGAAATAACCGCCGAGGCGGATACGATCCGCATCCGCATGACACGACGGCCGCAAGCAGTGGATGTACGGACAGCACCTTATCCGGCCTTCCCCACGGACATGCAGGCGCAATTCATGGCGATGAATTGTATCGCTACGGGGAGCAGCGTCGTCACCGAAACCATCTTCGAGAATCGCTTCATGCACGTCTCTGAATTGCAGAGACTGGGTGCCGACATCAATGCCGATGGGAAGACCGCCGTAGTGCGCGGGGTACCTCGCCTGCGGGGCGCGCCGGTGATGGCAACCGATCTGCGGGCGTCGGCTTCGCTAGTCCTGGCTGGATTGGTGGCAGAGGGCGAAACCCTCATCGACCGCATCTATCATCTGGATCGCGGCTATGAGGTCATCGAAGAGAAACTCAGCGCCTTAGGCGCGGATATCCGCCGGATCAGTAACAGCAGGAGCGTCGCATGAGTGCAGCTATCACCATCGCACTGTCCAAGGGACGGATTCTGCAAGAGGCCATTCCCCTCTTTGCAGGCGCTGGCATTCATCTGGCGGAGGACCCGGAAGAATCCCGCAAGCTGATCATCCCCAGTACCGATCCCGCCGTGCGCTTTCTGGTGATTCGCGCCAGCGATGTGCCCACCTATGTGACCTGGGGCGCTGCCGATCTGGGCATTGCCGGTAAAGATGTGCTGTTGGAGCAGGAGGGCCTGGACCTTTACGAGCCCCTGGACCTGCGTATCGGCATCTGCCACATGGCAGTGGCCGAACCTGCCGCGCTGGCAGCCTATGACGCACCGCAAAGCTGGGAACGGGTGCGTATTGCGACCAAATATCCGCACATCACCCGCAATTATTTCCATGCCCGCGGCGTACAGACGGAAATCATCAAGCTTTACGGTAGCATGGAACTGGCGCCATTGGTCGGATTGGCGGATCGTATCGTGGACCTGGTGTCCAGCGGACGTACGCTCAAGGAAAACGGGCTGGTGGAAGTGGAAGAAATCATGCCCATTTCCAGCCGTCTGGTGGTCAACCGCGCGGCCATGAAACTCAAGCGCCGCGCCATCGAAACCCTCATTAACCAACTGGAGGCGCAAGTCACGTCATGAACCGTCTGGATACCAGCGACCCCGATTTTGCCCGCCAGTTTCACGCGCTGCATGACTGGGATGCCAATCTGGACCCACAGATTGAAGTGCGGGTGCGGGAGATTGTTGCAGCGGTCCGTGATCGGGGCGATGCGGCGCTACGCGAGTACACCGAGCGCTTTGATGGGATGACGACAGACTCTGCCGCTGATTTGGAAATTCCCCGCAAGAACTGGGACGCGGCGCTCAATAGCCTGGAGCCCACCCAACGTGCTGCCTTGGAAGAGGCAGCGCAGCGTATCCGCAGTTACCACGAGCATCAGCGCAGTGAAAGCTGGACGTTTACCGAGGCCGACGGCACGATGCTAGGCCAGCGCATCCTGCCCCTGTCCCGAGTGGGGATTTATGTGCCCGGCGGCAAGGCGGCTTATCCCAGCTCCGTACTGATGAATGCCATTCCCGCGCACGTGGCCGGCGTGCAGGAAATCATCATGACCGTACCCACCCCGCAGCGGCAGGTGAATCCTTGGGTGCTGGCAGCGGCGGCCATTGCCGGCGTGGATCGGGTGTTCTGTATTGGCGGTGCACAAGCGGTAGCAGCGCTCGCTTATGGCACAGAAAGCGTCCCGGCAGTAGACAAGATTGTCGGCCCTGGCAATATCTATGTGGCCACCGCCAAACGCATGGTCTTCGGTCGGGTCGGCATCGATATGATTGCCGGCCCCAGCGAAATCCTTGTGATCAGCGATGGCTCGGCACCGGCAGAATGGTTGGCCTGGGATCTACTCTCGCAGGCGGAACATGATGAGATTGCCCAAAGCATTTTCATCAGTTGGGACGACGCCCACATCGAATCGGTGGTCGCTGCCGTTGATGCGGCGCTGAACGTACTGGACCGCGCACCCATCGCCCGCAAGAGCTGGGCAGACCGGGGTGCGGTGATTCGTGTGCGCGACCATGCCGAGGCCTGCGCCATTGCCAACCGCATCGCGCCGGAACATCTGGAGCTAGCCGTGCAGAATCCCGAAGACTGGCTGGCGAACATCCACAATGCCGGGGCCATCTTCATGGGCATCCACAGTTGCGAGGCCCTCGGCGACTATGTGGCCGGCCCCAATCATGTACTGCCCACGGGCGGTAGCGCGCGCTTCTCCTCGCCCCTCGGCGTCTATGATTTCGTCAAGCGGAGCAGTCTCATTCACAGCAGCCCCGCCGGTGCCGCCCGACTGGGGCGGATCGCCGAGCGTCTCGCTCTGGGCGAAGGTTTGACCGCCCATGCCCGTTCAGCAGCCTGCCGTATCCCCAAAGCCGGGGCATGAGCGACAGCGCTATGACCATCCTGATGCAGAGCCTGCTCCGCCCGGAATTGCTGGCCAGCAAGGCCTATGCGGTGGCAGCCGGTGAGGGGCTCATCAAGCTTGACGCCATGGAGAACCCCTATGGCTTACCTCCAGCCTTGCGTGAGCAATGGCTGGAGAGTTTGGCCGATGCGCCCCTCAATCGCTACCCCGACGCGCACCCCAACGCCCTCATAGACGCCCTCAAGGCACATATCGGTCTGCCCAATGGCGTGGAGCTCATGCTCGGCAACGGCTCCGACGAACTGATCCAGATTCTGGTGACCGCCGTAGCGGGTAGCCAGCGCCCCATCATGGCTGTGGATCCCAGTTTCGTCATGTACCGCCTGCTGGCGCAACAGCTTGGCCTGCCTTTTGTGGGCATCCCCCTGGATGCGGACTTCCATCTGGACCTCCAGGCCATGCTGACCGCCATCACCGCGCAGCGGCCTGCCATCATTTTCCTCGACTGGCCCAACAATCCCAGTGGCAGTCTCTTCCCTGAGACCGATCTGGAAGCTATTGTCGCTGCGGCACCGGGCCTGGTGGTGGTGGACGAGGCCTATCACGCGTTCAGTCAGACGACCTTCGCCGATCGCCTGGGCCGCACCCCCAACCTCCTCTTGCTCCGCACCCTGTCCAAGGAGGGTCTGGCAGGGTTGCGGCTGGGGATGCTGGCGGGGCCTGCCGCGTGGATTCAGGAACTGAATAAGCTGCGCCTGCCTTACAACATTAATGTGCTCACCCAGCGCAGTGCGTCCTTTTACCTACGTCATACCGAAGTGCTGGACGCCCAAGCCGAAATTCTGCGCGCCGAGCGGGAACGGATCTTCAACACCATCAGCGCCTGCGGCCTTTCGATCTGGCCCAGCGCCGCTAATTTTCTGCTCTTTCACGCCCCTGGGCGGGCCGCGGCACTGTTCTCAGGACTACGTGAAGGGGGGGTGCTTATCAAAGCCTTTACAGGCCACCCCCGTCTCAGCGACTATCTACGGGTCAGCGTCGGCACACCGGCCGAAAATGACCGCTTTCTGGCCGTACTGGAGTCTTTACTGTGAATCCGCGTCAAGCCGAAGTCGAAAGAAGCACCCTCGAAACCCAGATCCGTGTCACCCTGAATCTCGATGGTTCGGGGCAAGCCGACCTGCACACCGGGTTACCCTTCCTTGACCACATGATCCACCAGATCGTCCGTCATGGTCTTTTCGACATGCACATTCAGGCTCAGGGTGATTTGGATATCGACGCCCACCACACGGTGGAAGACATCGGCATCACCCTCGGTCAGGCCTTTGCCCTCGCCGTAGGGGACAAGGCTGGCATCCAGCGCTATGGCCACGCCTATGTGCCTCTGGACGAGGCGCTCTCGCGGGTGGTGGTGGACCTCTCTGGCCGTCCCGGGCTGATCTTCGCGGTCGAATTCCCCCGCGCTCAGGTCGGCGGCTTTGATGTGGATCTCTTTCATGAGTTCTTTCAGGGCTTCGTCAACCACGCACAGGTGACACTGCATCTGGACGCCTTGCGTGGCACCAATGCCCACCATATCGCCGAAACCCTCTTCAAGGCCTGTGGACGTGCCCTGCGCATGGCTGTCGCTCCTGATCCGCGCATGGCGGGCACCGTGCCCAGTACCAAGGGCACCTTGACTCGATGAGCGCCGCCACGACCCGCGTCGGTATTGTTGACTACGGCATGGGCAACCTTTACTCGGTGGCCAAGGCGGTGGAGTATCTGGGCGGCAAGGCGATTGTCAGTGATCAAGCCAGCGAACTGATTACCACGGACCGCATCATTTTCCCCGGCGTCGGCGCCTTCGGCGACTGTATGGCAGCGCTGGAAGCCCGTGAGCTCAGTGACTTCGTCCGCGTTGCCGCGCAGACCAGGCCTTTTCTCGGCATCTGCCTCGGGATGCAGATGCTCATGGACAGCAGTGTGGAGCATGGCGAACACGCTGGGCTCAGTCTGCTACCGGGACGGGTTATCCCCTTTCCCGAAGAAGCCCTCCATGCCGCGGATGGCAGGCGTTTGAAAATTCCCCACATGGGCTGGAACGAGCTGCATCAACGCGTGGAACACCCGCTGTTTGTCGGCGTTCCCCAGAATGCCTACTTTTACTTCGTCCACTCCTTCTATGTGGAACCATCCGCCCCCGAGATACTCGCGGCCTCCAGCGATTACGCCTTTCCATTCTGTGCGGCGGTGGCAGCGGACAACCTGTTCGCCCTGCAATGCCACCCGGAAAAGAGCGGCACGGCAGGCTTGCGCCTGCTCGGGAATTTTCTCGGCTGGGATGGCGATTGCGGAGCCAACGGTGCAATTTGAATCTGTTTTCTGGAATAACTTTGTGGGGAGGAAGTTGTCATGCTGTTGATTCCAGCCATCGACCTCAAGGGCGGGAACTGTGTGCGCTTACGGCAGGGCCGGATGGAAGACAACACGGTTTTCTCGGATAATCCGGTCGCCACCGCGCAACGCTGGGTGGAAGCAGGCGCCAAACGCCTGCACATCGTCGATCTCGACGGTGCCGTGCAGGGAGAACCAGTAAATGCACAGGCCATTGCCGCCATCTGCGCGCGCTTCCCTGACCTCGAAATCCAGGTCGGCGGCGGCATCCGCAGCGAAGAGCAGATTGAAACCTACATCCAGGCAGGCGTTCGTTATGTGATCATCGGCACCCAGGCAGTTAAATCCCCCGGCTTCGTCGCCGATGCCGCAGTGAGTTTCCCCGGCCACATCATGGTGGGCATTGATGCCCGCGACGGCAAAGTCGCCACTGAAGGCTGGTCCAAACTTTCCCGCCACGATCCTATTGACCTCGCCCGGCACTTCGCCGCCGACGGCATTGAAGCCATCATCTACACCGATATCAGCCGCGATGGCATGCTCAGCGGCCCTAATATTCCGGCGACAGTCGCACTGGCTCAGGCCGTGCCAGTACCAGTCATCGCCTCGGGCGGCATCGCCAATCTGGAGCAGGTGCTGGCGCTCAAGGCCTACGAGGGCGACGGCGTCACCGGCGCCATTACCGGCCGCGCCATTTATGAAGGGACCCTGGACTTTACCCAGGCCCGCGCCCAGGCCGAGGCCTAAGCAAATGCTCGCCAAGCGAATCATACCCTGCCTGGATATCGACCACGGTCGTGTGGTGAAAGGCGTCCAGTTTGTGGCCCTGCGCGATGCTGGCGATCCGGTAGAAGCGGCCAAACGCTACAACGATGAGGGTGCCGACGAAATTACCTTTCTCGACATCTCCGCTAGTTATGAAGAACGCGGTACCCTTGCCGATATGGTGTCTGCCGTAGCGGCCCAGGTCTTCATTCCCCTGACGGTAGGCGGCGGGGTACGTTGTGTCGAAGATATCCGCACCCTGCTCCTCGCCGGTGCCGACAAGGTCAGCATCAACAGCGCTGCCGTGCATGAACCGGAACTGGTGCGCGCCGCCGCCCAACGTTTCGGCAACTCCTGCATCGTCGTCGCCATTGACGCCAAGCGGGTGGACGACCACTGGGAAGTCTTCACCCACGGCGGCCGACGCAGTACCGGCCTGGATGTGGTGGCTTGGGCGCAGCAAATGGCCAAATATGGCGCTGGCGAAATCCTGCTCACCAGCATGGACCGAGACGGTACGGGGATCGGTTTTGATCTCGCCCTCACCCGCGCCGTCAGTGATGCCGTGCCAGTACCCGTGATTGCCTCGGGTGGTGTCGGAGAAATTCAGCACTTCGCCGAAGGTGTCCAGCAGGGTCATGCCGATGCGGTGTTAGCCGCCAGCGTCTTCCATTTCGGCCAGTTTCGTATCTCCGAGGTCAAGGCGCAGATGGCTGCCGCGGGGATTCCAGTGCGCGGAACCCGCTAAAGCGCGCAGTCCATCTGTCATGGCGTAACCTGCGTATTACTGAATAGACAGACATCAACGAGGGGTTTCTGACCATCATGAGTGAACCGAAAGGGCAGCACGCCGCCATATTAGCCGCCGTGCGCTGGAATGCAGATGGCCTGGTGCCTGCCGTCGCTCAGGATGCCCGCAGCGGCCAGGTACTGATGCTGGCATGGATGAATGCCGACGCATTGCTGGCGACGCTCCGCGATGGCATGGGCACCTACTGGTCGCGCTCCCGACAGGCCCTCTGGCGTAAAGGCGAGACCTCTGGTCATATTCAACATCTAGTGGATCTGCGTCTCGACTGCGACGGCGACACCGTTCTCCTGCGTGTCATTCAGGAAGGTCCGGCCTGCCACACCGGGGAGCAAACCTGCTTCTTCCTCGGCCAACCCGACGAGCGGGGTTGGCAGAATCAGGCCCCACCCCCCGGCAGTATCCTTGATAGTTTACAGGCCACGTTGCACAGCCGGCGGGCGGCTGACCCCGGCCAATCCTACGTGGCACAATTGCTCCATGAGGGCCAGGATCGGATATTAAAAAAGGTCGGCGAAGAAGCTACCGAATTCGTCATCGCTTGCAAGAACCATGAGAAAAAACAGATTATTGCAGAATCTGCCGACCTCCTCTTTCACCTGATGGTGGCCTTGGAGGAACAGGAATTATGTATTGGTGATGTCCTCGGGGAACTGGCACGACGTGAGGGGATTTCCGGACTGGAAGAGAAGGCGACACGACGTCCACAAGCTTGACGCAACCGGCTTATTTTCCTATGGTTGGAGAATTCGTTGTAGCGTGTAAACCCCTGCGGGGGAAGGAGAGCAGTCATGGGCGCTTTTAGTATCTGGCATCTGGTCATCATTCTACTAATCGTGGTTGCGCTGTTTGGCACCGCGAAGCTGCGTAACGTGGGTTCAGACCTGGGCTCTGCCATCAAGAGCTTCCGCTCCGCCGTCAAGGAGGAGGAAGAAAAGAAGGAAAGCATCGGCCACACTATTGATGCCGGTGTCCAGCCCAGCAAAGAACACGAAGCCGTTAACCGCTGACCGCTTATGTTTGACTTCAGCTTTGGCGAGCTCGCGCTACTCGGGATTATTGCGCTGCTCGTGGTCGGGCCAGAGAAAATGCCCGAGCTCGCGCGCACGGCGGGGAGATGGTACGGCGCCATGCGGCGTACCATGACCGGCCTGCGCTCTGAAGTCGAGCAACAGTTGCTGCTGGACGATCTGCGTCAGGAAGCCAACAAGCTGCGCGACTATGCCAAAGAGGAGTTGCTGCCTGCCGATATCATCGCGTCAGACACCCTGAAAACGGGTGGAGAGAAGCCCGAAGTGAAAGAAGAGCATAGGCAGGGTGAACTCGACATTATGTCGGCAACGGTACCACATGCGGACCTTCCAGGGCCGGAAGACCGCGTGCATTGATTTCGAGCCTGATGCGCGCCTGATGCGCTGGCAGAAGTTCGCCACTATTATACCGACACACTACAGCCTGGGCCTCCACCAAGTATTTTACCGCTTACCCATTATCAAATTCACTCATACCTCGATACCGCCTAAGGATATTTTTTAAGCATGGATAAGTTGGCGGAGAACACTTTTATCGGCCATTTGCTGGAATTGCGCCGCCGCGTATTATTTGCAGTGATCTCTATTTTCGCCGGTTTTTTGGTTTCTTATCCCTTCTCCAAAACGATTTATAATATTCTGGCTGCCCCACTCATTGATGTACTACCAAAGGGCAGCCACTTAATTTACACCAGTTTACCCGAAGTATTTTTGACTTATGTGCAGCTTTCCTTGCTATCCGGCTTTGTTCTGGCATTACCCGTCGTACTCTACCAATTCTGGGCCTTCATAGCGCCGGGCCTTTATGAGCATGAGCGCAAGGCCTTTTTTCCGCTAATTTTTGCCTCCATTTTCCTGTTCATCGGCGGGATGCTGTTTGCCTACTTTATCGTATTCCCCAATGCCTTCCACTTTTTCGTGAGTTTTTCGGGCGGTGATATTACCGCCATGCCCAAAGTCGATAGTTATCTCTCGCTCATCGTCAAATTCTCGCTCGCCTTCGGCCTGGCCTTCCAAATCCCCATTCTCATTGTGGTACTGGTACGCATCGGGGTACTTCAGGTGGCTACACTGCGTCGCAGCCGCCGCTATGCCTTCCTGATCTGTGCCATCGCCTCGGCAGTACTTAGTCCTCCCGATGTATTATCCATGGTCATGCTCCTCATTCCTATGTACATGCTCTTTGAAGTCGGACTGTTCTTCGCGGCACGTTTACCCGCAGTCAGGTCCGCAGATGAAGATACCGCTGATGACGCGGTAGAGTCCTCGCGCAGCGCTGCTGACGAGATGGATGCTGCTGAGGAGAGTTTCAGAAGTAGGGATGAGGACAAACCGAAGATATGACGGACACGCAATGAGCCATAATAACACCTGGAGATCACATGAGTATTGATTTGCTTCAGTGAGCGTTACCCTCACCCCCGGAAAACCACTCGTCCCTCCACCAGCGTATAGCGCACCTGCCCGCGCAACTCCCACTGCCCGTAGGGAAGATTCCGGCCCCGGCTCCACTGCCGCGCTGGCTCCACGGTGAAATAGGACTCCGGATCGAAGATACAGAGGTCAGCGGCGGCGCCGACCGCCAGGGATGGCGTCGGCAAACCAAGGGCCTGGACCGGGCCGACACTCAGCAGGCTCAGCACCGTCATCAAATCCACCACCCCTTCATCCACCAGCCGCAGCGCCAGGGGCAGGAGCCATTCCACGGCAGCGATGCCGAATGGCGCCTGGGAAAAGGTCATGCCTTCGCGGTCCACGCCCCAGGGGCTGTGATCACTACTGATGGCCGTTATAACGCCGGTAGCCAGCGCATGGCGCAGGGCATCGCGCTCTGCAGTGGAGCGCAAGGGCGGCAGAATCTTGGCATGGAGGTTGAAAAATCCAACCTCCTGCTCGGTGAGCAACAGGTGATGGATACTCACCCCACAAGTCACCGGTTCACCACGCTGCCGGGCCGCTGCAACCTCGGCCACCGCCGCGGCGGTACTCAAATGCGGAAAATGGATGGGGCAGTCGCTGAGCGCGGCAATGGCGATATCCCGCTGCACACCGATCTGCTCCGCTGCCGCCGGGCGTCCGGTCAGGCCTAAGCGGACGCTCAGACGGCCTTCATGCATCACCCCATGGGCCGCCAACTCTGGCTCTTCGCCATGGAGTAATACGGGCAAACCCAAATCCGCCGCATAGCTCAGCGCCAGCCGCAACAAGGCCGCACTGGGTACGGGCTCTTTGGCCTGACCAAAGGCAATGGCGCCGGCCTCTGCCAAACTCGCCATCTCGGTCAGCGCCGCACCCTGAAGCTGGGTGGTAAGGGCACCGGACAGATGCACCTTGGCCAAGGCCAGACGATCCGCCAGGACACGCTGCTCCTGTAAAACGGCCGGGGTATCCGCCATGGGTTGGGTATCCGGCCGCAGCAAAACCTGAGTCACGCCACCGGCCACCGCCGCGCATAATTCACTGGCGAGATCACCATCCCGGCCGTGACCGGGCGTGTGCGCCTGAAAAGAGGTTTCGACGAAACCGGGGCAGGCGATCAAGCCACTGCCATCCAGCACCTCTTCTGCAGCAAAGTCAGGAGGCAGGGGTCCCCGCGCGACAATCCGGCCGTCGGCTATGGCCAGATCGGTGACCGTGTCAAAGCCATCGCCGGGGTCCATGACCCGAATATTGCGTATGATTCTGTGCATGGTCCTCACTCCCCGCCCGCCGCGCCAGCGAGGATGGTGAGCACCGCCATCCGCACCGCCAGACCATGGGCTACCTGTTGGAGAATCACTGACTGAGCACCATCGGCCACCTCCGAGGCGATTTCCACCCCGCGGTTCATGGGCCCCGGATGCAGCACCAGCGCGCCGGGTTCTGCCCACTGCAAGCGCTCCGGGGTCAGCCCGAAGCGGCGATGAAATTCATCGAGACTGGGCAGACGGTGCGACTCCATGCGCTCCCGTTGCAGGCGCAGGGCGCAAATCACATCCACCCCGCGCAAACCGGCCTGCAGATCGTGGTAGACATGCACCCCCAGCGCCGAGAGTTCTTCGGGCACCAGGGTACGCGGGCCGATGACGCGAATTTCCGGGCAGCCGAGAATGGACAAGGCATGAATCTGCGAGCGCGCCACCCGCGAATGGAGCAGATCACCGACAATGGCCACCACCCGGTCTTCAATCGGCCCCGCCAGACGGCGGATGGTGAACACATCCAGCAGGGCCTGGGTGGGATGGGCGTGCTGACCGTCACCGGCATTCACTACCAGCGCCGAGTCGCCGAGATGGCGCGCGACCAGATGAGCGGCTCCCGCCTCAGGATGGCGGATGACAAAACCATCCACCTGCATGGCCATCAGATTATTGACCGTATCCATGAGAGATTCGCCCTTGCTGGCACTACTGGTGCTGACGGCGATATTCAGCACATCCGCCGAGAGGCGCTTGGCGGCCAGTTCAAAGGTGCTGCGGGTCCGCGTGCTGTTCTCAAAAAAGAGATTGACGATGGTGCGGCCACGCAAGGTGGGGGTCTTTTTGACACTGCGGTGGGCAATACTGAGGAAAGACTCCGCCGTATCGAGAATCTGCAGTAATTCGCGCTCCCGGAGCCCTTCGGTACTGAGCAGATGACGCAGACGACCCTGGACGTCGTATTGCGGATTTCCTTCGCCAAAACGAAAGGTGGCTGCGCTCATGGCTGCGGCCTCCGCTGCTCCATTTCCAGACGCAAGGGGTCGGGGCCACGCAGTTTGATGTGCTCGCCGGCTGTGGCATTCAGGCGTAGCGCCGCGACATCGGCGGCCACTGGCAGCTCGTGCCCGCCGCGATCTACCAGTACTGCCAAAAGGATGCGGGCCGGTCGCCCATAGTCGAAAATTTCATTCATAGCGGCGCGCACGGTGCGGCCAGTGTAGAGGACATCGTCCACCAAAATGATATCGCGGCCATCTACGTCGAAGGGGATATCCGAGGCGCGCACCTGCGGATGCAGGCCGATCTGGCTGAAGTCGTCGCGATAAAAAGAGATATCCACTTGCCCCAGGGGTTGTTGCAAACCAAGTGCGGCATGCAGGGTACGCGCCAGCCAGACGCCGCCGGTAAAAATACCGATCATCGCCGCCTGCTCCGGATCAATGCGGGGGCGCAGATCACGCGCCATAACCTCCAACAGTGCGCTCACATCCCAGTCGGTCGTCATGCGTCTCCTCCAGCGTTATGAAAGGTCCACAGAATCTCGCAGGCAGCAGCCTGATCCAGCAAGCGGCTCCGTTTTTTTTCAGAAAAAGTGCGATCTTTCAGAACTAGCTCGGCGGCGTGGCTGCTCAGGCGCTCATCCACCCAATGGATAGGCAGGGAAAAGCGGCTCTGCAAACTTTCCGCGAATTTGCGTACCCGGCCCACCATGAACCCCTCGCTGCCATCCATGTGCAGGGGCAGCCCCAGCACCAGCGCGCGAGGTCGCCATTCTTTGAGAATACGTGCAAAGCCATCCCAATCCGGGCCACTCTCGCCATTGCGCAGGGTGGCGACCCCTTGCGGGGCCAACCCCGACTCCCCCAAAACTGCAATCCCGATCCGGCGTTCACCGAAGTCTATCCCGAGCAGCGGCCCGCTCCGCTCAGGCATGACCCGCCGCACCGCTGAGCAGGCGCATGTCCACCCCCAGCAAGCGCGCCGCGGCCTGCCAACGCTCACTGGCGGGCAGATCGAAAATCACCGCCATATCCAAGGGGCCGTGTAACCAGGCGTTGTCCTGCAGCTCCGCTTCCAACTGCTGCGCGCCCCAGCCAGCATAGCCCAAGGTCAGCAGATAACGCTGCGGCTCTTCGTGCTGGGCAATGGCCTGCAGAATATCCGGCGAACTGGTCAGCGCCAGATCGTCATTGACCTCCAGACTGGAAAGCCATTCGCCCCGCGGCGAATGCAGAATAAATCCATGCTGAGGCTGGATCGGTCCACCCCAATACACTGGGCGATGGATCATTTCTTCAGAGGGCTGGATGTCTACCGCCCGCAGGGCATCGGACATATTGATGTCCACCAGCCGGTTGATAACCACGCCCATGGCGCCTTCGGCATTGTGCTCGCAAACCACAATCACGGTGCGGTCGAAAACGCCGTCGTGCAGCGCGGGCATGGCAATGAGCAGATGGTTTTTGAGGGAAGAAAAGGTCATAAGTCCTATGATACGTGTTTTAGCCCAAAAACGGCAGGTGCCCATGACCGGTCACGTTGACCTGGTGCATCACCGCCCCCGCTCGAGACGCTGCCAGAGCAGATCCGCCGCGTCGACCCCGAAGAATCGCCTGATCTCCCTCGCCCCGGTTGGACTGGTCACATTGATCTCCGTCACATACCCGCCGATCACATCCAGACCGACAAAAAGCAGACCCGCGGCACGCAAGGCCGGGCCTATCGCCGCGCAGATATCCCGATCGCGGGCATTAAGCTCCGCTGGCACCCCGGTTGCGCCCGCCACCAGATTACCGCGAAAATCCGTGGCCGAAGGCACCCGCAGCAAGGCACCCGGCAGCGGAACGCCATCCACCAGGAGAATCCGTTTATCGCCCTCGCGGATCTCGGGGAGGTAGCGCTGCGCCATCACATAATGCTCGCCCCAGCCCGTCACCGTCTCCAAAATACTGCCGACGTTGCGGTCCTGCAGGTGCAGATAGAACACCCCTTCGCCACCACGCGCCGATAGCGGTTTGACGACAATTTCGCCGTGTTCAGCGAGAAAGGCCCGTAAATCCCCGAGATCGCGACTCACCAGCAAGGGCGGCAGAAACTCGGGGAAATGCAGGGCATAGAGCTTTTCATTGGCATTGCGCAGACTGATCGGATCGTTGACCACCCAGGTACCTGCGTGCTCCAGCAGGTAGCAGGCCGTAAGATATTCCAGACCCACGGGCGGGTCCTTACGCATGAGGACCACATCCATGTCGGCGAGGGGACGTTCTTCTGTCTCACCCAGCGTGTAGTAATCTCCCACGTCATCGCGCACGACGACGGTACGTAATCGCCCCCAGGAACGCCCATCCCGCAGAAACAGGTCAGACAGGGTAAACACCCGGCATTGGTGCCCGCGTGCCTGAGCCGCCAGCAGCATGGCGAAGGTCGTATCTTTAGCCGGTTTGATCCCGGCGATGGAGTCCATAAGTATGGCGGCCTGGAGCGCGCTCATTGGCCGGTCTCCTGCACATCTTGCATCTGCCAGTCCGCCATCTCCCGCGCTGCGGCCACCAGCGCCAGGCGCGCGATGACGCCATAGGCGTAATAGCGGTTCACCGGTGCATCGGGCGGTGATTTCCGGCAAGGAACCACACAGGTCTGGCCAAAGGCCATGGGCTCAAAATGCGCTCCAGGGGCATTGAGGTTCTCATCGCGCCCGCGCTCGGTATGCACCCGGTAGAAGCCACCCAGCACCTGCTGACCGACCATATACACCACAGGCTCCGCCACCGCCTCCTGGGCAGTTTGCTCAAAGGTATACACGCCTTCCTGAATAAAAACATCACTCACTGGCAGGCCCTCTTTACTCTTGGCCATGCGGGTCCGCTCCTTGCGATTGAGATCCAGAAACTCCTCACCCGAATAGGCGGTCATGATTCCCATACCATAGGTACCAGCGTCTGCTTTCACGATGACAAAAGGGCGCTGACGAATACCATAGTGGCCGTAACGCTCGCGGGTAATCGCCAGCACTGCGTCTACATTAGCAACCAAACATTCGCGGCCTTCGGAACGCATAAAATCAATGCCCTGACAGCGACGAAAAACAGGATCAATCAGCCAGGGATCGATATCGATCACCTCCGCCAGCTCCTGTGCTGCAGAGCGATAGTGAGCAAAATGCTGAGACTTGCGCCTATTGCGCCAGCCCGCGGCAAGGGGCGGTAAAATAGGCTGCTCAAGGTGCTGCAGCATTTCTGGAACACCACCTGACAGGTCATTATTCAGCAAAACCAACTGTGCATCGAAACCGGCGGTCGAAATCCGTCCCCCCTCTCGTCGCAGCGGTTCCAGGAGCAGTTGGTTGCCCGAAGGCAGATCATGGGTCGTGCGCTCTTCCAGAATCAGCGAACCCACCCGCACTTCGAGACCAGAGAGTTCCAGCAACTCGCGCAGCCGTGCCACATTCTCCAGATAAAAGAGATTACGGGTGTGATTTTCCGGGATCAGCAGCACCCGCTCCAGACCTGGGTAATACTGATTGAGAAAATGCTGGATCGCCGCCACATAGAGCGACGAAAACTCCGGATTGAGGTTATTAAATCCCGCCGAAAACAGATTGGTGTCCACGGGTGCCAGCTTGAAACCGGCGTTGCGCAAGTCCACAGAGGCGTAGAAAGGCGGCGGCGTCCGCTGCCATTGCCCCCGAAACCAGCGCTCAATCGTGGATTGCTCGGCGATCAGGTGGCGCTCGATATCCAGCAACGCCTCCACCCGATCCGTGGCCAGGAAAGGGATATCCCGCAAAACTTCTGTCATACATTTTTCCTAAAGTCGTTGCGCAATAGGAACATAGCTTTTACCTTGTTCCCCTGTATACACCTGTGTAGGCCGGAAAATCCGGTTGTTCGCCAGTTGCTCCCGCCAATGAGCCAGCCAACCCGCAGAACGCGCCATCGCAAAAATAGGCGTAAAAAGGTCCGCTTTGATGCCCATCTCGTGATACAGCACACCCGAATAGAAATCCACGTTGGCATGTATGCCCTTGGGACCGAGTCGCTCCGTAGCCTGGCGCTCCACCTCCATGGCGATTTCAAAAAGACGACTGTGGCGCAAATGACGGTGGCTGGCCAGATCTTCCATCATCTCCTTGAGAATCGCAGCGCGCGGATCGCGGGTCTTATAGACACGATGCCCAAAACCCCAGATCTTCTCCTTGTTAGCCATTTTCGCATCGAGGTAGGCACCCACCCGTTGGGCAGAACCGATTTCTTCCAGCATTTCCACTACCTTCTGATTGGCGCCGCCGTGCAGGGGGCCGGCCAGAGTGCCAACGGCCCCACCGATAACATGGTAGGGATTGGTCAGGGTAGAACCGGTCACCAGCACCGAGAAGGTACTGGCATTGATGGTGTGCTCGGCGTGCAGAATCAGGCAGGAGTCAAGGATTTTGGCGAGGGCCGAATCCGGGTCACGACCCGACAACATATACAGAAAGTTAGCCGCGTGACCAAGGTCAGGACGTGGTGCAATGGGGTCGTTGCCAAAACGCATTTGCTCCCACATGGCAACGATGGTGGGCATACGGGCAATAATCCGCATCGCCATGGCATCCAGATGAGGCGTATTTTCACGCTCGGCATCAGAGAGTTCCTGCTGCGGGTAGAACATGCCCAGACTGGCTACGGCACAGTGCAGCATATCCATGGGGTGTCCGGTCACGGGCATGAACTTCATGATTTCCCGGACATTGTATTTGACTTGGCGGTGTGTGCGCAGCCCGTGATCGAATTGTCCCAGATCAGCGGCACTCGGCAGGGCACCGTCCAGCAGCAAAAGTGCTACTTCCTCGAAGCTGCTGTGTGCCACAAGATCCGCAATGGCAAAACCACGGTAACTCAGTAAACCAGCGACACCGTCAATGTTGGAAATGCTGGAGTGGGTTGCAGCCACACCCTCCAGACCTGGCGCAAAGTTCGGTTCCGCCATACAGAACTCCTTTTATCATTCTGATGATTGACTGCCCGGACCTTCGGCGGCCCCCGCCAGCCAGGGCACTGCTTACGGGCAGCATCCTGCACAAAGGCTTTCGGACGACAGCCGCCAGACCATCATAACCTGCCCGTAAAATAAAAGGGAGGCCGTCAGCCTCCCCTTGGGGGCATTTCCATACCAGTCGGCGATCAGGCCGAGAAGGAAGATCCGCACCCGCAGGTGGTCGTTGCGTTGGGATTTTTAATGACGAATTGTGCGCCTTCCAATCCCTCGCTATAGTCAATCTCTGCGCCGACCAGATACTGATAACTCATGGGATCAACCAGCAGGCTCACACCGAACTGATGCACTTCCGTATCGCCTTCATTCATATTCTCATCGAAAGTAAAGCCATATTGAAAACCGGAACAGCCACCACCTGTCACAAAAACACGCAGCTTCAGGTCTTCAGAACCCTCTTCTTCGATCAGCGAGGCAATCTTGTCCGCCGCATTTTGCGTCAGGGTCATAACCGGGGGGATGGAATCCAGATTGGTCATTGTTTCTGTTGCTGTGCTCATTATGCATCGCTCCATGCGCCGCAGCGCTTCATTCAGTGGATACCCGAGTATTTTGCTCGCTTTTACGCACAGGCGTCAAGCCGCACCACAGACCGCGTAAACACTCACTCTGCGCTGGAATGTCCGGGGGCAAAGTATACTGCTGCAATACGCGCACCGATCAGCACCGCCAGCAGCGCCGCTGTCGAAAGCAAATCCAAAGAACCCATACGGTGGGCGTAAAGTCCGATGAATAGCTCGCGCAACACGAAAACAATAGCCACTTCCGAGAGCACACGCAAACGTATCCGGTGAAATTCGAGATAATCCGTGAAAGTGCGGAAAAGTTCGATCAGCACAAAAACGGAGAGCACATCCGCCACCAGGCCTTGTATCGCCTGCTCCTGACGGAAGGCCAAGGCCGTGTCATAGACATCCCACATCAGCCCGATTACGGCGGCGAGCAGTGTGATCAACATGATAAAAATCAGGACGATAACAATGAGATCGAGCATTTTCTCGTAAAACCGCAGAATTTTGCCGCGCGCTCCACTGAGCAGCACGCCAGGAATTAGCTCCTGCGGGTCTCCATCTGTCAAATCAGCCCGCCCCTTTTGCGGAGCGGCGCAGGCGGGACAACAAACGTCGCGCCATTTCGCCGAAGAGCTCGGTCTGCGTTGGATGGGGATGAATGGCTTCAGCCACCTGCTCCAGAGTCAGACCGGTGCTCACCATCAGGACCGCCTCACCCACCAGCGTATCGGCATGATCGGCCAGGAAGTGTACACCGACAATGCGATGGCTGGCCTTGTCGGCGACAATTTTGATCAGACCATCGGTCTCGCCAGTCATCATCGCCTTGGCATCAATGCTCAGGGGTACCTTGACCTCGACCGCATCAATGCCTGCGGCCCTCGCTTGCTCCAGGGATAAGCCGACAAAGGCGCACTGGGGCCGCGTGAAAGTCACACCGCTGTCTTTAGCCGCATCATAGCGAGCGCTATGCCCCAGCAAGTTAGCCGCCGCAACTCGTCCTTGTTTGCCCGCCGTGTGGGCCAGCATGTAACCGCCGATGACGTCACCCACGGCATAAATATGAGGCACATTGCTCTGCCCGGTCGCGCTCACCGCAATGGCGGCCCGTTCATCGAGCGTTACGCCAGCCGCTGCGAGGTTCAAACCGCTGGTGTCCGGGCGCTTGCCCGTCGCCACCAGCAGCAGATCACAAGCATAGGTCGCCGCCTCTTCACCTACCTGATAACGGATCTCCAACTGGCCGGTCTGCCCAGCGACATCCAATACTTTGACGCCAGTCAACACCTGCAGGCGTGGGCTGTTGTGGGCGAGGGCCTTCATCAATTGTTCCGCGACCTCCTTTTCCATCTCCGCCACCGGTCGGGGCAAGGCTTCCAGCACCCGCACTTCGGCGCCGAAGTCATGGAACATCTGCGCCATCTCCATCCCTATGGCTCCGGCACCGATGACACAGAGGCACTTGGGGGGCTGTTGCAGGTCCCAGACCGTATCAGAAGTCACGGCGGCGCCCTTCTTTAACGCCTCCTGGATACCGGGAATCGGCGGCACAAAGGCAGGAGCCCCCGTAGCAATGACACAAGCACCAAAAGTCAGAGTCCGCGCATCTTTACCGCTAATTTCGACACTATGCGCGTCGGTGAAGCGGGCGTAGCCCTCCAGCACCTGAATCTTCATGCCCTGATCAGTTTTCAGCGCCATTTCCCCGCGCGTCTGGAGAATGCCACGTCGATGCTGCTCCAGTTGCCCCCAGTCCAACTTCGGAGTGCCGAGAGTAAGTCCCATGGCGGCATCGTGCTCACGGTCACGAATACGGTCCGCAGCGGCGCGCCAAGCCTTAGAAGGGATACAACCGCGCCAGAGGCACTCGCCACCGGGCAGCGGTGCGTTATTAACCATAGCCACCTTGATGCCATTCTCCACCAGTTCGCGGGCGCAATCTTCACCGCCGGGGCCTGCGCCGATGACCAGCACCTGCACGTCATAATCCCCTTCGGGAATCACCGGCCCGGTGCTGCCCAGCCATGCTTCAGGATGCTCAATCGCCTGCTTCAGTTCTTTGAGAAACAGAGCCGCCTCAGCGCCGTTCACCACCCGATGATCCGCAGTAATGGTGATAGGCATACCCTCGGGGCCATTCCCGGCGATAGCAATGATGGCCGCCGTGCCCGGAGTGACGATAGCATCGAACTGGGCGATGCCGTACATGCCCATATTGGAGATCGTAAAAGTCGGGTTCGTATATTCAGGCGGACTCAGACGACGTTTGCGCGCCTTCTCTACCAGAGGAGTCCATTCTGCTTGCAACTGGTCAAGGCCTTTGCCTTCCACACCACGTAGCACCGGCACCACCAACCCGCCATCCTCCGTGGTTGCCGCAATGCCGATGTCATGCTGGCTACGTTCGACAATCTTATCTGCGGGCTGATAAGCGGAATTCACCAAGGGATGCTTACTCAGCGCCTGCGAAGCGGCCTTGGCAATAGCTACAGTAACAGAGACTTTGTGCGCCTTGGCGGCGCGAATCAATGCCTCGGGTTTGGCCTGCACGGTAACATGAAAAACGGGGATACTCAGAGAAGCGACCATCGCCTGACTGATTGCCTTTTCGATGGCCGTCATGGCGCGGCCATTGCCAGGCACCGCCGGCTCCGTAGGACGTGCGGGCGCGACCGGTGTCGCATCGCCGCCAGCCGCAAGGACGTCGGCAGCGACAATCACCCCTCCCGGACCCGTGCCGCGCAAGCCGTTGATATCCACCCCTTGCTGGCCCGCCAATTGCCGAGCGAAGGGGCTGGCCGCGCCCTGCCGCGGACGTGCCGCCGGATATGCATCCGATACCAGAGCAGGAGGCATGGCAGCGGCTACGGCGGACATAGGGATTGCTGTCGGTGCAGCAGAACTGGTTTGGCTTGCCGTACTGGTGCTGGATACAGCGCTTTCGTGGCGCACCTGATCCGGCGACTCCACCAGCCAAGCGATAGGCTCGCCAACCGGTACCACCACATCTGCCGCCACCAACGGACCGGAAAGGTAACCTGCACGAAAGACTTCCACGTCCATGATGGCCTTATCAGTTTCCACCGTCGCCACCACGTCACCGCGCTCCACCCGCGCACCCACGGGCTTCTCCCAAGAAACGAGAACACCTTCGGTCATGGTGTCGGAAAGTTGCGGCATCTTGATGACGTAAGGTTCAGCCATGTTTCACCATTATTGAGTCAACCCGAGATTGAGAGGGAAGTCGTGACACCATCCGAAGAATACGCCACGGTCAACCACTAGAACAGTCGCCGGAACCTTATCGGCCCAGCATCTTCCGCACAGCGGCGACCACATCCCCGGCATTGGGGATCGCCGCCTTTTCTAAACGGCGATTATAAGGAATGGGCACATCCAAGGCATGCACCCGCACCGGCGCGGCATCCAGATCGAAGAAGCATTCCTCATTGAGGATCGCAATCACCTCAGAACCCACGCCCACCGGGGCTTCGTCTTCTTCGACCACAATGGCTCGATGGGTCTTGTGCACGCTGGCCGCGATACCGGCGCGATCCATGGGTTTGAGTGCTCGCAGATTGATGACTTCAGCATCAATGCCATGCTCCTCTGCCAGTTTCTGTGCCGCATCCAGCGCCCAGTGCACACTAATATTGTAGGCAAAAATGCTGATATCCTCACCCGAACGCATCACTTCTACCCCTTCCAGCGGAGTGAAGAATTCCTCGTCCGGTATCTCGCCCTTGAGGTTATACATGCTCTCGTGCTCAATGATCACCACCGGGTCATCGCAACGCACGGCGCTTTTCAACAGACCATAAGCGTCGCTCGGGGTTGCCGGGGTTACCACCCGCAGACCGGAGATACCCATGAAGACTTTCTCCATGCGCGCCGAATGCTGGGCGCCCAACTGGTGCGCCGTGCCCCCCGGCACCCGCATCACGAAGGGGCAACGGATACGACCACCAGACATGTAATGGATTTTCGCCGCATTATTCATGAGCTGATCCATCGCCAACCAGGCAAAATTGACGCTCATAATTTCGACGATAGGACGAGCCCCGACCATGGCGGCGCCCACACCGATGCCGGTGTAGCTATTTTCGGAGATGGGAGTGTCGATCACCCGTTGCTCGCCGTACTTGGCAAAAAGGCCGCTGGTTGCCTTGTAGGTACCACCAGCGACGCCGATATCCTCACCCATGGCAAAAACCAGAGGGTCCCGCGCCATTTCTTCATCGTGGGCACGCAGGATACCCTGCCAATACATCATTTCAGCCATGGCTGCTGTCTCCTTCTGTATACACATAACGGGCGACGTCTTCGACGCGCGGCTCCGGGCTCTCGGCGGCGAAACGCACGATCTCATCTTCGATCTCGTCCAGAATGGCCTTGTCCATAGCGTGGAACTCGTCCTCCCTGACTACCCCGGCCTCCACCAGACGGCGCTTATAGATACCGATAGGATCGCGCTGTGCCCATTCCTCCACCTCTTCTTTGGAGCGGTAAGCACCAGAATCCGACATGGAATGACCACGCAGACGGTAGGTCATCAACTCCAGAAAGTAGGGTTTGCGCTGCTCGCGCACATGCTGCACCGCCCTTTCAGCGTGAGCCATGACCACATCAATGTCCTGACCGTCGCACTGCGCTGCTTCAATACCGTAAGGGGCCACACGCTTGTATTGATTGATTTCCACCGTCGAGCGCTCTATGGCTGTACCAATACCATACAGATTGTTTTCGCAGACAAAGAGCACCGGCAGATTCCATAGACTGGCCATGTTCATGGTCTCATGAAAAGTGCCCTGATTATTAGCACCATCGCCCAGGAAGCAGATGGAGATTTCATCACCGCCACGCAACTGGATGGTCTTAGCAAAACCGGCCGCCAGCGGAAAGGGTCCGCCAACCAGCGCGTAGCCACCCATGAAACGCACCTCGGGATCGAAGAGATGCATGGAACCGCCGCGGCCCTTGGAGCAACCCGCTTCTTTGCCGAAGAGTTCGGCCATCAGCGCCTTGGGATCCATCCCCGACTTCAGCGCATGAATGTGGTCGCGATAACCGGTCACCACATAATCCGAACCGGTACGGGCCTTTTCCAGTACGCCGATCGCGCAGGCCTCTTCACCGGGATAGAGGTGCAAAAAACCGCCGATCTGGCGTTCGTGATAGGCCTCCGCGCAACGTTCCTCAAAACGGCGGGCAAAAAGCATTTCACGCAACAGGCGCTTCTGGTCCGTGGCGTTCATGGTCCTCCCAGGCAAAATTATGGACCGCATCGCGGGGATGCAGGTCGCGGGTGAATGTTGAGAGCAAAGTCTTGGGAATGATGGCCCAGGGCACGGCAAAACGTCAAGAGTGCTCGTAAATAAAGCACCATCGCGCCCGCAGGGACGGTCTCAAACTAAAATTTGACTCAGTTTATAACAGGGAGGAAATATTTGGAATGATGCAAGACACACAAAAAAGGGGCGGGAGGGCCGCCCATGAATATTGCTAGAGGAGGGTACGCAATCAGGACAAGTTCACCATCCTGCACCACATATTAAGCAAAATTAATGCCATCACATCTGCCCGCAAAATCAAGCATATTCACCCGCATCTGGCAACAATTGCCCCAGGATGACGCAAAAGCGTATTGCGTTGGTGCATTATTCACCGATATGGCGCATACGAGGCAAAAAACCCGCCTCCAGGACGCATAAAACCCGCCCAACGTCTGTGGCGGGTTTCTCAGCAAGGCAGCCCCGAAGGGATCGGGGCTATTGTTGGGGGGTGGGATTCAGAACATGAAGCCCGTTTCTAACATGCCGCGAAGCTGGGTAGTGTTGGTGCCATTGGTCCCGATAGTTCCCACCCACCCGTAGGGCTCTGACGCTTTGACATACGACAGATCTGCGCGTGCGAAGAAGCCACCATCCTGATAGGTAGGAGTCAACGTAAACGACCAGGCATGAGAACCAGGACCAAAACCAGTGACACTTCCCGCCGCTCCGCCACCAGACGCTCCACCATTGTCTGCCGCGAGATATTCCACACGACCCGCGAGCGAAACGGTATTGGTAAAGCTATAATCAGCCAACAACGCTGCACCGTAATTGGCGGAACTAGTGTTGATCCTCAAAAAGGGATGCGACGGCGTATACATATACTGAACATAAGGCTCAATCATCCAAGGACCGGATGAGTACTCGTACATCAGCCCATAGATATCACTATCATCCGCACCGTCAACAATGTTAGCGTTGGAGTAGCTGTTGGGCGAGTAACCTGCCGAGTTACCTAAATTGCCGCCTGCGTAAGCGCTTACGGTATTTGAAGAATCAATAGCATAACTGACCAATCCAGTTACCCAGTTAAAACGATTGGAATAATAACCATCGTTCCACGAAACCGAGGCGCTAACGGGACCAGCAGTATAGTTAAACTGTATGCCTCGGCTCACGATGGGTTCAACATTCCACAACAGGCCACGCTGGATATTGATGTTCTGGTAAGTAAAGCCAGATTCCGCACCGATCAACGTCGGCAGCTTACCAATTTCCATAGAGAAATTGGCAGTGGGCGCATATTTGAGATAGGCAACGGGCAATGCACCGAATTCACTACTGACGGTAGAGCCCGTGGATGTGAAGGGAACACTCACTGTTGGGAAGTTGTAAACACCCGCTTGAATGTAAAATTGCAGTGGACCTGTGTTTTTCTGGACGATGACCATACCATTACTGATATCGGTACCGGTGTATTTACCACCGAGCCCAGAGATAGCGGGTGGATTATCCTGGTAAAAAGCCATACCACTGGCAATACCCTGTACATCCAGCTTACCGAGAGGGCCGGCACTAAAGGTCAGGGGGGCGGGCATGGACAGGGGACTGGCCTGAGCCACCCCGGTGATCATAGAAAGGCTCAGGGCGGTGGCGGCCAAAACCGAGCGGTGCAGCAACAGGCGGGAAGATTGGGAAATACGGTTTTGCGACATGACGACTCCTTGAGTTTGTATGAAAAAATCAACCACTGTTGCCAAATAGCAAATAGCATGCCATCAACAACACAAACCAGAAATGCCGCGTTTAATTTTATTATCAATATGTTAATCACTGTTTTTAGCATTCGCCCCTTAAACGCCTGCACCACTACAGGGCGCTACGGAGCGATGCGCACTATGCTGGTGCGACATTTTGTTGTTTTTTTCATATCTAATATTGGCTAGATTGCCAACGTCCAAGCGCAAAAAAGTCCCCACTTCGGCACAGAAGCAGGGGCCTCATACAACAGGTAGCATTTTAATTGCCGTTAAGGGTGCGCTCAATGTCGGGAAGTGCCGCACCCACACCAGCACCAACAGCGCCACCAACCGCTGCGCCGACGGCCGGATTGCCTGCAGCCACAGTGCCAAGAATCGCGCCACCGGCAGCACCAATGGCCCCACCACTCAGAGCACGCTGACCGGTGGGGCTCATATTGGCGCAGCCGTCCAGGGCCACAACACAAACGGCCAGCGCGAGCATCCAACGCCGCCCAACTGAAACAGTACTTACATTTTTCAAGATCATCTGCTGCTCCTATTCATCGTTCTGCCATCGTAGAACGATTAGACCAGAATTCCACCGCGTCATTCAGCGATCCCCATCATCATGCCGCCATCGCCCTGCCCATGGAGGTGGCCCGCGGCGCACCCGGGGGCGAGGGCCATAAACTCTGGCGGGCATCGCTGCCACGTAATAACCCGGTGGTGGTGGAGGTGGGGGCGGCGCGTAGTAGGCTAGTGGATCACCGAGAAACACGCTCAGCCCAGGAACAGCAAGCCCGAGCGATAGATCACCGTCCGCCCAAGCGGAAACGCTAGTCAGACCGCACAGTAGCGCCGCACTGGCGGCAAGTACCAGCTGACGGATGCCGAAAGCCGACGACTTAATCATAATAAACTCCTTGTCTTAGGTAGCGATTTACCCGGATTCAATCATCAGCGGGTTGTCGTGTATCACGCCCTTACCCGAACGCCTGCCAACGTCGGCTTCAGGGCGGACCATATGCTACGCAACATTGATGCCAAGGTCATTTCATATGTTTTTCAATATGTTGCGTTATATTGCTATGGAAAAATGGCTACAGATCCGGAAGCGTATCCGGCGTTATATTTACTTTTCAATGGGTTACATTGTCGCCAATTGCCGAGCGTATTGCGGCCTTATGGCAACAAGGCGATGTGCGCCAACCCCATATCCTCCGGCAGGGAGAACAACCGATTCATATTCTGTACCGCTTGTCCGGCCGCCCCTTTAACCAAATTGTCGATGACCGAGAGAACGACCACCAGCCCCGGCCGCGGCTGGTGGACGGCGATTCGACAAATGTTGGCACCGCGCACCGAACGTGTAGCCGGGCAACTGCCGAAGGACAAGACATCTACAAAGGGCTCACCGGCGTAACGGGTGATGAACAAGTCCTGTAGCGCCGCATCGCTCACGGGCTGGCGCAGCCGCCCGTAAAGGGTAGCGTGGATGCCGCGGATCATGGGCATGAGGTGGGGCGTGAACTGCAGCTCCAGCCGGGTGCCACTGATATCGGAGAGTACAGCCTCAATTTCCGGCCGATGCCTGTGACCGCTGACACCGTAGGCGCTGACGCTATCCGCCGCTTCAGGGAGAATCAGGTCTACCTTAGCGGCACGACCTGCTCCGCTGACGCCAGACTTGCAATCCGCGATCAGCGTATCCTCCCGCAGCAAGCCCTCGGCCAACAGAGGCGCCAAGCCGAGGATGACCGCCGTGGGATAACAGCCTGGATTGGCAATGAGTCGCGCCGCACTAATCTTGGCCCGATAGTACTCCGGTAAGCCATAGCAGGCTTCTGCCAGCGCTTCGGGCGCACGGTGAGACATGCCGTACCACTGAGCAAAGACTTCCGCATCGGGCAAGCGGAAATCGGCACCCAGATCAATGACCCGCACGCCTTTGGCCAAAAGTTCCGGCGCGCCATCCATCGCCACCCCATGAGGCGTTGCGAAAAAGACGACATCGAGCTCACCCAACAGCGCCGGATCGGGCATGGTGTAATACAGGTCGCAGTGACCGCGCAGATTGGGGAAATGCGTATCCACACGCTGCCCGGCCTCAGCACGGGAAGTGATGGCCACCACCTCGACTTCCGGATGCGGCAGCAGCAAACGAAGCAACTCCACCCCGGTATACCCCGTACCACCGACAATACCTGCGCGAATCATGCGTTTCTCCATTTTTGAGTTATAACAGAAAAAGCCGCCCGAAGGCGGCTTGTTTCCCAGTCCGAAGCGCGGTGATTAACGCTTGGAGAACTGGTGACTACGCCGGGCCTTATGCTTGCCGACCTTCTTTCGTTCCACTTCGCGCGCGTCACGGGTGACGAAACCAGCGCTGCGCAAGGGGCGGCGCAAGGCTTCATCATAAACCATGAGGGCGCGGGTGATGCCATGGCGGATCGCTCCGGCCTGACCACTGGCACCACCACCGCTCACATTCACGAGAATGTCGAACTGGCCACCATGACCAGTCAACTCCAAGGGCTGCATGACCACCATGCGCGAGGTCTCCCGGCCAAAGTAGTCTTCCAGGGTGCGCTTGTTGATGACGATCTTGCCAGAGCCACGGCGCAAATACACGCGGGCAGTTGCACTTTTACGCCGACCGGTACCGTAATATTGTTCCATAGAGTCTTCGCCTTAAACGTTCAGGGGCTGCGGCTGCTGCGCCGAATGAGGATGCTCGGAGCCGGTGTAGACCTTGAGCTTCTTGAACATTGCCCGACCCAGCGGATTCTTGGGCAGCATGCCCTTGACCGCGATTTCGATAACCCGCTCTGGATTGGTCTCCATCATCTTTTCAAAGGAGGCACTCTTCAGGTTGCCGACGTAGCCGGTATGATGGTAATAGATTTTGTCTTTGGCCTTGTTGCCGGTGACCGCGATTTTGTCGGCATTGATGACGACAATGTAATCGCCGGTATCGGCATGGGGCGTGTACTCGGGCTTATGCTTGCCACGTAAACGTTTAGCCAGCTCTACAGAAAGGCGGCCCAGGACTTTATCGGTGGCATCCACCACGAACCAGTCTCCTTGCACTTCATGAGACTTGGCAGAATAGGTCTTCATCACAAAACTCCGGCTTCGGGTTTTTCACTGAGGGGCGGGAGATTAGCGATGATGGGGGCAGATGTCAAGGTATTTGCGCACTCGCAGACTGCTACCCAATGAAATTCGTGAGAGTCGAAACTCTGCATTCAAGCAAGGATCACGGGTTGGCCGTGTAAGACGCGCCAAACGTCGACATGATCCGATCCGGGTGCTCGAGATAGAACACCAGGTGCGGCTACCCCTTCGCGGCGTAGCCCGTAAGCCCGGGAGGTCCATCTGTCGCTGATAAAGCTATGTGGGCGGAAATGCAGATCAACCGGACAGAAGCTCTTGACAGGAAAGGCGCGGTCGCCGCCGCGCCTTTCCATGCAGCGCCCTGAAACACCGAGAAATCGTACTTAACGGATTAAGATTTTGCTCGCGGCTTCATCGGGCAAGTCTTGATGCCCAACAAAGTATACAGCGCGCAAAAACCGGTAAACCCGGTAATAAGCGGCACCAAACCCACCAACGCCCACCATTTGTTCGCGCCCGGTAGAAAAACAGCCAGCACTACAATAATGGCCAACCCCACAACCACCCGAATAATCCGATCCGCAGTTCCTTCATTGACAGGCATTCTTAACTCTCCCGCAGGTGGTCCCCTGCTCGGTATAGTGAATTATGAGTATAGAACATGAATACATTTGCCTCCGCGACGATTTGTCCAGGGCTCAAAAATGATCGATAGATACCAGTTTCTCCACAGGTTCCCGGTTACTCGGCCAAGCATTACCTGTACCCTTGCCGATCGCCACCATATAGCCGATGGCAAAGTCTGCCGGCAAACGAATAATCTTTGCCACCGCGTCGAAATCAAAGCCGTCCATGGGACAGGAATCGTAGCCCAATTCCTGCGCCACCAGCATCAGGGTCATGCCAAAAATACCCAGCGTGCGCATCGCCTCATCGCGCGCCGTCTCCGGCTTGCCGCGATAATATTCATCCAGTTTTGGCAACAAAAAGTCCTGCACCATCTGCGGCGATGTCGCCCAGTACCGCTGGGGCTCTTCCTGCCAGGCGTTGAGGTCGGCACACAGCACATAGAGCGCGGAAGCATCTGTCACCTGCGCTTGGCCCCAGGCCACTTCACGAATAGCCACCCGCTGCGCAGGGTCCCGCACGTCTACGATCCGCCAATGCTGAATGTTATATGCACTAGGTGCCAACACCGCTGCCTCCAACAGCGCCTTTCGTGTTTCATCGGACATTTTATGATGTGGATCGAAGGATTTTACGGCACGACGATTTCTTACCGCAGCAATAACTTCCATATCGGTCTCCGTAACATTTCAGCATGGACCTCTATATAAGACCGACCGGTTGGTATTGTCAAGAAGCAGGTATATGGGTCGGCAGGATTGGGGCCCAAAAGCCAACAATTTTCTTTGATAATCTATAAATATTCGTCATCATGGCAAAACAAAAAATGAGCAGAAGGCGAATTTTCTGAACGGCGCCCTTCTGCCGCAAGGATCCGGGACAAATGTTCGAGTCGTATAATCAAGGAAATAAGAAATAATGTGCATCAACGACGATCTATGTCACGCATTGAATCCGCGGTAAACCGGTGAAGGTAGATGTGCTGATCATCGGCGCAGGTGCCGCCGGGCTCATGTGCGCGATCGCCGCTGGCCAGCGCGGGCGGCGCGTGCTGGTGGTCGACCATGCCAACAAAGTTGGTAAGAAAATCCTGATGTCTGGCGGCGGCCACTGCAATTTCACCAACCTCGGGGTAACGCCAGCGCAATACCTCTGCAGCAACCCCCATTTTCCCAAGTCTGCGCTGGCGCGCTATACACCCGCGGACTTCATCGCACTCGTGGAGAAACACGGCATCGCCTTTCACGAAAAGGAACTCGGCCAGTTGTTCTGCGATGGCTCATCCAGGCAGATCGTACAGATGCTGCTGAACGAGTGCGCCGCGGCCGACGTGACGATTGAAACCGGTTACCACATCGACCGCATTCATAAAATAGCTCAGGGCTTCAACCTGCGCACCACGCGCGGCGAGGTGCAGACCGAAGCACTGGTCGTTGCCACCGGTGGCCTCTCCATTCCCAGTATGGGTGCCACAGGTTTTGGCTACGACATCGCCCGCCAGTTTGGTCACGACGTGCTGCCCACCCGCCCGGGATTAGTGCCACTGACGCTGAGTGGCAGCCATCAGGCGCATTATAAGGATCTGGCTGGCGTCACTTTACCGGAAGTGGAAACCAGTGTGGCCAGGCGGAGTTTCCGCGGAGGCCTCCTGTTCACCCATCGTGGGCTCAGCGGTCCCTCTATCCTGCAAATTTCCTCCTTCTGGCAACCTGGAGACCACCTGCATATTGACCTGTTCCCGGACCAGGACGTAGGTGAATGGCTGTTGGAACAGCGCACGGCACGACCACTCGCCGCACTTAAAGCCGTGCTCGGCGACGCGCTGCCGAAACGGCTGGCGCAGCGCCTCTGCGAGCAGTGGTTCGACAGTCGGCCGATGCAGCAATACCGCAGCGCGGAGCTTAGACTGATCGGCAGTCAGCTCAACGCATGGCCCATCACCCCCAGCGGCACCGAAGGCTACCGCACCGCGGAAGTCACGCTGCGCGGCGTCGATACCGACGGGCTATCCTCCAGCACTTTGCAGTCTAAGCTGGTGCCCGGCCTGTATTTCATCGGCGAAGTGGTCGACGTCACCGGCTGGCTCGGCGGCTACAACTTCCAGTGGGCTTGGGCATCAGGACAGGCAGCGGGACAGGTCGTTTAAATTCGCGTATAGGAGGATCCGCGGCATTCCTGCGGATAATCACAAAAAACAACCCCGTCTCAGAGTAGAGAGTCGGGGTTGTTGGGTATAGGTGTCTGGCGGTGACCGACTTTCGCGGAGGGAGGCCCTCAACTATCATAGGCGCTGCAGCGTTTCACGGTCCTGTT